>CAXUHF010000025.1:0-6555 GCA_964250765.1 uncultured Ktedonobacteraceae bacterium | reverse complement strand
CACACCCTCTCGACCATTCGAGGTTTCTAATAAATTTGATGAAACACATCTCACTGCGTCTCTTTTATCGGAAGAGGAAATACTCTTTCACAGAATAGATGATAACTGGACATCTTTATATGGGCCAGAGAAAGACGAATTGGTGCTTTGATGTTTGCACTTCTCTTTATGCTTGTTATGCTCCTTCTCGTAGGTGTTGGCCTTCTTACGAATGTGTACTTCTATAAATACCATGCTTTAGGTGCTGTCCATAGCAGTGTTACGCTTGACGAACAACTCTTCACCTATTACATAGATGTCGATACACGCGAAGTATAGTAATGGTACGAACATACTACAGGACGTTTCTATGTTAGTGTACTAAGTCTATTGCAAGTGGCAGCGAGGTACGCGACCATTCAGTCAAATCATCGCTACTACGCGGTGCGTATTTTTCTAAAACGAGTTGACGTGCAAGCGCATCCTCTTCAGGAGTTGCTACAAGTCGCGCCTTGCCAGCAAATTGTGTATCGTGAATTTTTACCTGTACATCAGGTGTGTGCAACGAATTTTTAATCCAGTCAGACTTTTCACGACCACCGGAGAGCAAATACAGAGTAGTCTGGTGAAGCGCGAACCAAATTTCGATAGTGTGCGCCTTGCCAGAAACACGACCCGTTGTAGTGAGATAACAGTAGTCTGTGTCTGCAAATTGTTCAAGATTGTTTACCATATATGTACTCCTTCTAGCCCAAAGAATATAGTAAACAGGGCTTAGGGGGTTAGTCGCTCGGCAAGATACTTTAAACTAAGAGGATAGCGGTATTCGATGGCAGCATGCGTGGCTTCAAATAGCTCAAAGAATACATTTTGCACACCTATGCGTTCGAGTGTTTGACGAAACGCCTCCGCTCCCAGGTCAAGAAAGAACTGATCGCGTTTTCCCGCGTCTATGTAAATGGCCTTCATCGTGCGTAATGAGGCTGCATGCTGCGGGGCCATACGCACGGGGTCGTGTGTCAACCAGCGTTCCCACACGTCTACTTGCAATTCCCCTGTTTTCGTATCATAGGGCAGACGAACCGTTCCATCAGAGTCGGCAGAATAGCAAGCAGCCATACACCAATCGTTGAGTAAATGCGCATCACTATCTTTTGAGAAGGCCGGACGTGTATGAAAGTCTTGCCAGAAACGCTCAAACGAACCTTGATAGGAATCACGCAGAACACGTACTGATTCACGGAAATCGGGGAGGTAGCAGGTTTCAAATAATGCGTCACCAGCATGTGTTGCGAGACCACCCCATAAATTGGGCCGTAGCATTGGCGTAATCATCGCACCGTAGCCGCCGCTCGACTTACCGGCAATGCCGCGATGGTCTCGCTCTGGCAATGTACGATAATGGGCATCAACCCACGGCACAATTTCATCATTGAGATACGTATGATATCTTCCCGTAGCAGGTGAGTCCAGAAATTGGCTTCCTCCTAAAGAGGTCCAGCAATCAACCCATACCACAATGCAGGGTGGTGTTTTTCCATCGGAGAAAAGTTCATCGACGAGTTCAGGAAAGTTTTTTCTGAACGGTGAGCGGTTACGCCACATGTCGAGTTGACCAGTTAGACCCTGGATCATATAGATTGTTGGATAGCGACGCGTCGTGTCTTCGTCATATTTAGGAGGGAGATAGACCCATAGCGGACGGTCAGAGGGATCACCAAGCGCGTTCCCTTTCAGCACCTCACTAGGAAATATAATTTCATCAAAACGACCTTGTGATTGTACAGACCAAGGAAGCATAGAGTTTTCCGTCCTTTCAAGCTAATACACAAGCATAGTTCGCTAAAACAGCATGGCTTGTTGTATCACATCTGGCACCATCACAGCAATGCGGTCTCCTGCTTTCACCCATCCCGCTTGTAAAACACGCGTCATAATTCCCGCTTTATAGACCTTTTTGCCATCTTCCAACGAGGTGACAGCTTTCAGTAGCTTTGGATTGATGCCGTTCAATTGCACACACGGCTTGCGAACCTCCGTGATCTCCACGACTGCGCCCCCAACTGTGAGACATGTACCCTCGGCAAGTTCCATGATAGCGATTCCATCAACGGTGATATTTTCACCCATCGAGCCAGGACCAATAGAAATGCCCTTCTGCTCTAACTCGTGATATGCAGTGGCATCGACGATCAACACTTGTCGCATATTGCGCCGTGTAGGATGTTTTTTCGCAAGATAGCGATGACGCACAAATTTTCCTGCATGATAATCGTCTTCGACACCTAAATCTTCTAAAAGATAGATGTGTTTGACGACGGGCTTAGGCAACCCTGGTTCTGGATTGCGACACACTGCGATGACGTTCCCTTTTGTACTTGATATGGTATCTGCCATATTTTTCCTTTTATTATGAACGAGATGGATGCGTTGTAGGGACCACGTTTACGGCGTCCGAGGCCAATTCCTTGGATATACATGTCATATGAAGAGGTGAAACAAGGGTCTCGCGCAATAAATTGCGCCTCGGACGCCGTAAACGGAGTCCCTACAACGTGTAGACATTATACATGCTCCTATTCCCATTTGAAGGTACGAATAGCAATTACGAGCATAAGCACAGCCCAGATAGCGAGTACGATCAAAGGAGAACTCGGAAAACTGCCACCTCGCGTCATTGTAGCTTGCAGAGCCTGCGTCAACGCTGTAGCGGGAAGCAATTCAGCGAGGGCAGCGAGCGGTCCAGGCAAGCGCGTGAGCGGAAGCACACCGCCGCCGAGAAAGACGAAGACGAGAAACAGGGCATTTGCTCCTGCCAGCGTTAACTCTGCACGTAACGCCCCTGCCATTGCCAACCCAAAGGCGGCAAACGTGATTGTACCAAGTGCTATTGCTAGCAGTGTGAGTAGCGGAGAGCCTGCTGGCTGCCATCGGTACAGAAGTACCGCAACACCGACGAGTAGAAGCACCTGGATGACTTCGAGAATGAGGATTGAGATAACCTTTGCAACGATCAAGCCACTACGAGGCAGAGGCGAACTGCCAAGACGTTTCAGCACACCATAGTAGCGTTCATAAGCAGTAGCAATACCAAGATTGACCATGCCAGCCGCCATTATCGCTATCGCTAATATACCAGGAAGCAAAAAGTTGATCGCACTCCCATTGACTGAGGGTACGATGTTGAGTGAGGTAAAGAAGATGAGCAGCATCACGGGTACAATCAGCGTCACCAGAATATTCTCGCCACGCCGTAGTGTGAGAAGCAATTCGTATTGTACCTGTGTCAGTATCTGACGACTCAATGGAGCCGCTTTGCTGCTCCCCGTTTCATAATCTATTGTTGTTACATTTGTTTGTGTTGCCATAATCGTGTTATTCTCTTACTTCTGATCCGGTAAGGCGCAGGAACAAGTCTTCAAGCGAACCATGTCCTACTCTTAATTCTGAGAGGGCGATATTGGAATCGCGTAGCCATGTGGTCAATTCGATAAGCAGCGTCGGAACATTGGGAGTCTCGATGACGTAGCTACCTGGGAGAACCTCTTCAACGCTTGTTGCTGATGAAAGTTTTGCTACTGCTACAGTATCCAGGCCAGCAGGGGCAACGAAGCGCACAACGTTCGCATTCTGTGTGCCAGTCAAATTGCCAGGAGTATCAAGCGCGATTAAGCGTCCGTGGTCGATGATCGCCACGCGGTCCGCAAGCCGTTCGGCCTCGTCCATCAAATGTGTTGTCAGTAGCACGGTAGAACCGTTGCGCTTGAGATCACGGATGATTTCCCAGGTGGCAAGTCGCGCCTGTGGGTCCATACCTGCCGTTGGCTCATCCAGAAAGACAAGCGACGGATTGCCAACAAGGGCCACGGCGAGCGCGAGCCGACGCTTCTGACCACCCGATAATCGGCGACAGCGCGTTTTTGCGGCTGTTGCAAGCCCTACGCGTTCTAACAATGCATCAACGTTCTGCGAATGTTCATAGTAGCCTGCGAAAAGGCGTAGCACCTCACGAGCAGTGAGCGCTGGATAGAGGCCATCCTGCTGTAACATCACACCAATGTGTGGTTTAAGAGCTTGTGCCTCACGGATAGGATCACGTCCCAATACACGGATAGTCCCCGAATCGGGAGTACGATAGCCCTCAAGGGTCTCGACGGTTGTAGTTTTGCCAGCACCATTGGGGCCAAGCAAGGCGAAGACCTCACCTCGCTGAACGGTAAATTGTACATTATCAACAACCCGTGTTGGGCCGTAGCTTTTACTGAAAGAGTCAACGACGATAGCCTCATTGCCGCGTGTATACCTGTCGGGTATGGTCTGACGAGTCGTCGTTGTCTGCGCGTCAGCAGACATACAATATGCTCCTTACAAGAGTGTTATGGAATGATTTCTGTATATACAGTACAGCAGTTGCACGTTACTGACAACCCCCGAAAATAAGAATGTGTAACCCACATCTATTTTACTGTCTGAAACGTGTTTATAACAGAGGTTATACAAGGCTATCGATATACTGAAATTAGTATAGTTTGTTGCCATCCAACAAATTTAAAAGGAGTTTTACAATGTTAGGAAGTATTCTTTGGGGCGTTATTGTTCTTCTTGTTATATTCTGGGTACTTGGACTCGTCTTTCACATCGCTGGCGGCTTGATACACATTCTGTTAGTAATTGCTATAATTGTACTTCTCTACAATCTGTTCGTTGGAAGTCGCTCACGACGCACGCTCTAGTATAACTCAAGAATAAAAAATGGGTTGCAGAGGTTTGTATACAAACCTCTGCAACCCATTTTTTATTCTTATATAGCATTTGACGTTACCTGAAACAACGTGCTACACTAGAGAAAATACTTTTTGAATTATGAAAACAGTATGTTTTGCCACCCCAATCGGGAGGCCCAGCACGCGTATCCTTGTGTGCTGGGCATTTTTATAAGGAGGAAGCCCTCATCATGTCTCTGGTACAGAAATCGGACTCGTTTAGCGACAAATTTGTCGCCGAGGGTCTGACGTTCGACGATGTTCTTATTGTTCCTGCTGCCTCTTCCGTATTGCCTCGTGATGTCTCTACTCAAACGTGCCTGACACGCTCTATCGCGCTCAATGTCCCAATTGTGAGTGCCGCGATGGACACCGTGACAGAAGGACGATTAGCCATCGCCTTGGCGCGTGAAGGCGGTATTGGCATCGTTCACTATAATCTACCAATCGAACAGCAAGCCGACGAAGTTGATAAAGTAAAGCGTTCAGAGTCGGGCATGATTACCGACCCGATTACGATGGAACCAACCGCCTCGCTGCGTGAAGCACTCACCGCGATGGAACGCTTTCACATTTCAGGCATTCCACTGACAGAAGATGGCAAACTTGTTGGTATTCTCACGAACCGTGACATTCGTTTCGAGACAAACCTGAATCGCCCTATCTCTGAATTGATGACACGTGACCGTCTGATAACGGTACCTGTGGGCACAACACTAGAGCAGGCACGCGACAGTCTGCACCGTTACAAAATCGAGAAATTGCCTGTGGTGGATGAGCACGGTATGCTCAAAGGTCTCATCACGATGAAAGATATTCAGAAAAAACTGCTCTATCCACAGGCGGCAAAAGATGAGTTCGGGCGACTCCGTGTTGGTGCCGCGATTGGTGTGGGATCAGATACCGATAAGCGTTGTGAAGCACTTATCGAAGAGGGCGTAGATGTGCTGGTCGTCGATACCTCGCATGCACACTCACGCATGGTGCTCGAAACTGTGGCGCGGGTGAAAGACCGCTTCGGCAAGCGTGCACAACTTATCGCCGGTAACGTCGTTACTGCCGAAGCAACTGAAGCACTTATTCAAGCAGGTGTAGACGCGGTAAAGGTCGGCATAGGCGCAGGGGCAATCTGTACAACACGTGTCATTGCAGGTATTGGCATGCCACAAATCACAGCGATCTACGAGTGCGCTCAGGTTGCGCATCAATACGATATTCCGATTATTGCCGATGGCGGCATTCAGTACTCTGGCGATATCGCAAAGGCAATCGCGGCTGGTGCAGACACGGTGATGTTGGGAAGCTTGCTTGCTGGCGTGGATGAGAGTCCTGGTGAACTGCTTATCTCGCACGGCGAACGCTTCAAAGACTATCGTGGTATGGGGTCGATTGGAGCAATGAAGCAGCGTAGCCATAGCAAGGGGCGCTACTTTCAGAGCGAGACGCGTGATGAGTCTATGTTGATTGCCGAGGGTATCGAGGCACGCGTACCATACAAGGGGATGCTTGGTCCTCTGGTTTACCAACTTGTCGGTGGTCTACGTCAGGCAATGGGTTACACAGGGTCTGCGACAATCAAAGAAATGCAGGAGAAGACACGCTTCACCCGCATCACTGGTGCTGGCTTACGTGAAAGCCATCCACATGATGTAATTGTGACTAAAGAAGCACCGAACTACGGTTTGGAACACAGATAACATATAAAATCGTGATGGGCATAGATTTGGCAGAGCCAAATCTATGCCCATCACGATTTTTTATGCTAATTAGATACTAGAAAAGTTATTCCCAAGGATAGGGGCCAGGGCAAAAA
>CAXUHF010000024.1:50343-54656 GCA_964250765.1 uncultured Ktedonobacteraceae bacterium | reverse complement strand
GTGCATTTCTGCGCCGTATCGACCATGCCAACATCTTTGTCCTCATTGCGGGTACGTACACCCCTATAGTGTTCAATGTCATGATCGGCAATTGGCGTGTTACGATCCTCACCACTATCTGGGTGCTTGCAGTGATTGGAGTTGCAACGGCAGCCCTCTCAGTACACTTGCCGCGCTGGATCACGGCTGGACTTTATGTTGTTATGGGTTGGGTTGTTATCGCCGCGATTCCTGAGCTTGTGGCGCAGATTGGTATTAATGGTATGTTGCTGCTTCTGCTCGCGGGTGTCCTTTACACGCTTGGGGCAGTTGCCTATGCGCTGCGCAAGCCCACACTCTGGTCGCGCGTCTTTAGTTTTCACGAAGTCTTCCACCTCGCAACAGTCCTCGCCAACGGTGCTTTCTTCACGTTTATGGTGATCTATGTAGTACCCTTTGTACGTAAGTAATCATTCCAGACTCGCCCAGTGCAATATGTTACAATAGCTCTAACATAGAACGTACTACATAGAGGGTCAACCTAGAAGCTTTACACTTCTTTCTTGCCTTGTACCCAGTGAGGAGAGTTCTTCGTCATGATTGAGCAGAAACCGACAGAGTCGATGCAGCCTGTTGTCGAACAAGGCACGCTTTTTGATAAAGCCGAGCTAGCGCGGCTCACGACGCAACGCACACAATGGGAAGATACGATGGTCAAGAAGGCGCAGGAGCGCATGCCAGAGCGCGATAACCTGATGACCACTTCCAGTGTTCCCATTCATCGTCTCTATACACCACAAGATAATGCATCGCTTGACTATACAAGCGATCTTGGACTTCCAGGCGTCTATCCTTACACACGTGGCGTGCAGCCCACAATGTATCGTGCGAAGCCGTGGACAATGCGTATGTTCGCGGGCTTTGGCACTGCCGAGGACACAAACGCGCGTTTCAAATATCTCTTGAAACAGGGCCAAACAGGGCTTTCAACCGCGTTCGACATGGCAACTCTCTATGGCTATGATACCGACCATCCAATGGCGGTGGGAGAATTTGGGAAGTGTGGAGTCGCGGTCTCCTCGCTCGCGGATATGGAAATTCTGTTTGCGGACTTGCCTCTGGACAAAATTACTACGTCAATGACCATCAATAGTCCCGCCTCCGTCATCTGGGCTATGTATATTGTCAATGCGGAAAAGCGTGGCTTCCCAATGGCCTCGCTTGGTGGTACGCTGCAAAATGACATACTCAAAGAGTATAGTGCACAAAAAGAATTCCTTTTTCCACCAGAGCCATCACTACGCCTTGTCACCGACACGATTGAGTTTGGTACACGCAATATGCCACGCTGGAACACGATCAGTATCAGTGGATACCACATTCGTGAAGCGGGTGCAACAGCGATACAAGAGCTTGCGTTCACTATTGCCGACGGACTTGCCTATGTGGATGCTGCGTTAGAACGTGGTCTCACCATCGACGAGTTCGCACCACGCCTCTCGTTTTTCTTCGATGTGCATAACGATTTCTTTGAGGAGATTGCTAAATTTCGTGCGGGTCGTCGTTTGTGGGCTAAGCTGATGCGTGAACGCTATAACGCGAAGGACCCGCGTTCGTGGATGATGCGCTGTCATGCGCAAACGGCAGGTGTTTCTCTTACTGCACAGCAGGCGGAGAACAATATCGTACGTACCTCTATTCAGGCACTCGCGTCGGTGTTAGGTGGTACCAACTCACTACATACAAACTCTCTCGACGAAGCCTTAGCATTGCCAACAGAACGAGCGGTACTTATCGCGCTACGTACGCAGCAGATTATCGCAAGTGAAAGTGGTGTTACGAATACTATTGATCCATTAGGAGGCTCGTACTTTATCGAAGCACTGACCGATGAGACGGAACGTGCCGCGACGGACTACCTGAATCGTATTGACGCGCTTGGTGGTGTACTCGCGTGTATTCAAAACGGCTTCTTCCAACGCGAAATCGCGGAATCGGCCTACCGCTATCAGCAAGAGATTGATACGCACAAACGCACCATTGTTGGTGTCAATGACTACATCACGGATGAAGATATCAAGGTTCCAACGCTCTATGTTGACCGCGAAGGTGAACGTGCCCAGATAGAGCGTCTTCAACGTGTGCGAAGCGAGCGAAATGCGTCAGAGGTCAAGCGTACTCTGGAAAACTTACGCCGCGCCTGCGATGGAACCGAGAACACGATGCCTGCGATTATCGAGGCGGTCAAGACCTACGCGACACTTGGCGAGATCATGGATGTGTTTCGCGCCTCATTCGGCGATTATATGGAACCAGCAGTGTTTTAATGAGAGAAAATCAATGGACGCCCTCATAGGCGTCCATTGATTTTCTCTCATTACAGAATTGCGTTATGGATACCCTTCTTTCTATGCTCCCTCTGTCGCACTGAGGATATGTCTCATACGAAACCTGTATCACCTCACACAGGTAATCGTAGTTATCCATGTCTCTGAACTGTACAAAAAACACCCCTTCATATCCCTCCTCTCCTTTATACTTTGAGTGTGGTAAGACACAAACAATTTTCAGGAGGGACAAATACTCATGCTCCATGTCATGATTGATTTATACCATTGTAATCCCGTACTTTTGCAAGATGAGGCGTTTTTACACCGTGTCCTTGAAGATTACCCCGATTTTATAGGGATGGACAAAGTGAGTCCCGCTATCTTGCGCGATATAAAGACCAGCAACCCACTGGATGATGGCTTGTCTGGCTTTGTTATCATCGCCACCAGTCATGTAAGTCTGCATGCGTGGCCTCCTTATGGCATGGTCAACCTCGATATATTCTCGTGCGAAGAGTTTTCCGTGAGTCAGGTAGTGCAATTTGCTAAAACCCATTTCCAGACTGAGGATGTCGAGGTGCATGCGGTAGAGCGTGCCACGCGCTCTCCCCGTATCTCACCACGCCAAATGCTCTCAACACAATCTGTAGGGGCTTAATTCTACACCATTCAGGAGCATCATCTGATGAAAATGAAAGTGATCGCAGGGTTTGCCTTTTTGTTGAATACTATGCTTTTCGCAACGTACTATGCAGTGGCAAAGGAAGCTCTAGGTCGTATCGAGCCTATCGTGTTCACCTTCTTTGAGATGATAACACTCGCCCCTATTGCGCTTGCCATGCTCGTATTCACTTATCAACATTTGACATGGGCATTGGTCAAACGCGGTGTGCTGCTTGGCAGTTGTCTTTGCTTGGCACTCTTCACTATTGCAATCGCATTGAAATATTCGACTGCGACGGGAACAGCCTTCTTTCCAGCCCTTAACGGCTTCTTGGCAGCACTCATTGCTTGGCTCGTGTTGCGGCAACCAATGAATAAGGCAACTTGGCTTGCTGGCATCCTCTCCGTAGCTGGAACCGCTTTGCTTATAGCAAACTCAGAAATGGGTGGTATCAGAGGAGCGTTAATTGCCTTCCTCGGTGGCCTCTTTTTTACGCTATACGTTTTTCTCTCGGACTATGGAGTACAAGAATTAGAGAAACAAAAAACATTAGTCCATTGGCCGTTGCTTGCCGTTGAGTTGCTTACTATGGCATTATGGGCCTGTCTGATCGCGTTACTATTTGGGGATTGGCAGGCATTTCATCCATCGTTTCCTAAAGATGTGTTCGTTATTCTTTATGTCGCGGGTGCCTGTACATTTCTGCCCACGTTAATCGCGGTCCTCATGCAGAAACATATTTCTGCTGTTAGCATCTCATTTATCTATATTCTTGAGCCTGTGCTAGGCGTGGTTGCGGCATATTTCTATCTACATGAAGTCTTACCTCTCGCAGGTTATCTTGGTGGTGGCTTGGTTGTGGTTGGTGCATTTATTCATACATTAGGAAGTTTGGAGCGTGTTGAGCATTCTGAGCAAGAGATTATACAGGAACAACGTATTGTAAACATGGTGCAACCGTTCATGGCGACTTTGTTTGGCTCCTATCTCTCACCGCTATTATACTGCTGCTCCGGTTTCCTAATTCTATATGGCTTAGGTGGCTTCCCGCCACTAGCATGGCGTGAACTCGCTCCCCTTGCACCCATAATGCTGGACTGGCTGCATCCAGAACGTAGGGCTATGGCTAGTGCAATACTGCATACTCTTCTGCAGGGACCACAACGACAGAGTTTTCTTTTGTTGCTTGTTCAGGCACTTTGCTGGCTCATTGGGTGGAGCGTGCTCACTGTGCTCGTCTGGATGGCAACCTTCCATGTTTTGACGAGAGGCAAAGTCATGCATAGTAAAAAAGGCGATATTTACGTTGATAGTGGAGAATATGGTAACGGTGAGAGCAT
>CAXUHF010000024.1:44398-50243 GCA_964250765.1 uncultured Ktedonobacteraceae bacterium | reverse complement strand
AGTAATGCGGTGTGGGAAGGTTCATCAGACGACTCTACACTAGAGCCGTTCGATAAAGATCAGGACGTTTATGCAGAGGTTCCCTTGCACGTATCCTGGTTCCAATCCACGCCAGAGCTTACTACATTTAATGCACAATACGATATTCAGGATGTGACGACTGACGAATTGCCTCCCATCATGCCTATACTCTCTATGCCAGCGAATAAGAGGAGTGGAGAATATTCTCAGCACGCGGCTCATGTCAAACTGGTCGAGTACGTGGAATAGCAGAGAGAGGAAGAAACATGAAACGCTACGTCTCTATTACCCTCATTGTGTTAACGCTACTCGCGGTATGTGCCGTAGGAACTGGCTACTTCCTGTTATCGCAACAGAGTACTGCCAACGCTGTACCCGTTGCATCGGCACTCTCTATTGTGGGACATGTCTATTTTCTTAGTAGTGAGCAATTGAGCGAGAACAGCAGTCAGGGTATCAATGACGAGATACAGGTTGAACTAACTCACATTACTAATCCGTCTGTGCAAAAGAGCTACTATGCATGGCTATTGGGTGATAAGGACCAGGAGGAGACGACTACTCTCTTTCTGGGTGCATTATCAGTCAATGAAGGAACAGCGCACATGTTCTACGCTGGTGATAAGCAACATACCAATTTGTTAGAGATCATGAGCCGCTTCCTTGTAACGGAAGAGGATGCTGGTACAGTAAGTCCTGTATCACCCTCGCTCGACGCATCTACGTGGTGTTATTATGCCGAATTTTCTCAAACTTTGCCCACGCCTTCTGAGGGGAATAGTAGTACAAATAGCCCTCACTATACCTTTCTCGATCACCTGCGTCACTTACAGGCATCAGAGCCTATTCTCAATACAATGCAGTTGCCAGGGGGCCTGAACAACTGGTTTTATCGCAACACAGGCAAAATACTTGAGTGGACGACCAGCACACGGGAAAGCTGGCAGGAAGCACACGATATGAACTTCATCCGGCGTCAGGTGATACGCATACTTACCTATTTAGATGGAACTTCCTTTGTACAGATGGATTTGCCACCCAACACACCCTTAAATACAGAGGAACGCTTAGCACGCATGGGATTATTAGAAGTCAACGGTCCAAACCAGAGTCCTCCCAGCTATGTTGATAGTATTGCTGTGCATCTCAATGGAGTCATTCATACTGCGAATGCTTCTCCGACTCTTTATAGAAATGCTGCCGAGATTATTGCGGCTCTAAGCAATGTACGGAACTGGCTGAATATAACGCATCAGGATGCCTTACAGTTAGTGAAAATGAGCAATGCCCAACTCAGTCAACCACAGGCGTTTCTTTTGCTCAACGATATGATTGCGAATGCTAACTACGCCTACGATGGGCAAGTCGATGCGGTAACGGGTGAGATGCATGAGGGCGTGACCTGGATTCATGCGCATATGCAAGAACTAGCAGTATTGGATGTTACGCCTTATAAAGAAGCCTCGCAAGGAGTATAAAGCATGAATTTTCGTTGGATATTCCTCACTATTCTCGTTATACTTCTATTCGGTGGGCTTGTTTCCAGTGTATATGCCAATGCTATTACACGCGATTTGACGGTGCCACACACAAGTGGACAAAGCAATAGGCAGTCTCCTCCTACTTCATCTACGCTTACTCCGAAGAGACCGACAAAACCGGGACAATTACCTGCTACTACATTAGCGCATGATACCTTTCAACGTGCCGATCAAGCACTATGGGGTTCTGCTGTCGATGGGCAAAATTGGGAAGGTGATGCAAATACTGCTGCTATGTTCTCTATCGCCGGAAGTATGGGGCAGATTGCCGGAGGTCAAGGGACTTTCAATGCCATTATTGGCCCAACCGCTCCTGCTACCGATGTATCAGTAAGTGCCACTACCAGCCGGTTTGACGCGGGTAAAGTGAATATTGGAGCAGTTGTGCGTTGGAAGGATACAAATAACTGGTATAAAGCATTGATTGATGGCACACAACTCTCAATCATCAAACATATCAACGGTATAGGTAAGTCGCTCGCCTCTATTCCTTTTCGTGCTCAAGCTGGTATTGTGTACACGCTTCGCATCCAAGCACAAGGGGCGACACTCTCCGCAAAAGTATGGCCTACGACAACTGCTGAACCCGCCAACTGGATGATTGTTACCTCTGATTTGTCACTATCCTCTGGACGTGGCGGAATACGTGTTGTTGTTCAAAGCAATGCTATTGTTCGTATTAGCACATTCCTCGAAACAACAGTAAATAATGCTACTCAATGATAGATAGAAATGAGGGGAGGAGAATATGTTTCAACAGCTCAATGCTACCTATAGAAATCGCCAATGGCTGCGTATTACATGTGACGTTGGTTTACTTCTATGCGGCATATTACTCGTTGTGCTCTGTGGTGGCTTTCCACCTGTGGCATGGCGTTTTCTGGTACAGGTACTAATAACATTGCCCGTCCTCTGGGCAGCACGCGGTCCGCTTATTGTCTTGCCTTTTATCGGACTGGTATTGCAGTCATTTTTGTTGTTGTTGCTCTGGCTCGTATGGGTGTTTGCATGTGGAAAGAGTGTGCAATATGAGTGGGAACTACTTCAGGAAAGGCGTAAATTTGAAGAAGCACAGGAATTAGAACAGTACGCTTCTGATGAAGAGCGATGTGTAGCTCACTCAGTCCCTATGCATGCCACGGCAACAACTTCTATACCTGTGTCTGAGTTTGACACTTTACCTGATACAGTGTATCCACGCATGCCATCTTCCGCACGACGTTATCCTACACAAGCTGCTGTTCCTGCTCAACCTGTTCTCGTTGCTTCATCCTCTCGTATTCCCGCACGCGCATCTGCTCAACTTGTAACAGTGCATGCACCTGTACCAGAGATGGACTATCAGAACCACACTGTCTATCCCGACGATGAGACTTATGACGACTACGAAGAACCAGTAGAGGACTCTGACTTCGATGCGGAGGAGCAGGAAGAGCGCGAGGAGCTTGTTTCCGTACCAAGTGATGAAAAAACACGGGAACAGTCGCAACTGCGCCTTATTGTGGGCATCGGCTCGGATGCGGGGCTTGTCCGAAAAAAATCCATTAATGAAGACAACGTGTTGGGCTTACAGGATATACACACTACAGATGAAGAGATATTGCCCGTTGGTTTGTTTGTGGTTGCTGATGGCATGGGGGGACATGCGAACGGTCAGGAAGCGAGCCGCCTTGCTACATGCTCGGTGAGCGAAGTTGTGACACCAACGCTACTCAGTTCTAAAGCGGAAGAGGCGTTGTGTGAGGACTTGTTGAAGGACGGTATACAATATGCAAATTTCAGCATCTATCAACATAATCAGCAGAAATTCGTGATGGGTACAACCATAACCTCCGCGCTCATCTTTGGCCCAATGGCGTATGTCGCCAATGTCGGTGACAGCCGCACGTACCTCTATCGTGCATCGAGCGGACTAACGCAGATTACCACTGATCACTCACATGTGTGGCAGCTTTTTAAGAAAGGGCTTATTCAGGAGGAAGACATCTATACACATCCGAAGCGTAACGAAATTAATCGCTGTCTGGGTGAGCGTGTGCGGGTCGAGATAGACACATTCAAGGTACCGCTACAGGCGAACGATGTTCTCCTTCTCTGCTCCGACGGCCTTTGGGAGATGGTACGAAATGCGGACATAGAGCAAATTATCAAAGATAATGCTCCCCGTGCCTCGCAGACAAGTGCAAAATTGATCGATGCCGCTCTGTGCAATGGAGGTGCAGATAATGTAAGCGCGGTAGTCGTATGCGTAACTGCGTAACACAGCATGAGTATACGACACAACTCATTGGGTCGTATACTCATGCTGTGTTACAGAATTTGTTTTATTCGTCCTCGCTATGATGAATTCTCACGCGAAATGGGTTGCTATTAGCACGCTGACGCGCACCGATAGCATCTGATTGTGCTCCTCCTTTTTCTTGTGGCTGTGGTTGGTCTGAAGAGGGCACGGAAGGATAGGAGCGTACCGAGTTGCGCGGTGTCAAGGGACTGGTATCTGGCAAACGGGTACTGGCCTGTTGTGCTCGCTGTGTATAGCTTGGTTGTTGCATTGGTTGTGTGATAGGATGTGGCGTCGGTAGTGGCGACTGGAGCGGTGGTATGCCCATTGGCTGACCTGTTGTCGCCGTCTTTTGAGCGGCTGATTGTAACGAGGGTGGTGACATAACACCACGCATACGCATCGCAACAAGTAAACGGTTGATTTCGAGCAGGTCAGTGCAGGATGCTGGAATCACAAAGGGTTCTCCGCGCATGTGATGTTCAAATGAGCGGCTCAGGTCAGCTAACCCTTGCGTAAGGCGTATCGCGTATGCATTGTTCTGACCCAAGCGTGCAAGACGCTCCCCCATCAGATTCAGGCTTGCGGCAAGTGGTAGCAGGGCACCATGCGTTAGATTTGCACGAGCCTTGAGATGACCATTGGCAATTTGCGCTTGTACGTCCTTAAGATGTTCTATTCCTCGCTCTAACTCAACATTATAGTCGTTTAACTGATGAGCCTGCTCTTCGATTCGCTGATTGGCACGTTCCAGATGTTCGAGTGCTTCAGTCTGTTGCTGCGCGAGTTGCTTATTCTCCCAGATAGTAAAAACTTGACGCGCTATGACCAGTATTACAACTCCAAGTGTGGCGAACAGGAGCACAGGACGTAGTGCTTGTTGACTCGGATTGTTGGTAAGTACATCGAGTGAAAGCGCAAGAAAGAGGAGGACGAGCAGAGCGTATGGCACTAATTGCGATGGACCAAAGCCATTCTCATTAGAGCCTTGCTCCATACGCTCCTGAATAATATGTTCCGGTGTCACAGGTAGAAAGCGTCGCAGGTATGCCGCAAGACCGATTGTTAACATTCCCAGAGGCCATCCTAAATCGACCCACGTTGCCTCGACATAGGTACCCGCGTTATTCTGCACATTAAAGAGAAAGTCTGAGGTGACGAAGAAACATAATCCTAACCCAACGAGTAGCAAGCTCACACGGCGTGCGGTAGATTGGTAGACGCGTCCTTGTCCACGTAAGAGTAGGAAGATCACGCAACTAATTAACGCAGTATCGGCTGCTGGATAGTAGAGACCAAGAAATTTACCCAGGCTAGCTTCCCCTGGTGCTTGTGCGAGTGTGCCGAGCAAAAAATACCATGATAGAGCAAGTAGAGAACCCATTGCAATCAGGCTATTTATGAGCAAGACGAGGCGCTTTGTGCGCGCACCTGGACGTGGCAAAAGTAAAAGACCCACAAAGGCAAATAGGGGAAAGACGGTATAACCCGCGTCGGCAAGTGATGGAAATGGTGCCTGTCCAATGGAGACATAATACCGCCAGAAACTATCACCAACACCCCACATAATGACGCCTAAACCAATCAAGAGCCATGAAAGTTGTTCAAAACCAATCCAAGGTTCCGTTTTTTCATAATTCTTTCTTCGTAAACACGCGCTACTAAAAGCCAGGATGCCACCAATATATGCACCTACCACAGGCGCGAATTGCCCAACGTGTAATGCGAAAACGCCACCAAGATGCAGCACAACAATACACACCATCCCAGCCGCCAGCCAGATAATCGCTTTTATAAGTGTACGAGATAACGTAAACATAAAAACCTCCATCTCCGCGTACTAGAGCGACATTCATCTTTTTTTCTTATACAAGAAGCATTTGCTCTGTGCAGAGTATAGAATAGGGAAATTTCCGTCATCTCCACAAAACCTCCTCTCTAATACACAATGACAAAAGTACACGGAACGCTGATGGAGCCACAAATTCAATGAATTTGTGGC
>CAXUHF010000024.1:14954-44388 GCA_964250765.1 uncultured Ktedonobacteraceae bacterium | reverse complement strand
AAAAAAGACCCCTCTCCGTTTTTGCCACCAATATATTTTTTTTTTTGGGTCCCAACCCCGGGTTCCGTGTACTTTTGTTTAATCTTAGTGCAGAAATTTTTATGAAATCTTATACCAATGTCTTCTGTACGATTTTAACTAGCTCCTATCTCGCGCGAACCATTTTAAATACCGCCCTGCGCTCGGCCTCATACTCTCGATCATGCTCAAATCGTCGGCATTAAGTGGCTTTATCAGTAGCAATAATCCTACGCATAGTACAAGAAATACGACACCTGAAAAGCCAAACAAGATGCGATTCGTAGGATGCCACACAATACCAGGAAGTGCGGCAATGGTTAATGCGAGCACGAAGCGGAGCGTAAAGCCAAGCGGATATTTGTTTGGGAGACTACGCCAGAGAAATGCGAGCAATAAGCCACCCGTAAGAGCTTTAGCAACACCATCAGCAATTAAGGCTCCTGCCGGGCCATAATGTGGAATAAGCACTATGCCAAGTACGATGACCGCAACAAGCCCGATCCATTGACCTAAGACGACAAGACGTGCCTTATTCATGACATAAAGTGTAGATTGGTGAATGGTTGTACCAAGCACCCGTACAATTATATTAAAAAACAGAAATATTGCTAGTAATGTACCTACAGGTGCAAATGCTTTGGGGTAGAGGACTGTGACGATATTCTGTGCATTGAAGAGACAGAACACCAAACCAGGGGCAGCTAGCAACGTCTCAACTTTGATAAGCACCTCCCATGAACGTCCCAGTCGATTATAGTTTCTACCAACAGCAGCAGCAGCTAATGCTGAACCACCAACACCGCCAAAGCCTGCAACAAGCAGTGCATTCGCTGAATCTGCGAGCTGGAACGAGAGGTTGAAAAAACCACGCTGTGTGAGTGAAATCGCAAAGTAGCCGAGCAAGATAATTGACGCTTGTTTAAGTAATGCCCCATTGACAAGGTTGGTCAGCCATGCAGAAATACCGAGCTTGACTACCGGTCCTAAGGGTTGCTTATACACTACTTTGCCACGAGTAAAGACAGTCGGTGCGAGCCAGATTGCGAAGGCAGCCGCATTGAATAACCAGACAATCGACTGCATCCACAGAAAACCATCGATTCCCCAGCCGAGCTGCAGCACGATAAAACCTAAGCCCAGCAACACAACCTGTGTTAGACTACCGATGATGAGTACAGAAGACATACGCATGTAAGAGGCGCATACAGACGTAAGTAAACTGCTGATACTGTTGCCCAGAACGTAGAGCGCAATGGGTACCATATGGTCAAGTAGTTGCTGATCCCGCAGTCCATTCGCTATAGCATTCACGCCATTAATAGGCAAGAGCGCGATAACGTTAGCAAGTAGTGGTAGGCTAAATAGTAGAATAACGGTACAGACAATTAACATGCAGATACGGAGCAAGAGCAAGCGACGTATCAAAAAACCTGCTGCCACCTTGCCATGTTCCGCGAAGACACGCGGTACGTAGGTTGTAAGAGCATCTTCCAAGCCAAAAGACACGACATATAAAACTGTGTTATATGCTGTCATAATCACTGCAAGGATACCGTATTGTTCCGTCGAGACTTTATGCGTAATAATTGTTACCAGGATAAAGAGTGATACAAAGAACCATAGCCCGTATATTTGGTTATAGATATAGCTTTTAGGCGAACTCGCCAGTAGAGTTTGGGCACCTGCCTCTCCTGGTACTCGCTCGTCAATCAGAAGTGCTTCGACCATTGGTGTTGGCGGTAAGTCAGAGGGCAAAGGCTTTTGTGTTTGTACCTTGTCATCCATATTATTTGTGCTATCTATCTCATTATTCGCTTTCATATTCCTCGTCTCTATATCTTCCACTTCCCTCTTCCCTTCCATATGTATCAAGCATAGTAGGCACAACGTTGTCCTTTGTATAACATATTGACGTATAACTTGACACAACAATTCTACATAGTATCCTGTTTTTTTCTATAAAGATGGCCCATTTGGGGGATTGGTAGAGATATTATTTTATTTTGAGAAGAGATCGTGCTAGCCAACCAATTGCACCAAGCGCGGCGAACAATTCTAGGACACTCACATTTGCTGTTACGTGATCGCTTGATACTAAATAAAACGCGCCTACTTTGAAGGTTGCGGCAATCACGAATAATCCTAGCCCAATCCATGCAGGCAATGTGGCAAGTAGCAAGGCGCGTTGCCAACTACGACACAATAGCCCAATGACTGATGGCATAAGATAGAGTAGTGCTGTAATTATCGGTGCAATTGTTGGTGGAAAGGGACCATCAAGGGCTGCGCTGCTTGATCCTGTAAGCACACGGGTCCACAGTTGCGCAGGTACAAGTGCGAGCGTGACAAGCAATGTCTCCAGCACAATTAAAGCATAGAGCAGTACATTCCACTTTCTTTCATGTGGAGATGATCTTGTATTAGAAGAACCAAGCATATGCAATCCTCTTTGACCCTATCCTTTTAGTTGGCAGGAATAGAAAGTAGTCCCATTGAATATTTCATGAGTAGAATGCGACGAACTGAGTCATCTATGCGCTGTTGACTAATCTGTCCATCGTTCATTGCCTGTTTAATGCCTTGAATCATAGACGCGAGGTCGGCAGGCGTACTTGCACCCATCAAGAGATCAGAGCCGGCTTCAACTGTAAGCGCTGCCGCTTGCGCTTCGTCATAGTAGGCTGTGATACCTTCCATTGTCAGGCTATCGGTCATAATCACACCCTTGAAGCCCATCTCATTACGTAGGATACCTGTCACAACTTTGTAAGAAAGCGATGATGGTTTTGTAGTATCTAACGCTTGTACAATTTCATGTGTGACCATGATTGCATGAACTGTATTACCTTGTTGAATAAGACTGCGATATGGTGCCCAGTCGATTTGCTCTAAATCGTTTTGGGAGCGTGTAAGTTGTGGCACCCCGACATGTGGATCAGTAGTGACATCACCCAGACCGGGGAAGTGCTTCAAGGTGCCAATTACCTTCCCGCTTTGCTGCAATCCACTAAGGTATGCGCTCGCCATCTTCGTCACCAGCGCAGCAGTATTTCCATAGGTGCGATGATCGAGTTGCGAATTATAGACATTGGTGACATCAACAACCGGCGCGAGATTGAGATTGATACCATAGGATGAGAGGTCCTGCGCATCTCTTAAGCCAGCTTGACGCGCTACAGTAGGATTCCCTGTTGCACCTATATCTGACTCCGCTGGTCGCGGCCCATCAAGCGCGACTAACCGATCAACATAGCCACCTTCCTGGTCTATGGCGACTGCAAGCGGGATAGGGCTATCTGCTTGCATTTGTTTAATCAGCCCCTTTAGTTGATCCTTGCTGACAATATTCTGATTCGCGGCAAAAATGAGTACAGCTCCAACGTTATATTGCTTGACCATCGTACTCAACTCTAATGAATAGGCAGGTCCAACAAACTGCACAATCATCATCTGCCCCAACTTTTGATCGAGTGACATCCTCTGCACAACCAAATTGACATACTCTTCCGGTGTCATCTTATGAATTGGCTGATTTGTTGTACCTGACTTCGACGATTGTTTGCCAATACCTTGTAAAATATTGGAGTCCCCTACGTTACTAGGCCCACCAAGCACATAAGCCCAACCCTGCGAGCCAATAAATTGAGACGATCCGCTGCTGAGCGTTTGAAAAACTACAATACACAGTAAAGCAATAAACAAGAGTGCGTACTTTTGCGTAATAGATGTAGATGATTGCTGCTTGAGTTGAGGGGGCGATGGGAACAACTCTTTTGGCATTTGATCTGACAAAAACAGTGTCTTTTGCGACTCGATTGATCCCATATCATTCGCATAAGAGAGAAAAGAGGGTATAGCAATATTTGGTCCCATCGCATTTGAACCAGGAGATGTTTCCATAAGGGCGGGTGTAGTCCCCTTCTCAGGAACTGATGGCAATTCTGGGATACGCTCTATTTCAACGGTATCAGTTGCCTCAATGAACTTTCTGGCAACGGTATTTATCTGAGCAATATTCTCTTTGACGTGTTTCTTTTGCGTTTTGTGTTCTTCGTCGTCATGCCATTGCTCTTCAGATGACGAGTACCCGGTCAGCTTCATTCTATGAAAGCCCTTTCAGGGAATAAAGGTACTATTGCATACAAGGGAATGTTTTATGTGACAAAAGAAATAACGTTATGAAGTCTTATAAATTGAAACGGCTTGTATTCATGAGTTGTAACGGCTCTCAGACGATAGTACCCATGATTTAAACATACGCATATATTAGTCAGTAAAACATACTTTACGTAAAAATGCTATGACATACGTCACCTGTTAGGAGATTGCAAGGCTGCATGCTTGGTGTTTTTAGGTACATACTGTATGCATTTTGTCCGACATGCATCTTTGAACAACTTTTCAATTAATGATGTGAAAACGAACATAACTGCTTGTTCAGATCATCAGAGTACGCTATACTGTATCCTATCATCAAGAGAAAGGTATATTCTATGAGACAGGTGCAGCAGCAACGGTCTATTCTGCCAACTGTTGTGCAAAACAGCGTAATGCTTGATACATCACGTCTTCCTATTGCGCTTGCTATTGCTCTACTTGGTACGTTGCTGCTTACAGTACTCGAAGCACTGCTTCTTGTGTTCATCAACCCAGCCCATCTTGCAGGATTGCTCGCGTTACCCGCGCAGGCTCCACAGGTATTTATTGTTCCGGTTATCGAGTTTACGCTACTTGTGCTTGCGGTACGACTTGGCTCTATGCCTCTTGCGATCTATCGATATCTACGGGATGTACGCACAGCACAGGAACAGTATTATCAGTTATATACACCGCTAACCGCATTGACTAATATTCGTCAGACGCCAGGACCGAATGATTCAGGTGCTGTCTCTTCTGTGATCGAGGAGCGCGTTGCTATCCTGAATCTGGTTCAGCAGCAAGATACCGACCAACTTATTCTTGGTGTGCCGGGTGCTGGCAAAACAACCGCATTACGTGTCTATCAATATTCAGCATCGGAACATCCTTGGCAACTTGTGTTTAGACGCAACCGTATTCCTGTTTATATTCCAATGAAAAATTATAGTCTTTTTCTAAAGACGTATCTTCCTACTCTTTCTGAAAACGATATGCCTGACATACTCCACGGAGAAATGCATGATACCCTGCTACATTTTCTGGTCGAAAGCGATCTTCCTGGTATAGAGCAACTTCGTCCCTATTTGTTCCAACTATCTCAACAGGGTCGCCTATTATTGCTCTGTGATGGCCTAAATGAACTTGATGATACCTATCTTTCATTTGTGAGCCACGAACTTGTCTATCTTATGCAAAATACGCAAAATAGATTGGTGATGACCTGTCGTGAGGTAGATTACCGTGAGCAACCTGATTTTATTGATTTGGTTAATAAAGGTCAGGCGTCACGAGCTACCGTCTATCCACTTCAAACCGATCAAATCAACGAGTTTGTCGAACGCTATGTGGAGCGACAGGATAAGCATTGGCGCCATACCGCCGGACAAATTATGCAGGTGATTGATCGTAGTCGCCTACGCTACCACTGTACTAATCCCATGATGCTTTTCACGCTTATGGGCATTATCGACAAGATTGGGGTTGAGCGTGGCAAGCAGATCGACACGCGTGGTCGCCTCTTACGTGAGTCTGTGAACCAACTTGTGCTGCGTGAACAAGCACAACCACGCTGGAACAAAACCGCGCCTTCAGAACGTGAATTGGTACGTTTTCTCAGCGAGGTTGCGTGTGCAGCACGTTGGGCGAATGACCGTAATGCGATTCAACTACGCGTTGCTACACCAACGGGTGAAGATATTCGTATTGGAGCAAGTGTTGACGAACTTGCAGACGAGTTACGCTTTTGGCTTGATGAGCATCCACCAGAAAGCCCTTTTGTTGATGCCAATGAACTGCTTCCAGAACCACACGATGACATGGCTCAACTCCTGCAATTCGCGTTAAGCTCCGCGCTTATCGAAGTAAGTCCTAGTGGTGTGTTGAGTTTCCGCCACGAACTGATTGCGGAATACTTTGTAGCGGAATACTTCTACACAGTTGATAGCGTCAAACGACCTACACCACTACCAATTCGTCTGGACTTGCTCGAAAATGTTGGACGATGGAGCGAGTCTGTTGCTATCTGGGCTGGCCTACTTGATCAACCTCTGGCACTTGCGGAACGCTTTGGCGAACTTGGGCGCAGTAATCCCGCCTATGTTCTGCCAGCATTGGCATTAAGTCTTGTCTGTGTGGGTGTGTTATGGACACCACCACAGGCCGAGATACAACGTCCCATCGCACTCCCACCACGCGTAGCCGAATCGCTTGCCATTGCTGTTCGTAACAAAGCCGCACGCGAAGAGCTAGCGCGTATCTTTACGCGTTGTGCCGAGGAGGGCGGACAAGAGGTCTACCGTTCCCTTCTGCCGCTTATCATGGTAGAGGGCGTTGACGACTTGCTTATCCTGCTCGACCAATCAATTGTGCCTGAACTACTCTTCACACAACTGCAAGATACTGTCGATAATCCTGCTTATGAAGCGCAAGTCAAACGTCTTACGCAAGTGCTTGGTCGCTTTGGTAGTGTTGTAGTAGCGCGCGCCGCCGAACTTAGTCAGCCCATGTCGGAACGCACGACACGTTTGCGAGCCGCCGCAATTAACATTCTTGGTGGAACTGCCGATGCTCGTGCTGTTGAACCGTTACTTGCGCGTATTAGCGATGCAGAACCCTTTATTGTGACGCGTGCTGCTAGTGCTCTCGTTCGTCTTGGGCCAGAAAACACGGTGGCTCGATTACTACAAGAATTAGAGAATCGCCAACCTGGTCCCTTTACAAAACGTGTGCATCAAGCGATGCTTACTATTCTGGCACGCTTTCTTAATGAACCTGATCCTATGCGCCAAGTAACGATGGTACAATATCAGCGTATTGTAGAGAGCGTTGTACCAATTCTTACCTCGAACTATCAGTCAGAGCCAGATATCCAGCAACAGGCCAAAGCATTGCTCGTACAACAAGCGCAGGTACCGTACTCTGTGCAAGATGGCAATGATAGTCCTCCTGAACGCGTTATCGAAGCCCTTGTACGCTTGCTTGCCTCACAAAATGATATGGCAGTACAAAACGCTGTTCTTGCATTACAAGATATTGGCGATCCAGCGACTCCGCGCCTGCTAGAAGTATTGTTACAGGCTCCACAAGAGGCCGTGCGTATACGCGCTTTAGACATTCTTCAAGCCGTTCGGGATCCCCGTGCTTTGCCAGGGATAGTGCAACTTTTAGAGGACTCATCGCCACAACTGCAACAGCACACGGTGGACGCACTGCTTGCCTATGCACCTGAAAGCGTTGCGAGCCTGATAGACGTTGTACTTACACATCCTAGTGAACTAGTCGCTGAGAAAGCATCGCAAATACTCATTACCATTGGTGAACAGGCTGCTGAGCCTACAGTGGAAGCACTCTTGCCCGTTGTCCCTGATCGCACACGGCTTCTCGTTTACGTCCTTGAACGTCTACGTGAACCTCTTTCTGTTGCTCCACTGATGAACCTCTTACAAGAACAACAATTAGACCCATTACTCATCATTGCGGTTGTACGTGCGCTGAGTAAATTTCCTGAGAAGCGGATTGTGCCTGCGTTGATGACTGTGTTATCTGACCCAAGGCCGCAGGTGTACGAAGAGGCAATTGATGCGCTGAGTCAACTAAACGAGGTGGCTCTACCTGCTCTTGTATCTGCCCTGAACGTACCACAAGAAAACGTAACTGTGCAGCGTGTACAGCACATCCTGCTGGGGATGAGTCCTTTCCCTGGTGATGCGCTTATTGAGATGCTGCAAGCTTGTAGTGACGCACAGGCGCAACATATTATGAATGTGTTCAGACAACAAGGTCCAGATGCAGCGCAAGGTCTCGTGCAAAACCTGCTTCATCGTGACGAACGTACACGTAAGTATGTCCAACAAACGCTTAATGAACTACCAGGAGCGACTGTTGTACCTGCTCTTCTGGATGCCCTAAGCCAACCACCTTTAGTGCGTGTCGTCAAGACATTGTTGCTCAACTATCCCGATGCGGCTATTCCTCCACTTGTTGAGCTACTTGGTCAGCCAGAGCGAGCCGATGCAGCCGCAACTATTTTACCTCAGTTCGGTCCAGAAATACTCAGGCCGCTTTTATCGGGTCTGGAAGACCAGCGTATCATGGCACGCGAACACGCAGAAAACATCGTCGTAGAATTGGTGCGTCAAAGCGAGGATGAGCAAGCTATCTTGCGGGATCTTGTTCATCTTTTTGCGCCTCCACTACCACCACATGCACATGAATTTATTCTAGAAATGCTCACAAATGAGCTTGCCAATGTGAGTACGCCAGCACTTTTAGAAGGCTTGGAAGATGCTCACTTGATGAATGACGCCTCCACCGCGCTTGTTCTACTCGCAAACAAGGGACCATTTCGCAAACCTGTGCTCGATAGTCTATTGCAGGCACTCTATTTCGATGAGCGTAGACATGGAGCAGAAGAAGCTTTGATAAAGATTGGTTCACCGGCAGTGTCTAGTGTTGGCGAGTTAATTGTAGACCCTCACCCCTTAGTGGCGCGGTCAGCAAAAAACATTCTGGGGAAAATCGGTGTGCCTGCCTTGGCGTTAGTTTGGCAGGCGATCAATGACAAGAGCAATCCTGACTCGCGTAACGCGGCAATGGAGATTTTCCAAAGTATGTCAACAAGTGTGATCAAAGACGAACTGGTACGCTTGCTCGGCAGTGATAAATCTGAAGACATTGCGATGGCGGTCGCCTTACTCTTGGAGCGTGTTCGTGATGAGTCAGTCCGCCACTATGCAGACCGCGAGATGATACCTGAAATGCTCACCTATGTGCAATCGCATGACACATCTGATGCTGAGCGCACGAATCAACGTATTGTCTCTCTGCTGCTTCTGCTTGGCGAAAAGATTGTACTGGATCATCTGCTTAAAGCGTTGGACGAGGAGCCGCAACACAAAAAGCAGCTTACCTATATGTTGCTCTTATTCGGCTCACAAACGCATGATGCATTATTGGATACCTTCAACAATCCTGATACATCATTAGAGTTACGTGCGGACCTTGCTGCTGTGCTAGGTACAGTTGCGGCACCCGATGTAATTACTGAATACGCGAAAAATCTGAGTTCTTACGGTTTCTCCTCCTCTCGTACCAGTATTTTGTTTCCTAAGCAGCTTGTGCTTTCGCATCGTGCGCTTGGGGGCTTACTAGCAAGTGGACAGTGGGACGAGAGCAAAATACGTGAAATGCGTGACGCGAGCCAGGAAGGAAGTCCGGCACGCGAACTGTTCAACGAACTATTGGGCTGGCGCTATGAGCCACAACTCACACAACTACAAAACCAGGTGCAGGTCGATAGAGAGGCACATCGTCAGGAGGTCGTGACGTTAACTGGACGTATCGTTGCAGATCAAGCTAAAATACAGACGCTCGAAGATGAATTAGAGCAGGTAAAACGCGAACATGGTGTGCGTGGCGATGAACTGAGCCAAACGGCGAAAGAAAAAGATGCTATTCGCGTTAATCTCGATAAAACAACGAAAGAGAACGCTGACCTTACGCAGAAGGTAGACCGCTTACAAAAGGAGAACCAGGCGTTGCAGGATCGCATTGACCAGATTGCTCATCAACTCAATCCATCTAGCAAGCCGTAGAAAACAATGCAAAAAGAGACAATTACAATCGAGCGATACCAGCGTCAAAGGCTGCTTGGGCAAGGACCGATGAGTGTTGTGTGGTTGGCGCGTGACACCGAAACACAAAATCTTGTGGCGCTTAAAATCATGACAGCCATTACAGAAGATGATCGGCGCAATCTAAAAGCGAGCGAACGATTTACACGTGAAATAGAAATTGCGCGCAGTCTGCAACATCCTCACATTTTGCCTGTGCTCGACTCTGGCTCTACACTCTATAATGGGCGTGCTGTACCTTTTCTCGTGTCACCATATATTCCTGATGGGTCGTTAGTGGATGTCATCGAGGAAAGACCACCCTGGGAATATTGGTCGTTGCAACAAATTGCAGATGCTGTCTCGCAAGCTGCCGATAGCCTTTGGTATCTGCATACACGCTCGCCACATATTGTGCATGAAGATGTCAAACCGGCAAATTTTCTTGTACGTGCTATCCAAAGTCCTCAACGCGCGTTTCATCTATACCTGAGCGATTTCGGTATTTCGCGCTGGCAAAAATCGCCTGGTATGATGGCAAGCGAAGTACTAGGTACCTTCGCGTTTATGGCACCAGAACAAGCAGAAAAGAAGGTCAACCCAGCATCAGATCAATATGCACTGGCGATTGTTGCAACTTATATGCTTACAGGTAAACTTCCCATTCAAGCCGCAACGAACGATGAGTATATTCATGCTCACCTCTATGAAGTACCTTTTACACCAAGTGAGCTTTATCCTGAGCGTTTCCCTCCTTCACAAGTGGATGATGTGATGCTGCAAGCACTGGAAAAATCTCCAACAAAACGCTTCCCCACAATCATCGCTTTTGCGCAAGCATTGGAACAAGCTCTCGCAGAGCTTGAGCAAGAGGAAGCAAGTGCTACTACTGAGCTACTCACAGTTACCGATCTTGATACAATAATTCAATATGATGATGCTGAACCAATTGCACCTCACGTCGAACAGTCATTCGATGGTATGCCTATCGCACTAAGTATCACTGATGCTGGTGAGCATCGTATTCTTGATGAACCGTTGCCAGAAAGACCGCACCAGGAAGTGTCAACACAACTCTCAATTGAGACGATGAATTTTCGTCCTCTTGCCTTACCAAGCCCTGCGCGCTATGAACTACCTGCACGACCTAAGTCCCTTAGCTGGTCACTGGATGGAGACATTCTCGTGTGTACCTTGTATAATCATGTTCCGCTTTTCCTACAACGCAATGGCAGTATGGGTCTTGTACAAATTCCAGCCGCTCAAAAAGCTTCCACTCTCTGCTGGTCGCCCGATGGACACGTTCTTGCTATTGGTATACAAGGTGAGATACATTTTTGGGATGTACGTGCGGCGGAAGAACTTCCCTTAATCATCTCCATGAATGTACGTGCAATAGACAACATGGATTGGTCAAAAAAGGGACAGCTTGCTGTCTGGATTGACGCTTCTGTCATTATCTATTCACTCTCATCTGCGTTGCTGATGAAACGTCAAGCACCAATACCAGAGAGGCTTACTACCAACTCAGCACGTAGTGGAGGCTCAGGAGTGCTACGCTGGTCTCCTGATGGTTCGTACCTTGCAATAGGAGCAAGCAATGGAGCAATACTTTGTTGGGATAGAGAGCATAAGAGTGCTTTATGGCAAGTTGTAACGTCAGGACAAAAAGTTAATAGTCTTACGTGGTCTCCTGATGGCACTCTATTGGCTTGTGCCTTCCGTGATAGCCGTATTGCAGTGTGGAACGTGCAGAAAGGTGAACGCATTCTGCAATGGCAACACCTGCCCACTATGTCTCGTATGCTCAGTATATCTGTAGAGCAATATATTCTTGTCGCATCGGGCGAACGTCGTCTTCTTTCAGGTGGCATGTACGAACTTTATCCAACCGCAAGTACTCCTGGTCAACTTCTTGTTACTTGTTCTCCCACTCGCTCAGAATTTGCCACCCTTGACGAGCAGAGAGAGAATATTCTCGCTATCTGGCATGGGTAGTATGCCCTCTATTAAAGTTACGGAATGGCACCTTTTTGGCCTATCATTCGTGATACTACTAGTATCCACTCATACAAAACAAACAACGGGTCTAGGGCAAGAGACCATCGGTGCAAGACCGTAGAAGCCTCTGCGTTTGACGCATGGGGAGTTGTCACAGACCTCTTAACGTTCTATGATAGAAGGGAGCAGAAGATAATGACTACTAATGCACAAAACGATGCAAAACTGCTTGGTGATAAAATTAAAGGTATTCGTATAGCCATGATGACCACGGTTGAAACCGATGGCTCACTCCGTAGTCGCCCAATGGCAACACAAGATATGGAATTCGATGGCGACCTCTGGTTTTTCACAAAGGCCAGCGCGCCTAAAGTAGACGATGTACAACATGACCAGCAAGTCAATCTTGGTTATGCTAAACCTGATGAGAATTTATTCGTCTCCGTCTCAGGTACAGCACAATTAGTTCGTGACCGTCAGAAGATCAATGAACTATGGAAGCCTGCTCTTAAAGCATGGTTCCCAAACGGGAATGAAGACCCAGATTTGGCTCTCCTGAAAGTAAATGTTGAGAGTGCCGAATACTGGGATGCACCATCTGGTGTCATGGGCCGCTTATATGTCGTTGCTAAAGGACTTGCCACTGGTGGTAAAGATAGCGGTGGCGAAGATGTGAAGCTAAATCTCAAGTAGCACCCTGTTGTATATGATTATCCTAAAGGCGAATGGAGCATGTAAGGTTTAACAGCCTTACATGCTCCATTCGCCTTTAGGATAATCACAACTCTCGAAGCAGTTATGGACGTTGAGACGGCTCTTGTTCAGGCACAACTCTATTACCTGTTGAGGTTACGACTGCTGGAGTGGAGCGACGATTGCTTCCAAAGACAACACCCGCGCCAAGACCAAGCAGGAGAGCAACAATACCTACCAGAATAGGTACCCAGATAGGTATACCAGATGATGTTGGAGTAGGTGTTGTCTTCGCAGGTGTAGCTGTTGTTGTTGCGGCAGCACCTGACTTGACAGTGAAAGTAAACGCGCCCTGGTCAGGATCGCCATCATCTGATGAAACATTACTCCAACGTACGATATAGATACCATCTTTTTCAGGTTTGATACCAATAGACATCGTTTGAGGATTGTTGAGATCAAATTTGGTGTTACCTGTGCTAATGAGTGCACCACTAGGGCCATACACGAAGAGATTGCTGTCCTTGAGATCAGTTTTCATGTTCTCTGCGGTAAATACAGTGACTGTTGTCGGTGCGGTTGCAATTGTTGAGCCGATTGCCGGTATCGCTTTCGTTACCTTTGCATGATTGGCTACTGTAGTATGAGCAGACACTACCCCAAAAAACGCAAAGAGGAGTCCACAACTCAAGGCCATTGCTGTAAGCAGTCGCGCACTTTGGCGTGTAAGGTTCATAAAATGTACATCCTTTTCGAGATATAGAGAAGGCTACCTTAAGACATATGAATATCTGTGTTACTACCCTCTTCCATAATGAATATACTAATACCATACGTCATCTGTCACAGAATGCCTATAGGGATTTGTCCCTATCTTTCGCCTTAAAGAAAACAACTGTTACAGAGGCGAGTGTTCGTGGCTGTGTTCACTACTATGATTGGAGTTATGTGTATGGGATGCTTTCGCTTCTTGTTTCTCTGATCCGATGCGTCCGTATTCATGCCCAATACATGCTCTGATACAGTTAGGCCACACTACTTTCTTCTGACCAAAACCGTACCCGATCTGCTCAATTGCAATGGCAGGCGTTTCAAAACGTGCAACCGTCGCGAGGATAGCTGCTCCCGTTGGTGTCACTAGTTCACCTTCAATAGGACATGGAACCCACGGTGCCTTGACGCGGCGTAGAATTTCTAGTGTTGCCGGGGCTGGTAATGGCATCAACCCGTGTGCCATACGCAAGTGCCCACGTGTAAACGGAAGTGGTGAGGCATACACTTGCTCAATATTCATTGAGTGTAGTGCGATAGCCGCACCTGTAATGTCAACGATGGCGTCAATTGCCCCTACTTCATGGAAATGAATGTCTTCCAGTGTCACGCCATGCACGGTGGCCTCTGCCTCACCGAGCGTCCGAAAAATTGCAATGGCAGTATCACGCACTGTTTCTGGAAGCTGTGATGTCTGCAAAAGTGCTGAGATATCAGAGAAATGACGTGCTAGTTGTTCTTGCTCTGTCAGCATCACATGAAACTGCGAGCCGCGTATCCCCTTATCATGAAAAGGCTCAATCGCAAGCTGATAGCCATCTAGCGACAATCCTGCAAGAGCATCTTTTAATACCTCGAAAGGAAGACCCGCATCGAGCATCGCGCTAAGAAACATATCACCACTAATACCCGAATGACAATCTAAATACAGAATTTTCTTCATACATACTCTCTTTTGTATAGTTTTTAAAAGACAGCATATCAAGAAATATAGATGCCGTCCTTCTATTTTCAATGATATCATATGGGTAGTAACAGCCTGATTGAGCTAGGAGGAGCAAGTATCGAAAGAACAAGGAGAGGCTAATAAAGCAAATAAAGAAGTTATACAAAGCAGACGTACTGTGCCATCCCCAGCCAGATAAACTGCAAGTATAACTTCTTGTATAATCCTACGCTAGTTAGGGAAAAACAGATTACTCTGGTTTTATAATAGAAAAGATCAAGCATGTGGGCAGAAGATGCATTACTTACTGGATTGGCTCTTCCCACAAAAAGCCTTCAGTCAAGAGTGGATTGTGGTATAACATGAGGAAGACGATATACATTGACCATAGCGAGGAAATATTATGACTACGAACATACCGGACATGCATGATCGGTTAAAATTGCTGCAACAGTATAAGCATATTGCTATTGTAGGCGTCTCGGCTGATCCCTATCGCCCAAGCCACTTTGTAGCTATCTACATGCAGGCGGAAGGATATGATATCATCCCTATAAACCCACGCTATGCCGGAAAAACATTGCTTGGTAAGCGTGTCTATGCATCTTTAACCGAGGCAAAAGATGCAGGTGAACGGATAGAGATCGTCGATGTATTCCGTAAGGCTGAAGATACCCCACCTATTGCTGACGAGGCTATCGCTATCGGGGCAAAAGTGCTCTGGCTCCAACTAGGGGTGCGCAACGACGAAACAGGCAAAAAAGCGCAAGATGCAGGACTGGAGTTCATTCAGGATAGGTGCGTTAAAATCGAACATGCGCGATTTTTCGGTGGACTACACACTGTTGGATTAAATACGGGAGTTATTCTCGCTCGCAAGCTGTAGTACTCGTCCCTTTTTACGCTGTGCCTGCTATTTCAAACTTTATAGGACCGCCAATCATAGTGATTAGCGGTCCTATAGCTACTTTCTTGTTGTACAGTATGACACTCTATCTCTGTTTGTGCTACACTTTCTAAAACAGATTGTTCAACCTTCTACCGGAGTAATATTTCCATGACACAAACCTCTGACCCCATAACAACGCAACATAGGGCTGTGGGCAAGTCCACACGGCGTCAGGATGCGCTTGACAAGATAACAGGACGCACACGCTACACTGGTGATCTTCCATTTGTTGGTCTCTTACATGCTCGGCTCGTGCTAAGCCCTTATGCTCATGCTCGTATCCTCTCCATTGATACGTCTCCTGCTCTCGAAGTACCGGGTGTTGTAGCCGTGTATACGGCTCAGACGCTGGATATGGCTCATGCAAAGAGTACCTCTCGTTCACAGGCTCCACTTGCACAAGACGAAGTGTACTGGTGTGGGCATCCCGTTGCCATTGTCCTTGCAGAGACGGAAGCCGCCGCCCAGGATGGTGTTGCCGCCGTTGATATCGACTACGAACCTCTGCCCGTTATCATTGATCCTATCGCGGCCCTTGCCACCGATGCGCCACTTGCACGATCTCGTACTGAAAATGAAGTATCGGAGATTGCTGGTGGTGGAGCACATGCGGCAGTAGCGAGCGGAGAGGTTGAGGAGGAGCAGGAAGAGGAACTCTCGAAAAACGTTAGCGATAAGACTCATCTCAAACTTGGTGATATCGAAGCGGGCCTACGTGAGGCCGATGTTATCGTAGAGCACACGTATAAGACCAGCTCCGTACATCAATCGTATATGGAGCCACAGTCGATTACAGTTGTACCCAGTCCCTCAGGACACCAGTTAACTGTATGGCCCAGTGCACAAGGAATGTTTGGGGTGCGTGAAGATATTTCCGAGGCACTGGATATGCCAGACTCTCAGATTCGTGTAGAGTCAGTGCCGATAGGAGGAGCCTTCGGTGGAAAGTTTGGCTTAATTGAACCACTTGCCGCCGCGGTCGCTCATGCTATTCGCAAGCCAGTGCGTCTTGTCTACACTCGACAAGAGGATTTGCTTGCGGGCAATCCCGCCCCGCAATCCGTGATCACTCTGAAATTGGGCGCGAAGAACGACGGCACGTTGGTTGCTTTGCAAGCAAGAGCTATTTTTGATGCGGGTGCCTATCCTGGAGCCTCAGCAGGTCTTGGCGCGTTCATTCTTGCAAGCACCTACCGTTGTCCCAACGTGGACATTCGTGCTTATGAAGTGCTTACTAATAAAGTCAGCGTTGGAGCGTACCGCGCTCCTAATGCACCACAGGCTACCTTTGCTTTGGAGTCAACCGTTGCAGAACTATGTCAAGCTCTTACAGTCGATTCTATTGAGTTTCGCAAGAAAAACGCCCTAAAAGCTGGCGATCCCTCTATTGATCGTCGCCAAGGTGGATGGCCTCGTATCGGTCTCCTTGAATGTCTTGATGCGGTTCAGAAGCAGCCACTGTGGGTCAACAAAGAAGCACAAAAAGTGCCGCCGGAGAATCTTAAAGGGTGGAAAGTAGGAATTGGCCTTGCCGCCGGAGGATGGCCTGGTGGTACAGAGCCAACAGCGGCAGCGTGTCGTATGGAAAAAGATGGTACATTCACCGTTGTTGTTGGTAGTGTTGACCTCACTGGTTCCGATACATCGCTGGCCCTCATTGCAGCAGACGTATTAGGAACATCTTCAGATTCTGTACGTGTTGGTCACGATAGCACTGATACAATGCCCTATAGCGGTGGTACAGGTGGTAGTAAGACGACATACGCTATGGGAGCAGCCGTTCTGAACGCTGCGCGTGATTCGCGCAAGCAAATTCTCGATATCGCAAGTGAGATGCTTGAAGCCTCACCAGAAGACCTGGAACTCGCCGATGGCCTCGTATCGGTGAAGGGTGCTCCCAGTAAGAGCATTGAACTGAAAAAGATTGCGGCTGCTTCGATGCGTTACGCTGGTCGTTTCGAGCCAATCTATGGTCGTGGTCGTGCCGCGAACAAAGTAAGTTCGCCTATGTATGCTGCCCATCTTGCGAAGGTTGCGGTAGACCCAGAAACGGGCGAGGTTCGTGTCCTTGAGTATGTCGCGGCACAGGACGTTGGCTTTGCGATCAATCCGGCAGAAGTCGAGGGACAAATTCATGGTGGTGTAACGCAGGGCATTGGCTGGGCACTCTTCGAGGGCCTTGTCCATGATGTGGATGGGCAGTTGCTTACCTCAACGCTCATGGACTATGCACTCCCTTTGAGTAAGGATGTACCAAGCATTACACCTCTGCTCGTTCAGGTACCTTCTGACCTCGGCCCATTTGGAGCAAAAGGTGTTGGTGAACCCCCCGTTGTGCCAGTGAGTGCCACAATCGCAAATGCGATTTACGATGCGGTAGGCATTCGCGCAACGCAACTTCCAATCACCCCTGAGCGTTTGTTCTCGGCTATACGTGAGAAGCAGTAAACAAACAAAAGTGTAAGGAGTTCACAAAATAGATTTTGTGAACTCCTTACACTTTTGTTTATGACAGAAGACATTCGTTATCTCTCTGAGAGCCTTGTCAGTATTTGGAAGATTTGGTCAACCTTCCCTTCTAAGATAGTGAAGCGTTGCTCCAAAGCGTCAAAGCGCTGCTCTAATGAAGTTATTCGGCCTTCGAGAGCAACAAAGCGTTTATCGAAATTCTCTTCGAGGGCAACAAAGCGTTTATCGAAATTCTCTTCGAGGGCAACAAAGCGTTTATCAACCTTGACACTCAAAGAGATGACGTTTGCGTCTATTTGTTCCACACGGTTTTTGATACTTTCCACATCAGCTTGGATAGTCTTGATAGCACGTTCTTGTCCCGAAGCAATACCAAGTAGCATGGTTGTGTTATGATTAACGTCTTTCAAATCAAGTGCCTGTTCCGAAGGCAAGCTTTCTGCCGCCTTGCGTTGCTCATAAAGATGTTCAAGCTCCAAAGATGCGACTTTCATTTCCAACCTGTCTAACCTGTCTTCTTGTGTGGGCATAGACACGTTCCTCCTCTTTTATCATGAGTGAAGTATAACATTTGATGCTTAAAAATGCCAGTACAGTTCAGAAATTTCTTGTTTGCTCTTCACATAGAACTGAAAGGTAAGGGAAGGAAATCAGAGAAAGTGGAATAATTCGTACCCTACTTATGTTAGTACCTATGAGCGGCTTAGCATATATCCTTTGCTTTATTTTACATGTAAACTTAGCTATAGATCGTCAATACGTGAAAGGGAATATGTCCTCATGGGTGATGCATCACGTGAGATTTTGAAACGAGCGCGGCAACAGGTGCCAGAGTGGACAACCACTCAGGTGAATGATGCGCTCAATCATCAACAAGACACGACCGATCAGGATGTGGTAGTGGTTGATGTACGCGAAAAGAACGAGTGGGATCAGGGATATGTTCCTGGTGCTATCCACGTACCACGTGGCTTTCTTGAATTACAGATAGAAGAAGCTGTACCTGACAAATCAAAAAAGGTGGTACTCTATTGTGCTGGTGGTGTACGTTCGCTTATGGCGGGCAGCACACTTCAGCAAATGGGCTATGAAGATGTCGTCTCGATGGCAGGCGGTTTTGGACAGTGGAAGGGAAGCGGTTTTAAATTTGTGCAGCCACGTACTCTTGATGACGCACAGGCCAAACGCTATAGTAGACACACGCTTATTCCTGAAGTTGGTGAGCAGGGCCAACTCAAGTTGCTCGACTCAAAAGTGTTACTTATTGGTGCAGGTGGTCTCGGTTCTCCCTCTGCATACTATCTTGCAGCAGCAGGCGTAGGCACGCTTGGTATCATTGATGCTGACGTGGTAGACGAAAGCAATCTGCAACGCCAGATTTTGCATAACACAAGCCGTGTTGGTCAATACAAGGCTGAGTCTGCCCGTGAGACGCTAGAAGCACTGAACCCAGACGTAAAAGTCACAACATATATTGAGCGTTTGGACGAGACAAACGTGGGGCGCATTATCGCGGATTATGATCTCATCATTGATGGTACCGATAATTTCCCCACACGCTATCTCTTGAACGATGCCGCACTGCTTGCAAATAAGCCTGTGATACACGGTAGCGTCTTCCGTTTCGAGGGACAATTGACCGTCTTCAAACCATATGAAGGGCCATGCTATCGCTGTTTGTATCCAGAGCCACCACCACCAGAACTGGCTCCAAGCTGTGCTGAGGCTGGTGTGTTAGGCGTTCTTCCTGGCATTATTGGGCTGTTGCAAGCTACCGAAGCGATCAAACTGCTTCTTAATATCGGTGAGCCACTGGTGGGCCGCATGTTGACCTATGATGCGTTGGCAGGCGAGTTCAATGAACTGCGACTCTTCCGTGATCCAGAGTGCGCGGCATGTGGTGAGCATGGGCATCCAGAAAACTTGCCCTATTATGCTGACGTATGCGCTGTACCTGCGTAATCTTTTGTGGACATTTAGATATTGATGGTAGGACTTCACGGATGCCCACAAGGGGCCACCCTACTATACGACGCATTACACGCGTCACAACCGTGAATATAGTAGGGTGGCCCCTTGTGGGCATCCGTAGGGTCTTCGACAACAAATAATTGCAGATAAACATACTCACAAGGAGAGAATGACATGGCAAATGTTCGACTGGCTCCAATACTTCGTTCATCGGTGGGCGGTTCCAAGCAAGTAAGTGCTGAGGGAAGCACACTCAGTGAAGTGCTCTCTAACCTCTATCAGAGCTATCCTGCTTTGAAAGAGCAAATCCAGCCATCTGAAGAACTGAGTAAGTTTGTAAATATCTATATTAACGATCAAGATGTGCGCTTCCTCAAAAAATTAGAGACGCCTGTAGGTCCAAGTGATACCATCACGTTGCTTCCAGCTATGGCGGGTGGACGGTAGCGTAAAAGTTCTTCTCTATAAAAACATGTAGCGGAGAAAAACTAGTGGGAGAAAAAGTATGCGCTACGGAAGTATATTGGAGACAATTGGCAATACGCCACTCGTGGAATTGAAAAGCTTTAGCCCTCATTCAGGCGTAGCGATTTATGCTAAATTGGAGGGCGCAAACCCAACCGGAAGTATTAAGGACCGCATTGCTAAACAGATGATTGAGGATGCGGAAGCACATGGTCGTATCAAGTCAAATTCTATTCTGATCGAACCGACAAGCGGCAATACTGGCATCGCTCTTGCCATGATTTGTCGTGTCAAAGGTTACCCCTTTGTCGCGGTAATGCCTGATAACGTCACGCAAGAACGCCGCAAAATGCTTGAACTCTATGGTGCAAAAATCATTTTTTCTGAGGGGGCAAAAGGCAGTAATGGCGCGGTAAGAATGGCGAAAGAATTGGCACAACAAGACGACCGTTACGTTATGCTCTATCAGTACGGCAATACTGCTAATCCTGGTGCACACTACGAGCATACTGCCGTTGAAATTATCCATGATTTGCCAGATTTGGATGTCTTCGTTGCGGGTCTAGGTACTGGTGGCACACTCACGGGCAATGCTCGTCGTTTAAAAGAATACAATCCAGCAATTAGAATAATTGCTGCTGAACCCATGCAGGGTGATGGTGTGCAGGGTCTACGCAGTTTGGAAGATGGCTTTGTACCACCTGTGCTTGACCAATCACTACTCGACGGCAAGATACTTGTGTCGGGCATGGATGCGATTCGGCGCACACGTCAACTCAAAGACCAGGAAGGCATTTTTGCGGGTCCATCATGTGGTGCTTCATTACACGCGGCTCTACGTATCGCGGCAACAATGGAGCATGGCAAAATTGTGACCATTCTTGCTGATGGTGGCTGGAAGTACCTGAGTGAGGACTTGTGGACGCGCGAACTGGATGAACTTGAAGATGATTTAGAGGCGAAAATATTATGGTGACAACTCTCCTTCTCTAAAGAGAAGGGTCTTCTCAAGCTACGCGGCACCCATCGGTGTACGTTGATGCTTGAAGGCGGTGCCCCCGCCGATACCGCTTGCAAGAATATTCTGAGCGGCGTTGGTATCTCGATCAGCAACATAACCACAGAAAGGACAGATATGAGTACGAACACTGAGACTCTTTTGTACTAGTTCGTGGCACCTGTTGCACTCTTGCGTGGTATAGCGAGGATTAACTCGTAACACTCTATGCCCAGCACTTTCAGCCTTTGCAGAGAGAATATCCACGAATTGTCTCCAACCTGCATCATAAATGCTTTTCGAGAGATGATGATTGTGTACCATGTTAGCGATTTGCAAATCTTCAACAACGATACGAGAGTAATTGTCGGCATACCGTTTAGCAACCTTAAAATGATGGTCGCGCCGTTGCCGTTTGATTTTCAAATAAGTTCGTGCAACACTCTTACACGCTTTACAGCGTCTCTTGCTTTCTTTCTTACGTCGGCACATAGTACGTTGCTTGCGTCGGAGCGTAGCCTGACTTTTCCGATGGATAGTGCTTGCAGGAACATGAGGACCAACCCCCTTGAAAGCAGCTTCAAGGTCATACTTACTAGGAAACGTGCCATCGCGTTCATACAGTGCTTTCATCGTCTCCAGCATAGAATTGTAAATCATGCGAGACTTGATAAGGCACTGCATAAGCAAATGGTGCTGTTCTCTATTTGGGTAAATTAGGTACTCAAATGTTTTCATATGCATTATTCTATTTGAACCAATTAGAAATATCAAGAGTGAATTTTGAAAGGAGTGCACCGTGTTTCACCTCCATGCCTAGAAGGGCAGGGGTACTCACACGGCGCGATTGATATGGTAGATTCAACTGTGCCTTTTGTCGTACACATTCCATCGGCAATCTACGATGAGATGACTCTACACATCATAGAGAATTATCCCAATGAAGGCTGTGGAGCCGTTGGTAGCGTAGCAGGGCAAGTTGTCAAAAACTACCCAGCTGCGAACGCCGCCGAGTTCCCCGACGATTTTTCAATCATCGCTGAGGCCGATCTTGTGCGCATCTACAACGATATCGACGACTATGATGGCGAAATGATCTACTATCACTCTCATCCCAAAAGCGAAGCCTATCCTTCCGAGCGCGATAAAGAGTGGGCTAAGCGTAGTGGCTACCTCTACATTATCTACTCACATCGTCATTATCCCGATCCTCCCTACGTTCGCATTTTCGACATTGACCCCAATGGCAACGTTACCGAGGGCAAAGTACAAATAGATGGGTGAAGTACCCCGTGCTTAGAAAGCAGGGGCTTCTACAAGGTGTAACCCTTGTTGGCTACTTCCTAGCCGTAATATGTTTATCGCGGCATTGTGGTCACGATCCAACTCCGTGCCACACTCGCAAGAGTGCCAGCGTTCACTGAGGTCTTTCTTTCGGACTGAGCCACAACCGCTACACACTTGACTGGTATACTTGGGGTTCACTGTGAGTACCGTGACAGAGCTAGCCCATTCTGCCTTGCTCTTGCACATGCTCACAAATGTGCCCCAACCAGCATCTAAGATTGACTTGTTCAATCCGCCTTTCGCACTTGCCCCATTGGGCAGATATATCCCATTTTCGTCTTGCTTCGGCTTGGGGGCTTTACTCAAGTTCGCAGGTGACACCTCTTCAAAAACGATGGTTTCGTACGTGTTGACCAATTGCCGAGATTGCTTGTGCAGAAAGTCATGTCGTTGATTACGGACCTTCCTATGCGCCTTCGCTACGTGTTTACGGGCTTTGTCTCTCCTATGGCTTCCTCTCATGCATCTCGACACGTGTTGTTGTGCCTTTTGTAGTTTGGCCTCACCACGTCGATAGTACCGAGGATTTTCTATCGTGTCTCCTGTCGAGAGAGTCGCAAAGTGGAGCAAGCCCAAATCTATCCCGATTGCCTCATTGGTATAAGGCAAGTGTGTGCCAGTTTGCTCTATCTCGCAACTGAACACAATGTACCACTGGTTCCCTTCCCGTTTGACGGTTGCCGTTTTGATTGTTCCTTCAAGTGGTCGATGTACCTTCACTTTGATAGACCCGATCTTTGAAAGGGTGATACGGCTCTCATGGGTGATACTATAGCCCCCTTGCGGATAGGTGAAAGAGTCGTAGCGATTACGCCCTTGAAATCGGGGGTACCCTGCTTTCTCTCCTGCTTTGACCCGACGATAGAACGCTTTCATGGCTTTCTCCACACGGCGTAACACATCCTGTAACACTTGACTATGAATGTCCTTATACTCTTCTCTGACCTGCTTGATGTCAGAAAGCTCGGCGGCCTGATCGTAATAGTTCAGGCTCACCTGGCACAGTCGGTAGGCATCCCGTCGTTCTTGTAACGCCGCATTATAGAGTTCTCGACAACGGTCTAGCGTTTCCTGTAATGCCGCTTGTTGCTTGCGCGTAGGAGACAAACGATACTTATAGCTTTTCCTGCGCATCGCGTGTCTCCTTTCGCTTGTTCATTGTTTTACGTGCAGTATGACGAAGAGCAAAGCGGATAGCATCAGCGTCGCTATTCAATCCGTTATCTTCTTTAATAGCATGAATAGCGGCTCTATCAGCATCGTCAAAGTACACAGTACTCTTTTGTCTCATGCATAAAGTATAGCAAAATACCATACGTGAAGTCAAGAGTAGCCCATTCCCATCATGCCCTGTAAGCAATGCGTCTCATATCCCCATAGCTTGAAGCAAGGGGTTTTACGACGCCCTCGGATAAGAGAGGCAAGCAAATGTCCTCTTCTCACTACAGCGAGAAGAGGACATTTGCTTGCCTCTCCGTTTACCCTTTACATGCCTCAAATAGTGTGCGTATAATATAGTTAGAGTGTTAAAGTGATAGAGAAGAGAGAGGTATGGTACAGGATAGTCCAATACAACAACACATAGACATTGCACAATCTTTGCTTGATATAACACCAAAGTTGGTGCGACGTTTGAATGCAGACGTTCCTCTGGAGAGTGCGGAGACTGGTACGTCTGAGAGTAGCAGTGATTTACAAGCTCTTTCCGAGTTACGTGCAACACCAGGACAGTTAACGCTATTACGTATTCTTGTTGAGCGTAAGCAATGTTCAATGCAGGAGCTTGCCGACTTCCTTGTAGTAACGCCTTCGACAGTAACCGCAATGGTCAAGCGTCTTTTGGTAAGTGGTTACATTGAACGTAGTCGTGACGATGTAGATTGGCGCACAGTGTGGGTGAAGCCAACACTACATGGACAGCAAGTTGTTACAACTTATGACAGTGCACGACTTGTTGCACTTCATTCTCGTCTTGCACAATTAAATGAGAGCGAGCGCGAGCGTATTGCTTCCGCCTTACCTGCACTTCGTCATCTTATAGAGGTTTACCCATGACTGTACTCGTAGAGCAATTGACACGTTCCTTTGGAGCGATTGAAGCCGTGAAGGGCATCGATCTTGAAGTGGGACGTGGCGAAACTTTTGGCTTTCTTGGACCAAATGGTGCAGGTAAAAGCACAACTATTAAAATGCTGTGTACATTGCTTCGTCCAACACATGGACGTGCATTTGTGAACGGTTATAATATTGAAAGCGAATCGGCAGCTGTGCGTCAGAGTATTGGAATTGTCTTTCAGGATCAGACACTGGACGAATATCTGACTGCCGAACAAAATTTGCGCTATCATTGCATGATCTATCATACTCCCCCTAAAACACGCGAGACCCGTATTCGAGAGCTATTAGAACTGGTAGGACTCGATGATAGACGTAAAGATGTGGTAAAGACGTTTTCTGGTGGCATGAAGCGGCGTTTAGAGGTTGCTCGTGGATTGTTGCACGAACCGCAAACACTCTTTCTTGACGAACCAACGGTTGGACTTGATCCTCAGACACGTCGCAGTGTATGGGAACATGTTCTACGTCTGCGCGAGACAACTGGCCTTACTATCTTTATGACTACGCACTACATGGAAGAGGCCGAGTATTGTGATCGCATCGGTATTATTGATGATGGTCGCCTGATCGCTCTTGATACGCCAGCCGCTCTAAAAAAGAGTGTTGGGGAAGATGTTGTAAGCTTTACCACCTCCGATGATGCTCAAGCGGAAATTGAAATTGCGCAATGGACGGGACGACCTGTCCATCGGAATAATGATGGCTTAAGCATTGAGGGGGAGAGTGGACAAGCTTTGGCTGCCTCACTTATTCGCTACCTAACGCTACATGATATCGAGGTACGCAGCGTTACTGTGAAAGCTCCCAGTCTTGAAGATGTGTTTGTGCGCCTTACGGGACGCGTCATTCGTGAAGAGACTGTTGGTTCTAGGGAACGTATGGGGGCACGTCTGCGTAGTCGCGGACGATTGCGTCGTTAGAAAGAAAGCGTAGAGTATGCTTGAAACACAACCTCAACGTGTGTCACAGATTGTTCCTACAAAAACTACTATAGCGAAGACACCACTTATAGATTTTGAAGGCATTGGAATGATCTGGCTCCGCGACATGAACCGCTTATGGCGTCAACGGAGCCGTTTATATGGTGCAATTGCACGTGCCCTTGTCTGGCTATTTGCTCTGGGCTTTGGCTTGCGACGTTCGTTTGTGCCAGTTGCAGGTCTAAGCTATGAGCAATTCGTCTTTCCAGGCGTCATTGCTATGACGATTATCTTTAGCGCATTGCAATCAGCAATCTCTATCGTCTATGACCGCGAGTTTGGTTTTCTCAAGGAGGTACAGGTTGCTCCCACGCCTCGAAACACGCTTGTCATAGGAAAATGTCTTGGTGGAGCAAGTAGTTCAACGATACAGGCCGCAATTGTGCTGGTGTTCGCGCCATTTGCGTCGGTTGTATTAACGCCGCTTAATGTGCTTGGAACGCTGCTTGCCATGTTCATAACGGCTCTTGCAATCTCGTCACTTGGTGTGGTGATTGCTATGAGCATCTCGGATTTCGAGAATTTTGGCACATTTCAAAACTTCATTACCTTGCCTCTCTACATGTTCTCTGGCGCAATCTTTCCAACGAAAGATGTTCCTGGGTGGTTCAGTGTGATTCTGTTTTTGAATCCATTGACCTATGGTGTTAATGCCATACGAGGTATGTTATTGAACTATAATGCAGCACGGATTCCTCTTGATCTCGCTGTTCTTGGCCTATTCACAATCGTAATGCTCTCAATTGCCGTTCTACTTGCACGGCGTGAACAATAACTATTCTGGAAGGGTTTCTCATGAGTTCTCCCCGTACTTCTACCAATGTTTCAAAAGAAGACTCCTTGCCAAATGTGTTGCCTGTAGAGGAAACTTTGCATGACAACTATCGCTGGACCGCGTTATCCGTCACCACTGTTGGAGCCTTACTTGCATCTATACAAGGCTCTGCTTTGCTGATCGCATTACCAAATATTCTGACCGAGCTTCGTATTACGTTCTTTACTATCATTTGGGTTCTGTTAGGATATTTATTAGTTTTAACAGTTTTGACGCCGATTATTGGTCGTCTTGCTGATATATGGGGTCGTAAGCGTCTTTATAATGCCGGATTTGCCGTCTTCACGCTTGGTTCGCTGCTCTCTGGCTTAGCACAACCTCAGTTTCATGGTGCCGACCTCATTATCGGGCGTCTTATTCAAGGCGCGGGTGCTTCGCTACTGCTCACAAACAGCACTGTCATCGTGGTAGATGCATTCAAGAAAGGTCGTGCGGGTTTAGGACTAGGTATCAACCAGATCGCAGGTGCAGCAGGTTTTCTTATAGGCCCAATTATCGGTGGCTTGCTGACAGAAATATCGTGGCGTTGGGTTTTCTTGTTCAATGTGCCCATTGGCATCTTCGGCCTGATATGGGGTATTTGGCGATTGCGCGAACCTGTGCGACCTGCCGAACGTCAGCCTATCGATTGGATTGGCAGTATCACGTTAACAATTGGCCTCACTGGTGTCCTGATGGCGTTGACAATGCTCGCGTTTCCTGTGCTTAGTCAAGCCGCGACAATTGCTATTCTTGTAGTTGGCATTGTAAGCCTGATTGCATTCGGCATTCTTGAACCACGTATTAAAGCACCAATTATCCAACTACGTCTTTTTCTAAGCAGACTCTTTGCATTTGCAACACTTAGTGGTCTACTCAATGGTATTGCTCGTGGTGCCGTATTGTTCTTACTCATCTTTTTCTTACAAGGGCCATATGGAAAAGACCCATTGACGGCAGGGCTATTACTAGCACCCTTCGGAGCAGCCTTCATGATAATTGGTCCTTTAAGTGGACAGCTATCAGACCGTGTTGGCTCACGTCTGCTTGCAACTGCTGGTTTAATCGTATCGGCCTGTGGACTCCTAGGCTTAACAACTGTCACTCAATTTACTCCATATTGGTTGTTAGCAATCTTCATGGCTCTGATGGGTGGTGGTTCTGGCCTGTTCGTTTCGCCCAACACGAACGCTATCATGAGTTCCGTTGAGCCGCATACACGTGGCTCCGCATCGGGCATCTTGAGCATGTTGAACAACACAGGGCAGATGTTGAGCATTGCAATTGTTTTTCCACTTGCCCTCAGTAGCATACCGCAGGATGCGATTCAGCAAGTGTTTATCACTGGTGGTGGTATGGGTCACTTTGCATCTGTTATCCCACCTTTCCTATCAGGCTTGCACCTCGCCTTCTTAGTATCATTCATCTTGAGTGCTATCGCAGCGGTCGTATCAGCTTTACGTCCTGCTCGTTAATAAAAGCTATGTGACGATTGAAGGCCAGAAAGACTACGTTGCGCTAGTGTGCAATGTGGTCTTTCTGGCCTTCAATCGTCACATAAACTTATTCTTATGTTGTTTTATCATAGCTCAGCATCCAGTTAATCTTGATGCGAAGTTCCAGAAGTACCTTACGGTTGCTCTTCACTGTCGAAAACTTTACCTAATAGGGGCAAAACGGTGCTATAGATGGAAGCCAGGGCAAGATTTCCAAATGGTAGTGTAATAGTTACGTTGAGTCCTTGATAGAGTTCTTGTTGCCAACCTGTCTCCCGACGGTACACCTCGGCTACTACTGCTCTTTGTGAAAGCAGCATGTAGGTTTCCAAAGTGGAACACTGTTTATACAATTCAAACTTGCCAGTGCGGTCGAACTCAGCGGTTGAGTCCTCCGAGAGAACCTCGACAATGAGTTGCGGATAGCGAATATTGCTACGCACCCGTCCCTTTTCTGGACGGCGAGAGAGGTCAGTAGGAGCACAAGAAATCACAATGTCAGGGGAAAGTGTGGCTCCATCCGGCTCACTTGAATGGGGTGGAATCTCCACATCTTTGCCACGATAGGAATAACAAGGACCACTTTCGCCAAGTAGCGCGTCGAGTGCTATTTCTGTACGCTTCTCCAGCAAGGTATGGATACTTGACGGAGGAGCCATCAAGTACATGCGCCCATGCCACCACTCATAACGGAGATCCCCATAGCCCGCGTTCATTAGCGCGTCAAAATCGCGGCGCGAAATTGGATAGCCAGCTCGCAATTGCGCTATGTGCAGGATATCGTCTTCATCAGGGAGTTGGTAGTCGTAAGCCATCCTTGGAGTCCTTTCTGTTTTCTTCCTATCATGTTTCTTCTTTAAGAGTATACCATCTAGGCAAAGGGGGTCCCACATATCCGGTTCTCAGGAAGTAATACACTTACATCTAAATCCTTAATAGAGAGAACACACTATTCCTGCACAAGAACTAACCACCTTTTGTAAGACGTTTACACAAAAATTGGCACTGATTCGATAACAGTTTAAGCTTACTTGAGTCGTTCTATGACAAGCAAGCCATCGGCGCACTCCTCGTACCACATTCTGCCTTTACCATTCCATTGCTGAACGCACCAACGACCGACTGCTTCAAGTTTAGCTTGTGAAAATATTTGTTCATGACCGTAAATAGCTTCCGGTGTTCCATGTTCATATGGTACAGCAATAATAAGGCGTTGATCTGTCACTTTTAGCAGATTCGTCAATACAGTATACATATCCTGCTCAGAAAAATGTTCAAGCACATGAAGCAGCGTTACTGTGCCAAAGCATCCCAATTTACAGAACGTGTTGTCTAGCAAATCAGCTTGAACAAACTGAACGTTCTTTAGGTGCTGCTCCTCTGCTAACGCTCTTGCCGTTTCAAAAGGCTGAGGTCGAATATCAATTCCTGTAACGTTTGAAAGCGAAGGATGTCGTTCCGCTATGAGCAAAGGTAAGAAACCAGAGGAACAACCTGCATCAAGAAAACTCTCGCCTCTCTGCAAGTCAAATACACGACGATAGAGCATCGCGAATGTGCCAAGCGTGGAATGTAGAGGCAGGGAGACCGCGGCGCGGGTCCCCACCCCACCAGGCGAGAGGCCGCCCGAGGCGGGGGCGCCCCCGC
>CAXUHF010000024.1:0-14944 GCA_964250765.1 uncultured Ktedonobacteraceae bacterium | reverse complement strand
ACACGTAGGTCATCCGCGAAGGTGTAGGGGAGACCCTCGCGGTCTCCCTGCACATCGTATGTTAAGTCCCGTAAGCGTTGAAGCGTGTTTTTTGTGTAGATATACCACGCTTGCTGTGCTTCATGTGGAAAGAGCGAACCAACCACAGCTCCAAAGATAGCATCAAAGTCTTCTACATCTGTAAGTGCTCCAAGTGGTTTTAATTCTTGTAATATATAATCACCTAACCGTGCGTCTATCTCCGTTGGCGCGAACCAGTGTATGACAATCACAGAAGGGAATGTTGACCGCATCACCACAAAAAAGTGAGGTGTTTCGTGTATTGTGTACCTCTCGTCCTCAATACTTTTTCTAAGCATTGCTTTGTTGACTTTATAGCCATTTATGCCAACAACGTTACCAACGGGCAATGTTCGTTCTTGCAAAGATACTCTTCTGACATTGGCATTTGTGGCTTCTGGCATGGCTTGCTCCCTATCAATAGTTGTAGGGACTCCGTTTACGGCGTCCTTGGTGTAATTCATTGCGCGAAATTCTGATGACATGTTGATCCATTAAAGGTTATAGGCGATAAATCGCCCTCGGACGCCGTAAACGTGATCCCTACGAAATCCTGTTATGCTAAAGAAATATAAAGTAGTATACCATGATGAATTGTAAGGCTCCTACTTTCAACCCTGCTATAGCGTTCTCATAGAAACTGTGCTAAGATTCCTTCATATTCAGACATTAAATATCATGCTTACATATTTTTTTTGTGAGAATAGAGAAGGAGACCCACACGTTGACTACACACGAGAAGCGCTATGTGATTATTGGCAATGGGGTTGCAGGGACGACAGCCGCCGAAACGCTCCGCAAGAATGACGCGAATTGTAGTATTCAACTTATCACGAATGAAGCCTATCCACTCTACAACCGCGTCTCACTACCACGGTTTCTACAAGGAGTGATCGTGGAGCAGAAAGTCATGATACGTGACTTCGCGTGGCATGAGCAGCGCAACATCGACTTGCTCACAGAGACGCTTGTCGAGAGCATCAACACAGATGAACGTGTCGTTGTCACAGACAAGGGCCAACTCCTTCCCTATGACGCCCTTCTTATAGCCACTGGCGGCTGGGCAAATGGATTACGTGTACCAGGAGCGAAAGACGTTAATCATATTTATAATTTCGTCACACTTGACGATACAAAAACGATTGTCGCAAAAATGCTAGAGTCGCGTACCGCCGTTGCCTATGGTGGTAGTTTTATTTCCTATGAGCTTTGTGATGGTTTTGCTGTCCGCAAACTCGATACGACCTGGATCATGCGCGGTCCTTACTGGTTACGAAGTGCGCTTGATCCCGATGGTGGAGAAGTGGTGGACAATATCGCTAAGAAGTTTGGAGTTGAAGTCATCCACGGCGACGAGATCGAGGAAGTCGTTCCAAAGAATGGTGTACCAACCTACGTCAAGACTAAAAAGGGGCGTGAGATACAAGCTGACATGATTGGTGTTGGTCTTGGTATTACACTCAATACACATATGCTTTCAGGTACACCTGTAGAAATCCGCAATGGTATCATGGTCAACGAATATCTGGAAACGAATGTGGAAGGTGTGTATGCGGCGGGCGATGTCGCCGAGTTCTTCGATCCAACCATTGGCTTGCATCACACGATGGGTACATGGGATAACGCACTGGCTCATGGACGAATTGCGGGCGCGAACATGGCAGGAGCGCATGAAGCATACGTTGATGTACCCACCTATACAAGTCCTCTCTTTGACGTAAATATAGCCGTCGTTGGCACTACTGAATCGGGCAAGTCAGATATCAAAACACTTTCGCGCCGTGAGCCGGGGGAGAAGGGCAACGAGAACTATCGTAAGCTTTTCTTCCGTGATAACAAACTTGTTGGCGTCTTAATGATTGGTAGCCCGAAAGGACGTAAGAAGCTGGTTGAAATTGTGAAAAACCAGCATATCGTAGAGACACAAACGGAGCGTGAAGCGTTACTCGAACTAAAGTAAAAAAGAATATGTACTACTGTAGGTCATCTTTCTTGACCCACTCATATTTTTGCGCTATTGTAGAGCGTAAATGTTGCTTTAGTTCGATTTGATGCAGGAGAGGTTTCGTGGCAACAGCATGTACCTATTGCGGGCACGACTTGCCCAGAGATGATGCACATTTTTGTAACAACTGTGGTATGCTCGTGCCATCTCATCCTTTTAGCCCCCAATCGCTTTCTGCAGCTAACTCTGCTACGCCTCCAACACAAAAGGAAGCAGAAAAGCCTGTTTTGCGAGAGCAGATGGTACAACAACCTAGGTCACGTACTACGCGGCGTATCGCTCCAGAGAATCTTCCTGCATCTTCCATTGCATGGCCTGCACCTATTACTCACGTCTCGGTCAAAGATACGCCAACTCAAAAGGAAGACGAACAAACAGTATCACCAGCACTCCAACCTGTACAAAATTCATCATTCCGTCCTGTACCTGCTGAACGTGAGTTACGTGTGAAAGTGTGGGAGAATCCACCCACTCCATTGCCAGAGAGTACTATTGAGCCAGTGGAAGGAAATGTTGAAGAGGCTCCAACATCTCCACTTGCGACACCAGAGCAGCGCAGCATTGGAAATCTATCCTCACAGCATGAAAGCGATACACCACGTGAAGGCGTAGAATATGCTGATACCGTTCCAATGCCAAATTATGCGCAGCCTCAAACACCTCAACAAGCACCTCATCTATCACATTCTTTGCATGGCAATACGCCTCTTCCTGATGGGTCGCAAAGACAACTGCGCAACACGAATACTCCGATACCCGATGTGAACATGCCACAACAGCCTGCATCACTATCTTCGGCTCCTCAGTATTCACCTGCGCAAAAAAGTCAACCTTCCTATGCAGCTTTAGGACAAGAGAAGCGCGTACCCATTGCTACAGTCTCAAGTTCACCACATCGTCGGAAAAGCCCTGTGCCATTTATTATCTTGTTAACACTCTTAGGGATACTCGTACTTGGTGGTGGTGCATGGATATTGCTTGCCCAACCGTTTAGCATCTCGCCCGTCACACAGCCGCTACAAGACTTTAACGATGCACATCTAGGTGTTGCTCTATCATATCCAAATAGCTGGACTGTGCAACACACCCCGAACGGCGTCCTTTTCTCTGACAGTAGCCATACTGCTCAGGCAAAACTTATCGCCGCCGATGATACAAGTGATGTTACTCATTATGTACAGCAACAGGCGACAAAAAGTGGTATGACAGCTATAAAACCGCTAGGAACCCTTTCTTTCGCAGGGCTTTCATGGCAGCAGATACAGGGGAACGTGCAGCAGGATGGTGCGAATTATACGACAACAATGCTTGCAACTGTGCATAACAATCATATATATGTACTGACACAAATGGCACCGCAGAATGTTTATGCCGATGAAGAAAGTGTTGTGTTCTCCACTATACGCAATTCTTTCAAGTTCCTCTAAGTATTGCTTTTAGATGGTTATGATATAATGCCCTTGTCTTTATAGACTTCGTGACCTAGGCATGTCTAAACGAGACATACGACATGAGAAGTATTCGGATGCAGAGCTATCGAGGTCTATACGGGGAGACCATCTGAGAAAGGAGCGCGTGGTGATACTCTAGCCACGCACATACATCGCATGGATGATATTCATTTCGAGCGACACTTTCGCACACCACATTCTGAGGGATACTACATCATGCAGGGAAGCAACCTGCAAAGCAACAATCGGCTTGGTACGGTAGATATCCATTTTACCACAACGGCAGTACACGGAACCCTTATTTTAGAGCGCGAGTTGGAAGAGGCTGATCTCACAAAGCTTATTGAGCAGATCGACGAGGACCTAGTACTCTCCGCAGACATGCCTCGTGACGATTTTCTGGTAAGCGTCTATGTTGGTAAAGATGTTGGTTTCTACAGTGACGAGTATTTCGCGGAAGAAGGCGATCCCGCTATTGACTTCGACGCTGATAGTGAGTAGGTTACATAATTTTGTCCACTCCCTTGCACTTTGTGCAAGGGAGTGGACAAAATTATGTAATTCAATCTTCTAGGAGGCCGCGTCGCATGGCATACTTTACAAGCTCGGCACGGCTATGCAGATTAAGCTTGTCCATTACATGTGTACGGTGAGTATCAACTGTCTTTGGGCTGATAATCAAGCGTTCCGCAATTTTGTTGTTCGTATAGCCTTCAGCAACAAGCTTGAGTATCTCACGTTCACGTTCTGTTAGGCTACTATAGCTATCTTTCTCTTCGCCTGTACGCACGCGTTGCAAGTAGTCGCCAACCATGACTGACTGTGCAGTAGGTGAGAGATAAAATTGCCCATTCTGAATAACGCGGAGTGCTGAGATCAGGTCAGTATCTGCCGCTTCTTTGAGCATATAACCGGAAGCTCCTGCACGTAGGGCTTGAAACACATATTCATCGTGCTCATGCATAGTGAGAATAAGCACTTTTGTCTCCGGTAACAGTTTCTTGATTTGCCGCGTTGCCTCAATACCATTCATATCAGGCATTGTGATGTCCATAAGAATGACATCGGGTTGAAGCCTTTGTGCTTCTTGAATCGCCTGACGACCATCTTGTGCCTCGCCAACAACTTCAAAGTCAGGCTGTGCATTTAACATCATACGTAAACCCGCGCGCAGAATCGTGTGATCGTCAGCAAGCAGAATATGTATGCTCATGAATAAAATTCCTCTATAATTTCTTTCTGTATCCCCTTATCATAACGTTGTTAGCTGACACTTTACACTACGAGTGCGGCGGGCATACTCTTTTCGGAAAATGGGACCATGTGAACTGGAATATGCACTTTCACAACTGTCCCATGTTCATGACCAGACTCAATCGTTGCCGTTCCATCAAGCAGAAGCGCGCGTTCTTGCATACCAACCAGTCCCAAGCCCCGGTCTTTATCGCCCATTTTCTGAATCTCCTCAACGTCAAACCCACGCCCATCGTCTGTAATGGTTGCATTGACTGCATCAGCTTCTTCACGGAGCAGAATTGTAACTTTATGCGCTTGGGCGTGCTTCGCAACATTAGTAAGCGATTCCTGCACAATGCGATATAGAGCGGTCTCCATTTCGGGTGAGAGACGTTCACGGTCTTTGAAGCCTGTTGCGTGAAACTCGACATCAATATTTGTTTTTTGTTGATATTCCTTGACATACCAGCGCAATGCTGGCAACAAGCCAAGATCATCGAGCGCGCTTGGGCGCAGGTCGATACTCAAATTGCGAATGGCGCGTAACGTCTGATGAGCTAGTTGTCGTGTTTCTGTAATACGATCTCGTGCTTCCTGTGTCGTAATGGATTCTTCTAACACTGCGAGACTAATCAAAAGTGATGTAAGGACTTGTGATGTTTCGTCGTGCAGTTCACGTGCGATACGCTTGCGCTCTTGCTCTTGTGCTTTGATAATCTGACTTGCGCGTACACGATTGGCTTCGTCGATTGCTTCAAGCATCGTGTTGAAGGTACGTGCGAGTTGGTCTGCCTCAGGATCAACACCTGTGAGCGATGCACGTAGTGCGCGCTCACCAGCCTGCACACGTTTCATGACCTTGCCCAGGTCCATTAATGGGCGGAAGGCTATCTGCAACACCACAAAATTGAGAATCACGCTAACGAGCCACCCTATAGTGACAAACACGATGAGCGATATCGGCGCGTATGTTGTGCTATTTAACTGTGAGGCAAGCCATGTACCGCCAGTTGCACCAACAAAGATAATAAAGCTATTTGCAAGCAACACTTTGTAAAAAACAGGAATGCCGAGGAAAGGGCGGAGCAACCTGTTGTTCTGGACCACCTCTTCATAGTTCATGCTAGAATCATTCATTTTATATTCTCTTTGCGATACTCATGCTCTTTTTTATACTATTGTAATTGTATCGGCTTTTTGTTTCTAGTGTCAAACAACTTCTTTCCACTCTTTGTAACAAAATAATCAGGTAGGGAATGCCCAAAAATCAGGTATGCACCTGATGTTGAGAAAGCAGCACGAAGGTAATCTACGTATATAGCATTGTCTGTACTAGCACGATGTACTACTAGATTGCGTAACTCTTCTCGTTTGCCACCTTCATACATTATAATGAGAAGAAAGAGTGCAAGTGTTCCAACATTGAGTTAGAGGGGTACCCATCGTGGAAGTTCTATGCTATAATCTGCCACACAGTGTTTAAGAATATTTGCAATTCAATTATCTTTCCAAACACGATCAAGTTTGAACCCTATGAGGAGGCACAGTGAGCTCTACCAGTAATAAAAGCTTACTCGATGTGGTGACGCAGAAGGTTGTCGAGAGTACCGTCTGGCGTTCTATCTTTCGACATGGCTACCCTGACACTCCACTCAACCAGTCTCTGGTTATGATGGGGAACGTCTTTCTGCACCTTCACCCCGTCAAAATCAGCCGCCAGGCCATGAAGATCACCTATACGTGGTGTATGGGCGGTATCTCCTTCTTCCTGTTCCTGTTGCTGACAATTACCGGCGTATTCCTAATGTTTTATTATGTCCCTGATACGCGAGACGCTTATCAGAATATCAATCAACTTAATAGTGCGGTCTCTTTTGGACACTTAGTACGCAACATGCATCGCTGGGCAGCCCACTTGATGGTCGTCTCGGTCACGCTTCACATGATTCGTGTATTTTATCACGGCGCGTATAAGCCACCGAGAGAGTTCAACTGGGTTATTGGCGTACTGCTTTTCTTTGTAACGCTATTCCTAAGTTTCACAGGCTATTTGTTGCCTTGGGACCAGATTGCAATCTGGGCTATTACCGTTGGTACAAACTTGGCACCTTACACACCGCTCTTGGGCGATCCTGCGTACAAGGTCCTTGTCGGCGGTGGTGCTGTTGGACAGGCAACACTGATCCGCTTCTATGTTGGTCACGTTATTCTGCTTCCTTTGGCAGGAGCGTTACTCATGGCGGTTCACTTCTGGCGTATTCGTAAGGATGGCGGCGAGGCTGGTCCTCCACCTCCCTCACGTCGTGAATTGGAAGCAAGAGCAGAGCGTACTGAAAGCACCGAACGTGTTGTGCCAGTCGCTAGTACTCCTGCTCGTTAGCCTACCTGTCTGTTCTACGCTTTTGAGAGGATACGAACATGTCAATTGAACAGAAAGAACCGAGAGTCCAGACGCAGGCAGCCGCAACACAGCGACGCTACCGCACACTGGCTGTTGTGAAGCAGGAAGCCATCACGCGCGTTGAAAAGCCACTCGAAGACTCGGTCTTCGTGTGGCCCCACCTGCTGGTACGCGAATTTTTTTCCGCCACAATCGTCACAGTTATGATTACGATATTGGCGATTAGAATTGATGCGCCTTTGCGTGGCCCTGCTAATCCGAACGTGACGCCAAATCCGGCAAAAGCACCTTGGTACTTCTTAGGACTACAGGAACTCCTGCACTACTTTCCACCAACAACCGGTGGTGTGCTTGGCCCCGGTCTCACCTTGTTGGCATTAGCGGTACTGCCTTACGTAGACCGCAATCCCAGCCGTGCATATGCTGATCGCAAGGTTGCTATTGTGACCTTTACCATGTTCTTGGTGTTTTGGGCTTTCATTACCATCGCTGGCAGTTTCTTTAGAGGTCCAGGTTGGGTGTGGGTATGGCCCTGGCAGGGTTTATACTTCGACCTGTAATGAAGCAGGGAAACCGAGAAAAAGAGGACAATTATGAGTCTTGATACACCACCAATTACACCGCAACAATACGAAGTTCTTCATGGTGGTGGTGCGGAAGCGGCGGAAATCGCGCAAAGCCGTTTGTCGCGCCGCCGTTTCTTACGCAGGTCCATGCTTTCTGTATGGGGTCTGTCTGCAACCTCCGCTGTTGCTGGTGCATTATATATGCTTTATCCTAACCTTGCTGGACAGTTTGGTGCTCCAATCACTGTCGGCAAGAAGACCGATTTCACTGCCGCGAGTACGCTTGACGAATTTGCGAAGGGCGGAAAAGGTGTATTCTACAATCAGGCCGCAAAAACATACATCATTCATATGGCTGCGAACTTTAAGTTTCGTCCGATTCAAGGACTTGCAGGTCAACTATCATCTGAGTCCGTTGTTAAGGACGCGGATGGTTCATACTGGATTGCACTGTACCAAAAGTGCGTCCACCTTGGTTGTACCGTTCCGTTCCGTGATGACTGCTCAAGCTTTAAGTGTCCCTGTCATGGATCACACTATAATGTGACTGGTGAATGGCTTGATGGCCCCGCACCAATCAGCTTGAACCGTTTTGAACTTCAATTCAGTGGTCAAGACGTTATTGTGAACACGGGCGTACTCAATACGAAAGTGCCGCACCCTGATGCTACAACACAGTTGATTGCTGCACCAACAAAATTATGTAGCGCAAGCTAATATCCTGTTTTTCTTTTAGAGGAGCAGGAACGTTCTGTACCTTTTGATAACATATATACACATACTGTCTCTGAAAACGGTCTCTCCGTTTTGAGAGGCAGTGTGCTGTTGAGGATGTGACGTATGGTAAATTTTGGATATGTTGCCCTTGGCATCATTGCTGCATTAGTAGCAACAGGTGGCTTGCTGTACATGTTCTATGCGCGCTCAAATGCAGTCGAGAAGGCAGGGTCGGGTGCTCTTATTATGTTAGCAATCGTCTCTCTTATGATTCCTATCTTCTGGATTGTGGAGGGAAACAATCAAGCGAGCGCGAAGGATGAGCAGCACACACTTGCGGTACAACGAGGCATGGGTCTCTACGCTCAATACTGTACCGATAATTGCTACACTATTATAAATAATAAAGTTGTCAATCCGAAATACAATGGCTATACACTTGATGAGCTAAACGCGATGACTGACGATGATCTTCATCGTACTATTGATGGCGGTCTCTATAATCCTGCTGTACCTCAACCAACAAACAAGAATGTTATTGTGTATGGTCAGGATTTTAATGGTCCCTTGTCTGCGAACGATGTCGAATATCTCTTTCAGTTCATTCGCTCGGCGGATCCAGCCTATTTGCAGAAGAACGGTTTTACTGCTAACGCCTCGGCAAACGGTTTCAACAAGTTGCCCGACTTCTTGCAAAACGGTGGCACTGATGAAGCAGGACAGCCACTTACAGGAAATCCAGCTGCATACGCAACAGCTATTGCACTTGGAAAGACAGGTCAGTTTGGCGTGCCTAAAGATATGACGGCTATGAAGGCGATCACGGTCAATATCACGAACACGGCAGCCAATCAGGTATGTAATCCATCCTGTTATGATCCAATCAACTTCAAGGTGAAGGTGGGCACGAAGATCACCTGGGTCAATAAGAGTTCGGTTGGACATACGATCACAGCATTATATGGTGATGGATCGAGTACCGCTAAAATTGCGACAAAACTTTTCGACTCCTCACATGGTGGTTCGTCACTTGTCGGAACGAATGAGTCGTACACGTACACTGTGACGGCAGCTGACTTCACGTTTAATACAAATCATACGGTTGTGTACTTCTGTAAAGTGCACCCAACGATGCTTGCCGAAATTACGGTTGTTCAGTAAATTGAAATGTCGCAGTTGTAAAAAAACTGCGACACCGTTTCTTTTGTGATCGCTGGTCATGGTATGACTGCATATCATGTTGAAAGGGTTTGCGATCTTATGCAACAAACACAACGTCGAGACATATCAGAGCAGATGTCATGGGCGCGCGCAATGGTCTTTGCCGTAGGCTTCTTTTTCATCGCAGCTCTGCTTGTGGGTCAAGTACCCAGTTATATCTATTTGCAGATGACTGCTGCCTCGCTTGTGGGAGCGGAGCAGGGTTCGCTCGCAATGGGTCTTACCTGTCTAGGGGGTTTTGCCGTCATTCAGGTTATCGTCTTGCTTTTCGATCCAAAGCCAGTTGTTCCACCCATCATCTTTACTGGTCTTGGTGCAATTCTTTCTCTTGCGGGGTTAGCGATTATGCTGCTTGCCGTTACTACGGGATGTAGCCCTGCACAGTCTGTTTGTAACCAATACTTTCCAACAAGTAATATGCACATTCTGTCGATTCTTGGCGGAAACTTTCTATGGTTTCAGCCACAGGCGTTTGATCTTGTCATGATTGGCGCAGTTATATTAGGAGTTGGCGGTGCGATGGTATTCTATAGCGTCCTCGCACTTGGTGAACTGCGTAATCCAGATCGTCGTGATCTTGGTACAACGCCATTGATTCGCTGGATGATTATTATTGCTAGCGTTATATTGGTTGCGTTTACTATCTTTTATACCTACTACAGTGATCTGGGTGTTGGTGCTACACTTATTCCTGGACATCCCTTTAGAGGAACGAAGCTTGTTGACCTCATTCTTGGTACGCTGCTTGGTGTGGCAGTTTTTCTTGTGCTTGGTGCCTTCGCGCTTCGTCTTCACTACTTGATGCGCCCAGTGCGCAAGCGTACGATGGCTGGCCTGTACGGTTTTGGCGCACTTGGCCTTGCTCAACTTGGTGCAATTCTCGTACTTTTTGCCTTACTCGCTTATCCGCTCATCGCCTGGATACACTCCTGGAGCTTTATTGGCCTTGGTGATTTCCTGACAATTTGTGCTCGACAAACTGTCGTTCCCGGAAGCTGTTCATTTTCGCCGCAGGCAGGCTATATTATTGATGCCGTTGTCTCGGTAAATTTCTTTATGGTGTTAGCAGCAGCGATATGGGCGTGGAAGTCGCATCGTAACATTGTTGTCATTGGCGGCGTCTCCACTGTTGCTGTTCTTGCCTTGACGACCTTGCTCATTCATATGCATCCAGAGGAGCTACTCATTGCGCTACTACTTTGTGGTGGTGCGCTCGTCCTCGCTGCTGTTTGGACAAGTGTCGCACGACGTGAGTTTGCCGTTGTAGGTGAAAATAACCTGGGTTGTGCAGGGATGTGGCTGATTGTAGGCACGTGTCTATTCATTTACATTGGAGCATTTGCCTTCTTCTCAATTCCTGGTTTCCGCGAGACTGAGCCAAACGTTCCCTTTATTCCAGGCTTAAACGTGCCTGCGCCCGCGGCGGTTGGACAAGCTCCAACGTTAGGACAAGCTGATGCTGTCTTTTTACTCATACTTATGGGTATTCTTGCCGGTATACAGTTTGTGTTCCTTATCCGCAATCGTTATAGAGTGTAAGAATGCTTTTTGCACGAACGGAGTATACAACCTTCTCTCCCGAAAATACATCGGGAGAGAAGGTTGTATACTCCATTTTTTATTTTCGTGATTTTCTCTGTTCGTGCTATAATGAGGTATAATTTAGGAGTAGAAGGAAGATGTATGCAAAGCGAACAGCCTCTCAAGGTTTACATGCTTGCTGCTGAAATCGTGCCATTTGTTAAAGTCGGTGGACTGGCGGATGTGGTAGGTGCGCTACCTAAAGCTCTTCAAGCCCTCGGTCACGACGTTCGACTGGTCATGCCGCGTTACAAACAGGTTGATCTGGAACGGTTTCAACTGACAAAAATTATAGAATCTCTCTCTGTCCCAATGGGAAGCTATCAGGTACAGGTTGCTGTATATCAGGGCATAATTGGGGACAACATTCCTGTGTATATGATTGATGCACCTCGGTACTTTGAACGTGAAAATATTTATGGCTATACTGACGATGGCGAACGCTTCATTTTGTTTTGTCGCGCCGCGTTAGAGGTAGTGCGTGCGTTAAACTGGTCCCCGGACATTGTGCATTGTAATGATTGGCATACTGGTATCGTACCAAATTGGATGCATACGGTGTATAGAGATGATCCATTTTTCGCTTCTACTGCAACCGTGTATACCATTCACAATCTTGCCTATCAAGGCATCTTTGGATATCGTATTCTTGAAGTTGCTGGTGTTGCCTCAAACGGCTTTGTCTATCCGCAGATTGCTGAACTTGCAAATGTCGTTGATATCATGGGTCGTGGTATTCTCTTTGCTGATGCTATCACTACCGTAAGCGAACGCTATGCACAAGAAATACTTACGCCAACATTTGGTGAGCGACTCGACCATATGCTGCGTGCGCGACGAGATCGACTCTTCGGCATTTTGAACGGCGTCGATTATCAAGACCTCGACCCTGCCCATGACCGTCGCATCTATGCGCCATTTGATATCACTTCGTTGGATGTTCGTGTGAAAAACAAAGTAGGGTTGCAAGAGCAGGCTCACCTGCCTATACGTCCTGATGTACCACTCCTCTCGATGGTTTCGCGTCTCGCTGACCAAAAGGGCTTCGACCTGTTATCACAAATTATTCAGCCTCTGCTTGCGCAAGGGGTACAATTCGTCGTATTAGGTATCGGCGACCAGCACTATCACGAGATGCTGCAAAGTCTTGCTGCGCGTTATCCTGAGCAAGTCGCAATATTCCTTACTTTCAATACAGAACTTGCACAGCGTCTTTACGCGGGAAGCGATATGTTTCTCATGCCATCACGCTTTGAGCCATGTGGTATCAGTCAGATGATCGCTATGCGCTATGGAAGTGTGCCGATTGTGCGTAGTGTCGGTGGTCTTGCCGATACCGTACAAGAATACAACCCCCATACGGGCGAAGGTAACGGTTTCGCCTTTACGAATTACGATCCGTGGGAACTGTTCGCTGCCATTGTACGCGCTTTGGAAGTCTATCGCTTTAATGACATCTGGCGCACACTGCAACAACGCGGTATGCAAGCAGACCATTCATGGCATGCTTCCGCCATTCGCTATGTTGAAGTCTACCGTAACGCATTACAATTTCATGAAAGCGGAAAATAGGATAGGGGCGGGTACTGTCGAGGGCGTAACCCCATAGTTGGGGAGAGAGGCTACGTTCGACAGTACCCTTGTGGGGGAAATAGAGTGCTTAACTCTTATAAGAAAAACGGTAGAGAGAAGGCTATTTCTCGTATGTCGTATATTGCATATCTTGATTGTCATGCTGGCATCGACGGGAAAACACTCCTTGGTGCCTTGCTTGACGTAGGTTTCTCGTTTGACACGCTAAAACAAACTCTATCCTTATTGCCTTTGCAAAACTACGATATTTCGCTTGAGTATGTTACTAATAGAGGAGTACGAAGTACTCGTGTTGTAATCATGCATACCTTGCAAGAACATGAAACATATATATGGTCAGGAATCGAGACACTCCTCTCATCTGCACAAATACCTGCATATATCCGTAACACCACGTTGATAGTATTGCGATATATAGCAGATGCGGAGGCCATAGTACGTAACGATGGAACTAGCTATCAATCATATGAAATAGCAACAGCCGAACTCATTATCATAATCAGCATCATTATTGCTCTAAAAGAGTTAAACATTACTCAACTTTATACTTCTGTACTCCCATTAACAAGTGAAAGTACTCAAATATCTTATAGTCGTTTGCCTATACCATCGCCTGTCACGCTAGAAATTCTTCGGCAAAGTAAAGCTATCTGGAAACCTATCTCGGCTGAAGGTGAACGCGTCACACCTCTAGGTGCTGCACTCCTCGCAACACTGGCACGTTTTGATACGCCAACGATGACTATTGAGCGTGTAGGGTACGGATTTGCTGCACAATCACTGCAATCAGCTGATAGCCTTCGTCTCTATCTTGGAAGGTTGCAAGAAACAGAGCAGCAGGCCCGTGGAGATGCCGATACCGATTGGGTGACAGTGCTATCGACAAATATCGACAATATGAGTGGCGAATTGCTGGGCGGCCTCATGGAGCGTCTCTTCGCGGCTGGTGCATTGGACGTGAGCTATACGCCCATGCAGATGAAGAAAAATCGTCCCGCTACCATGATTATGGTTGTCTGCCCTCTCGAAAAAGGCAACGAACTCGCGTATATCCTACTACGTGAAACAACAACGCTTGGTGTACGCGTAGAACAAGTGCAACGCCTCAAAGCCCAACGCACACCTCAAACAATAGATACGCCGTTTGGCCCCATGCTCATCAAAGTCAAACGCCTCGGCACACAAATCATCAGTGCCTCGCCCGAATATGAAGAATGCCAACGCATTGCCCACGAACACAACATGCCGCTTGCCGATGTGTACACGATGGTGCAGCAGGAGATAGCAAAGGCTATTCCAGAGAATTTCTTTCAGGATTAATTTGTTTGTAGTAGTGAAAGGTTTTGATAGGTTCTATCTTAATGGATAGACGCTTTGCATAGAATAGCTGATGGCAGTTATAATATTTATCATAGAAGTATAAAAACATACAAGTCTCTTCCAAAGGGCACTCTTCCTCGCTGCTTTGGAATAGAGAGAAGGCTTATGGAATTTATAGATTGGCGCAAAGGGCCGCAAAAGGCCAAGGAAGACTCGAAGAAACAAACCGACATCAATGCGCGGAAAAAAGCGCGCATGCATTATGTCGAAGAACAAATACATGATGCAATGGAGCGTGGTCTCTTCGACAATCTCCCAGGCTATGGTAAACCATTGAAGTTTGAGGATAACTCCTACGCTGGCGATAAAGCAATGGGTTATCACTTGCTTAAAAATAATGGATATGCACCTGCAGAGGTTGAACTGATAAAAGAAATTCGGACCGAGCGTGAACAGGCTGAGGCAAAAATTGCCAAAGTGTTATGGCGATACAAATCGTTGAAAGCGCGTCGTGTCGCGCCATTTCCTAGCGAGAAACGTGCGTTTAATACGTCGGTAGAAAAAGCCGCGAAAGAGTATGAAGCGACACTACGCAGTATCAACAAGAAAATATTGACGTTGAATATTCAAACACCATCAGTGCTCCATCAAACACCACTTCACGTCGAACAACTGGTTGCACAATTCCGTGAGGCATGTCCACTCTTCGAGAATATACCAGCGCGCACGTCATGGTATTATTGAGGATATCTGTAGGGACCGATTTATCGCGTCCTCTCGGCGTCTCAATTGT
>CAXUHF010000023.1:34683-55665 GCA_964250765.1 uncultured Ktedonobacteraceae bacterium | reverse complement strand
TTGTTGAACATATGACCTTGACAAATGTTCTTATTGCTAACTATACTTTGATTACATAGTCTTTGTGTATAATCTTGTATCTTATTGTTGTAAGCCTGTTGAAATAGGAACACATGTTCTAGTTAAATACTAGAATAGAAAAGCGCAGGTACTCAATGAGTATAGATAGGAGTGTGGCGGTAGGGGTCGAGATGGCAAGTAGTAGAGCTACCGTTGCGCTCGTTGACCGTCATGGACGTATTCTTCACAGATGTTTGGTGAAAACTCTACGTGGGCGTCCCGCCTATGCAACGCTCGAGCCCTATTTCAATGCGATTGATTCCATGATTTCCTATGCCCATGCTCAAAAGCTCCTTGTGTGTGGTATCGGTGTGACTATTCCAGGCTCACTCGATGCGGCTGCACAAAAACCTCTGTCTATCCCAACAATGTCTGCCCTCAACGGTATTCCTCTACGGAACATACTGCAAAGTCGTTATGGTCTGCCTACGCATCTTCGTGTAGATGTAGATGCGGCTGTAATAGGTGAATATCACTTTGGTGCAGGTCAAGGAGTGTCTCGGCTCCTGTTTCTTTCTGTCAACGCCGTTGTAGGAGCTGCGCTTGTGAAAAATGGGCAGGTAGAGCAAACGGAACTGCAACATTACACAGGTCATATTGGTCATCTATCTGTGTCAACCAATGGACCGCGTTGTAGTTGTGGTAAGCATGGATGCATTAACTCCTTGCTTTCGCTTGATGCTATGCAAAGAACCGTGCAACGTGCGCTTCGTCGTGGCGAGGAAAGCAACCTCACACAACGTATCCTTAACCGCGAATATTTCAGCTTACAAATGCTAGCAGAAGAGGCACAGCGAGGGGATAGTGTTGCTCTAAAAGTCTATAGCGAATTGGGACGCTGGTTAAGTAGTGCTATTACAAAATACATTACTCTTTTTGAACCTGACGCCCTTATTCTTAGTGGTAGTATTGTTCATAACAATGAGTTGCTACTGACACAGGTACGCAATACAATGGTGCTTGCGGCACCATCCCCCGCAAATGTATCAACTACAATCAAACTGCTTCCCGCACTACTGGGTAACGATGCAGCACTATCAGGTGTTGCAGTTTCTCTGTTTTGAGCTATCTACTTGAATTGCATCGAGTTGCTTATAGTATCTAGCGGTAAAAAAGGCTTTATACATATTGTTTCTAGTCTTTGAATTTCTTTATGGAAATACTACAATACATTGCATTTTTGAACATGTGAACAGTATACTATACCTTATGGAAGAAGAGCAGATTTCTGTTATTGTGGTTGACGATACACCCATCAAACGGCGTGGTATATGTGAGTTTGTAGAAGAAACTCCACATCTTTCTCTTCATGCCCAGGTGGGCGATATCGACAGTGCCATACGGCTTATAGAGGGACTAAGCCGGGAGCAACTCAAGGAACTGCATACACCGCATTGGCTGGTGCTTTCCGATCTTCGTTTAGGCAATGGCAACGGTGTTGAATTGGGGCGCATTCTCCTTGATCTGGCTCCTACCTTGCGTGTCGTCATCTATACGCAAGACCCAAGCTGGACGCTTGCCGCCGAAGTATTTCGCCAGGAATACACAAAGCGTGGTACACCTCGTAGCGCGACGCGGCGAACAGGGCGTACGCAAGGGTTACATGGCTATGCACTCTTCAATAATATAGACCCGTCCTATCTTGAACGTATTGCTGCCACTGTTGTGTATCACAACGAAACCTTTATCGACCCCGAAGTCCTGAACTATCTTCTCAAGAGACTACGTGGGCAACGTTTGACGCCGCGTCAGGAAGAATGTGCATCACTCATTGCGAGGGGGTTGAGCAACGATGATATCGCAGTTAATATGGGTTTTCTTAACACCAAGGGCAAACCAAATATTGGTCCACTAGAAAATATCGTTAGCGAGCTTTACAACTTTTTCTCTATAGATGGCGCACCTAGTGATCCAGGCCGTCGTGTTCTCCTCGCCCATGCATACGAAGCATATGCAGGACTACGCCAGGACTCTGCACAAGATGAACTTTGATAATCGAATGCTAAGACTATGTTCTGTGCTGTACCCTCGACTCTAAAAGAGGACCAGTATTTGTATCGACACTATGTACCGTTTGTGGCAAGGGGATGCGTAGCAGGACTTTGGTGCCGTGTTCCGGCTGTGAACGTGGTGTTGATTGAATAGCAATTGCACCACCAGCCTCTTTTGCTTTGAGTTGGGCTTTAAAAAGACTAGTTTTCTCTGGCGGCACATTTCTATAATCAAAGCCGCGTCCATCGTCAGTAATCAGAACCTCTAATGTGCCATTGTTGTTCATTGTGCGCACGGTCGCAAAACTTGCGCCTGCATGATTATAAATATTGAGTAATGCCTGCGTGACGGTATATGAGACGGCTTCGGCAATTCTCGTGCCTTCCTCGGTTTGTTCCAGGTCAGCACTTAGAGTATCAAGTGCCCACAAGTCTGACTGCACTTGGAGGACTGATTCAGGATGTAGAGCTGGTAGGTCTTCACGGATAAGTTTTTCAAGGTGTAACCGTAAACCAAGACTGCGACGTTGATATGCATCCTCAACCAACAATTGGAGTCCACGTAGATCGCCTTCTAACTCTTCGCTGATCTTACGCACCTTCCCAAGTGCCTCGACAATTGGTTGGACCGCAACCTTCCTCTCTGGGTCGTGCTCAGCCTCTACCCGCAATTTGTGTTGCCAATGACCGAGAAGCGAACGGATACGCAATGCTTGCTGTTTTGGTTGATCGTGAATGCGTTGCGATAGTAACGACCGCAGGTGTGCATCAGCATGTAGCAAGAGCGAAGTTGCTTGCTTTAAGTCTCTATTGACCTCTTGCACCTCAGTGTTTACCCGACGTAACTCTTCCGCCGTTCTCTGCTGTTGCTGGAGTGCTGCCTCACGTTGTTCCAATGTTATGTGTAGCTGGTCAACCAGACGCAACGTGCGTATGGCATAAGCAAGAAGCAATGGGTAGACTGTTGCTAGGGCATAAAATATGGGTAGAGGCAACAGCGTTTGACCATCTAAAAGAATGGGTAAGACGCCAAAGCAGAAGCCTAAACCGACACCTCCTATCCACAATGTCAGAAGATCGCCAACACGTTTACGTACACGCGTAGGAATAACATCTGATGCGCTCCCCCTGTTCGGAAACAGCCGCCCAGCACGAATAAGCGAACTTATCCCAAGCCCAAAGCTGATAACTCCTCCGAGCACACCATAGCTCAAGCTAATCGTAAGGTTGGGACGAGTTGGCACATGTTGTCCAAAGAAAATATAGGAACACCACTCGTAGGCCAGAAGCGCGAGGATTGGTAAGTATGGAAGGCCATCGACAATCATGTGTGGCATTCTTGCTGTGCTCAATGCCTCCGGTTTATACGTCAAACTGAGATGAATAAACGCGGCACCAAGTAAGGCAAATGAAGGAACCCAGAGCAGTTGAAAAACAGCATCGGCTGGATATGCCTGTTGTACATTTCCCCAATGGCTATAGAGGAGTAGCAACATCGCAGGCGGAAGTAAAGTGATACCTTCTACGGCCCCTGTCCATTCTTGTGCTGTTATAAGCAATATCGCGCCAATCACAAGCCAACTAAGACCAGCGATGAATGCTAAGCCATAATTTTGCCACCACATATCCCATGTAAATTCAGCTGCAGGACGTGTGAACACTGTATACGTACCATCACTATTTGCGAGCTTGTACGTAATAAGATCGCCGGGATGAGCATGTGCGTACACCCGCTCAAGCCCTGCTGGTCCTGCCTGATTGTTTGCGGTAAGAATATGTGTGTTGTTTGTTAAAGAGTTTGCGGTGGCTTTAGTCGGTGGCAGTTGAGCTGGCGTGGAGACAACAACAATCCCTCCGTCTGTATCGACAGCCCAGATAAATCCGCCAAACGTTTTTCCAACTTCATTCAGTAAACGTATATGTCCCGTAGCACTAATCAGCAATAAAGCTACAGCAATGACGATATAGAGTACTATGAAGCGGGGACGTAGACGTTGCCACCATGCTTCAGTTGTAGATAATGAGGAAGTAGACACATCTTAGTGTAGCATGTCTTCATAGCTATATGCAAGCACAAACATTGCTTTTGCTTTCTTGAAAAAAGCGGGACCATGTGCTATACTGAGTAGAGAATAGTTGCACACTTGTACAGGTATTCATCAGAGGAGGGTATCGAGTATGGCTGGTCAGCGTATTAATGTAACAGAAGAAAATTCGTATGATCAAGGTGATATGTGTCAAGAGCGCACTATTCACGCCGAACACGCGCTGGAAGTTCGCCGTAACCTGCTTTCAGGTACAGAAGCGACACGTATAGCCGCGCTGTTTTCAGTGTTAAGCGACCCAACCCGTTTACAAGTTGTCAATGCCTTGCTCCACGCTCCGACAGGCGAACTTTGTGTGTGCGATCTTGCAACAGGATTAGGGCGAGACGATACAACCATTTCCCACCAACTGCGTGTGTTGCGAAACCAGAAGGTTGTTGCCATGCGTAAAGTGGGACGTATCGTCTACTATCGTCTAGTTGACGAACATATTCGCCAACTACTACGTATGGGCAGTGTCCACGCGAACGAAGCTTCTCACATCTCCATTCAAGAAGAAATCGAGGTATCAGCATGAGCAGCATTTCCAGCCACGCTGATTCCACTCATAACCATACACACGCACACAACCATGCCGACCACGATCACACACATGGTATGGCGAAACAAACACTTCGTATAGCCTTTTTACTGACTATACTTATTCTTGCGGCTGAATTGATTGGCGGTTTTCTGGCAAACTCGCTCGCGCTCCTTTCGGATGCGGGCCATGTCGTGACCGACCTGTTCGCGCTTGGCTTAGCATGGTTTGCAACTGTACAAGCAGAACGACCTGCGGACGCACACAAAACGTTTGGCTATCATCGCGTTGGTATTCTTGCCGCCCTTGCAAATGCCATCACGCTTATTCTAATTTCAGTTGGCATCTGTTGGGAGGCTATTCAACGTTTCCAGCATCCACAACCTGTACAACCGCTCATTATGTTTTTCTCTGCTAGTATCGGCATTGCTATCAATCTCTTTATAGGATTTGGCTTACGTAAAGAAGAGCACAATATCAACGTGCGCGCCGCCGCTTTACACGTCTTTGGTGATGTCGGTGTGTCTATTGGCGTCATCATCGCAGGAGCTATTATTCTGTTCACAAAATGGACGCCGCTTGATCCCATTCTTTCCATTGGAATCTCATTGCTCATTATTATCAGTTCGTGGCCTATCTTGCGAGAGGCGGCAGATATTCTGCTTGAGTCAACGCCAAAAGGTATTGTCTTGCCCAAACTCGTGGCGGATATGCAGCATGTCGATGGCGTGAAAGAGGTACACGACATGCATGTATGGAGCATCACAAGCGGCATGTCTGCGCTGTCGTGTCATGTCCTGATTGACGACTTGCCTCCAAGTGGCAGTTCCCCTATTCTTCAAACCTTGAAGAACATGTTACACGAACAGTATTCCATCGACCACACGACAATTCAATTCGAGTGCAGCACGAAGGGTGCTTGCTGCGAAGAAAATGATTTATACTGCTGTATGGGTGCTAATGCCAAAGATGAGGCATGTGGTTGTGATGACAATACAGCAGTCATAGACGTTCCTAAGCGCGTAGATACTTTAAGTCGTGAGGTACGCTAATGGCGGATAGTGTTGAAAACATTTCAACCACTTCACGCATGGGACAAGTACGTATAGGCGTGTGGATTGAAGTTGTTTCATTGCTCTGGATGGTGGTTGAAGCAAGCGTTGCAATTGGTGTTGGCGTCACAACGCGAAGTGTTTCATTGCAAGGCTTTGGCATTGATAGCGTAATTGAACTCATTGCGGGAAGTGTGTTACTCTGGCGACTAGTAATAGAGCAGCGCGGCGCATCGCTTGAAGCTGTAGAGAAAGCTGAACGTTGTGCTGCATGGGTCGGCGCGCTTAGCCTCTTCGCACTTGCTTTTTACATCATTAGTGATAGTGTCTACTCCTTTCTAACCAAAGGCCACGCGCAGTCTTCCATAGGGGGTATAGGATTAGCAATCGCTGCCGCTATTATTATGCCCATCTTATGGCAAGGCAAGCTACGTGTTGCGCGTAGAATTGATAGTGCAGCCCTCAAAGCCGATGCTATATGTAGTGTGACCTGTGCATACATGTCCTTTGCGCTTCTCGTTGGCTTACTCCTCAATGCCCTTTTTAGTTGGTGGTGGGCTGACTCACTCGCCGCACTTGCACTTGTTTATTTTATTATGCAAGAGGGACGCGAAGCACTCCACGAAGCGCGCACAGGCGAAACGTGTACATGTCATGAGGACTAGATCAAGTTTAACAACGTGAACTGCTTGACCTTTATTGTCAAACGGAGTTGCATATGAACAAATCCGATCTGCAAGCCGCGTTTCAAGCGGCAGGACTCGCAAGACTGACAAAAGATATTGATGCCCTCGCAAAATCGTCCATTCGACTTGTCACTACCCCTGCCACCGAAACTACGTTAGCCATTGGCAACTCGAAACTCGGCGGTGTGCCAGATGTCACTGCTGATTTTGTATGGCCTACATGGAAGGGACTGCCTCAGTCTTTCATCGCACAAATTCGCCTTGAAGACGCACATCCTTATGATGTCGACAGCGTGCTTCCCTCACAAGGTCTACTCTGGTTTTTTTATGACGCACAACAGCAAACATATGGTGCCGCCCCTGCTGATAAAGGTGGGTGGTCCATCCTCTTTGCTGAAGCTCCCGTTCATCTTCAACGCGCTACAGTTCCTACAATGCTTCCAACAACAAGCCAATTTCAAGCATGCACGCTAAGCTTTTCTAGCGAGATAACACTATCGTTACAGCCACATCTTGAACTTGCCCATTTTGATTGGACAGACGAAGAACAACAAAAGTATGAAACGTTTATTGCCGCGTTTCCAACGCCCAAAGACCGAGCTATGACTCACAATCGTCTTTTAGGAAATCCAGAGACGCTACAAGATGACATGCGTCTACAATGTCAATTGGTCTCGAACGGTGTAACCGACGAAAACGATCCAAAAGCAGATGAGCTAGCAAAGGACGCGTTGAAATGGCAACTGCTCTTTCAGGTGGACTCAGATGAGCATGCAGGAATGCGTTGGGCAAATACTGGTCTACTTTACTATTGGCTCAAAAAGGCTGATTTGCAAACTCGCCAATTCGCTGCTTCCTGGCTTGTGCTACAATCTGAGTAGAGGAACGCTTGTTCCTATTTGCCAAAAATCGTAACAGTAGAAAGAGACGCGCCCCATATGAGAAGAAGAAATAGTTCTTCATTAGGTGGAATTTTACTCATCGTCGTTGTCATTGCTGCTTATTTTCTATTTCGTCAACCGAGTAACAATAGCACAACAGGAACAACTCCTGGCATCACACCTGGTACCACTCCAACTACGCAATCAGGGAGTGGTACATCAAATGGTAATGCGCATTTTGGTGTGCAAACTAAAACGTCAGATTGTCAAGTACATGATGCTCTTCCTGACTCAGCCTGTACTCCTGGAGCAGTCCTTTCCACAGGCACGAAAGAGGCTATCTGTGTTTCTGGCTATGCTCATACAGTACGTAACGTACCAGAAAGCGAGAAAATTCAGGCATATAGTGAGTATGGCATCACGCATCATAGTACAGGCGAATACGAGGTTGACCACCTTGTGAGCTTGGAGCTTGGTGGTTCAAATGATCTCTCGAACCTGTGGCCCGAAGCAGCTAGTCCAACCCCTGGCTTTCACGAAAAAGATAAAGTAGAAAACTATCTGCACGATCAAGTCTGCAAAGGAGCCATTTCACTGCAACAGGCACAGACCGAGATCGCTACAAATTGGCTTACTGTCTATAACCAAATAGGCGGTTAATAAGCTCTAAAAGATTTAGACCAAGCCAAGTTCCTTCGCTTGCTTTAAGAACTGCTTGAGTACGAGCCCGTACTCCTAGCTTGCCGAGGATGCTACTCATGTGGTTCTTTATAGTTCCCTTAACATGAGGTTTTTGAAGGAAAGAATTGATAAATGTAGAGGTCTTAATTCACTACGCCCTTGTCGCCACGTACGTCTTATCGGAGGACACGGAAATGTTGGCATCGACGCCCTCGCTTGGGTGGTCCATCGCTCACAGGGCGTAATGAATTATGGCCCCTACAGTATCTCTTTAACCTGTTCGCTATTTCATATTTATAACGAAGGCCCTAACGACAATCCATTCAATAGACCGTTAAGAACGCAAAATAATACAGGTCGTCGTCGCGTGTGCGTATAGTTTGCCTGCTGCATCAGTAATGCGTCCCTCGGCAGTCGCTATACGTCCACCTGTGTAAATCACTTTTCCTTCACAATAGACTGTTCCCGTATTGCTGGTCATGGAGCGTATATAGTTCACTTTAATTTCTAATGTTGTATAACCAACACCGACTGGCAACGTCGTTTGAATAGCACAGCCCAATGCGGAGTCAAGCAGCGTTGCGGCTAAGCCACCATGTACCGTGCCGATAGGATTGTAATGATACTCGGCTGGCTCTACCGTGAAAACAACTCGCCCCTTCTCGACTTCGGTAACATTCATATTTATTAACACAGCAATGGGCGGAGGTGGTATCTCACCATTCTGCATGGCACACAAGTACTCTAAGCCGCTCATCGAACGTGCCTTTTTTGCTCCTATCATTGGGTCTTCCCAGGTAATTGTACGTGTACGTTCTGTGTTGGAAAGATCGCTCATGAAAAACTCTCCATTCATGCCTTATTCAGCAAGACAACTAGTAGGTATAGTTTATTTGAGACCGAATGGTCTCAAATAAACTATACCTACTGGCCTGCGTTTGTGTCAAGATGGAGTGGTGAGAGTTGTATTGAGATTTTTGAAGAAGGTCCTTAAAGAATGTTTTGCCATCTTTTGGAAGAGAGGATTATTGGCGACAGCGATTGGTCCTTCAAGTTCTGCTACTGTCTCATAAGAGAGTAATGTTTCTTCGGCTGCATCTGTAAGAGCTATGTGTGTTATTGTCTGAATATTTCCTCCAATGCGACCGTTACGTCCAGCTTGAAGCACCATCGTATATGATTCCTCCTGAATTCAGCACGTCGATGGTTTCAACCTCAATGAATGTTATTTCATAACTGGGACCATGATTTTGTGAGAAATGGCCTGTACCTAAAAAATAGCGGTCTCCTTCCAGTCCCTTCCCTGGGACGGCGTGTACCTCCTCCATATTAATCATTGGTTGAGCCTCAGCAGTAGTTGTGTGCAGCGAAACCACATAGCCATTCCATATATAATGGTCTCCTTTTAAAGGCGAAATATAATACATCATACACTCCCACTTCTTCCTTCACCTGTACAAATAAATGTACTGCTTTAGCCCCTAGCTGTTAACCGAGTTAGTATTTTTTAATCAGGATTTAATCTACTCTTTTAGCTTGACATGCCCTATCGTACTTCATTATACTAGTGCAAACCAATTGGTCTGAATTAAGAGGAGTACAGATGAGTAAAGGCACACAGACACGCGAAAGAATTCTCGAACGGGCGGCGCAACTGTTTAGTCGGCAAGGCTATTTCGGCTCCTCGCTTGCTGACATCATGTATGAAACAGGCTTAGAGAAGGGTGGAATTTACAATCACTTTAGTAGCAAAGAGCAGCTTGCATTAGAGGCGTTTGATTACGCGTATGGTCTGGTTCAGCAACGAGTGCAAGTTGCCCTACAAGACAAAAAGCATGCTATTGAGCGTTTGCTAGCTCTCATCGAGGTCTTCAAAAGTATGGTGGAAGACCCACCAGTTGAGGGAGGATGTCCTATCCTTAACACCGCAATCGAAGCCGATGATGCGCAACCTGCCCTTAAAGCGCGTGCCGCCAATGCGATGGACTTCTGGCGGGATACATTTCATCGTATCATCGCGAAGGGCATCGCAAAGCAAGAAGTGCGTCCTGATATAGATGCGGATGTTGTTGCCACTCTCTTCATCTCTATGCTAGAAGGGGCAATAATGCTGAGTAAATTGTATGGTGATACTATCCATATGCGACGAGCCGCCGACCATCTGACGCAATACGTCGAAATGTCTATCCGTGTTATGTAAAAAATGCACATATCTCTATGATAGGCCGTGTGAGCTTTCTCCAATATCAATAATGTGTCTTTGTTTGGGCTTGACAAGCATCCGTCGAGTAGTGTATGCTCGGAACTAACAAACGGCTACTGCACATGTTCCGGCGAAGATGCCGTTGCAGCACTTACAGTAGGGCGTCACAGAAAACGATACATAACGTATTGCAGTATATGGAGTTGAAAAATGTCAGCAGCAATGAGTACAACACAAACAGCAACGACTGCTTGTCGTAGTTGCGCTCAAGGTATGCCTTTTTCACAATCTTCTATGCCTGCAGTGTACACAATGCACATGGCGGCTGCAAGTATGCTTATTCTCGGAACCGGCGCGGTAGCGTCGGTTTCTTTATTTGTAGTCGTACTCCTGGTAGTAACCCTTCTCCTTGTAAGCCTTGTGGTAGTGATTAGCCTTCTCCTCCTTACATGCCTTACCAGACCGATTAGTCTTCAAGGTCTGGTAGGGCAAACAAAGAACATGGTACGGCTAGCCACACTCACCACGCGCATAACACAGGGAGATTAACGGGAGCAACGACGCCCCCCATCCGAAGAAGGTATCCTCACGAGGACCTCCCATTAGCGGGAGGTTCTCTTTTTTATTATCTGATTGATACTCTGGAGGATTAAAGCAATTATGGCAATCGCAGCAAAATTCATACAACAGGGCACTGAAATAACAGCACAGACAAACAACCAGTACGACCAGCATGACGAGCGCGAACTGTCAGGAAGCGCTATTCTTTGTGAAGCTCTTGTTCGTGAAGGGGTAGAATTGCTCTTCGGCTACCCCGGTGGCGCAATTATGCCGTTCTACGATGCGCTGACCTCGTATCCAGCCCTGCACCACGTTCTGGTGCGTCACGAACAAGCGGCAGCGCACGCAGCTGATGGCTATACACGGGCCACTGGGAAGGTTGGTGTCTGTGTTGCAACAAGCGGCCCTGGTGCGACAAACCTTGTCACCGGATTAGCCACCGCGTTCATGGACTCTACGCCTATCGTTGCCATCACAGGTCAGGTTGCAAGTCACTTCATTGGACGTGATGCGTTCCAGGAGACCGACGTAATCGGCGTGACACAGCCCATCACGAAGCACAACTTCTTAATTCGCAGTACGGAAGAAATCGCTGATGTTGTCCACGAGGCATTTCGTGTCGCGCAGAGTGGTCGCCCCGGCCCCGTCTTGATCGATGTTCCTAAAGATGTGTTACAAAAGATGGCGAACTATCGTCCTTCCGCGAGCATGACGGCACGAGAACAGATGGCTATTGAGCCATCCTTTCATCCATCCGAGCAACTCATCACACAAGCCGCACAACTTATTGCTCAAGCAAAGCGTCCACTCATCATGGCTGGTCATGGCATTATCTTTTCTCAAGCGTATGACGAACTGCAAGCCTTTGCTGAGAAGACCTCGATTCCAGTGATTACGACACTGCTTGGTTTAAGTGCGTTTCCAGACACGCATCCACAGCATATCGGTATGCCTGGTATGCATGGTCCTGCGCATGTCAACCGTGCCATTGGTGATGCCGACCTGATTGTTGGCGTTGGTCTGCGTTTCGATGATCGCGTGACTGGAAAAGTCGCTGACTTCGCCCCTAACGCTTCCATCATCCATATCGACATTGACCCATCTGAGATGCACAAAGTCAAAGTTGCAGCTGTACCCATTGTCTCAGATGCAAAAATTGCCCTTGCCGCGTTGACTGAGGCTGTGACACCACTGAATAACAGTGCGTGGCTCAGCGAGATTCGGAGCTGGCAAGCGCAAACGCAGGAACGCCAACAGCATATTCAGCGCGATGAAGAGTATCCAACCCCAACGAGCATTTTGAATGCTATTCGCGCCGCTACCGATGGCAACGCTATCGTCGTCTCAGACGTTGGTCAAAATCAGATGTGGACCGCCCGTTTTTACGAGTGGACGCGCCAGAACAGTCATATCACCTCTGGTGGACTTGGCACAATGGGCTTCGCATTACCTGCCGCGATGGGTGTCAAGATGGGTATGCCAGATGCCCCCGTGTGGGTTGTTGCTGGCGATGGTGGCATCCAGATGAACATTCAGGAACTGGCAACGTTACGTCAAGAAGGTGTTGCGGTGAAAGTCGCCATTATGAATAATGGCTACCTCGGCATGGTGCGCCAGTGGCAGCAGTTCTTTAACGACCGCAACTATTCAGAGACGCCTATGACTGGTCCAGACTACACGCTCCTCGCGGCAGCATACGGTTTCACTGGTATTCGTATCACGCGTCGTGATGAGGTCGAGAGTGCCATTCAGCGCGCTATGGAGACCGAAGGCACCGTCATTATTGACTTTGTGATCGAGGCTGAGGCCAATGTCTATCCAATGGTCCCTCCTGGCTCAGCAATCACCAGTATGATTGAGGAAACAGGAGAGAATGCATAAGATGACAAATACAACGATTAGACGTGTAGGCCAAATGGCTGCCGCACAGGGAACTGAGCAAGCTCATACCTTAATCGTGCTTGTGCGTGACCGTCCAGGGTCTGTGGATCGTGTAATTGGCCTGCTACGCCGTAGACGCGCCAATATGCAAACCCTAGTGCTAGGACGTAGTATACAATCACAGGTAGCGCGTATCACCATCGGTGTGGACGACTCTGAGGTTGGCGTCGAGCATCTTGCTGAGCAACTCCGCAAAATCATTGATGTGACACAGGTTACAAATCTAGCTGCACAAGAGGCTATTATACGCGAACTGGTCTTGGTCAAAGTTAACGCTACTGGCTCTCAAGTACAAGAGGTGCTTGCACATGGGCAACACTTCGGTGCACAGCACGTTGATGGAACGGAAGAAACCGTTACACTAGAAATAGTGGCTAGCACAGAGAAAATCGAGCAACTCCTCGAATACCTGAAACCATATGGTATTCGTGAGATTGCACGCTCCGGTAGTATCGCTATCTCGCGAGGGGATGTGTAGGGACAAGTTATGTACAACAATACTGAAAAGGAAACATTGATATGGCACATATTTATCTTGATACCGACGCGAACCTGGAACTCATTCAGCAGAAACGTGTAGCCGTCATTGGCTATGGTAGTCAGGGTCACGCACATGCATTAAACATGCACGACAACGGTTGTAATGTTGTCATCGGTCTACCCAGCGGCAGCAAGAGTCGTGAAAAGGCCGAGGCTGATGGTCTGAGCGTCATGACGCCAGCAGCAGCAGCTGAGCAAGCTGATATTATTATGATACTCATTCCAGACCAGAATCACCGCGAAGTCTTTGAGCGTGATATCAAGCCTGGACTCGCGCCTGGCAAAATGCTGATGACCGCGCATGGCTTCAGCTTGCACTATTCGCAGATTGTACCACCAGCAGGAGTAGATGTGGCGATGGTCGCGCCAAAGAGTCCTGGTCACATGATGCGTCGGCTCTTTGTCGAAGGTGTCGGCGTGCCTGCGCTCTGGGCGGTCCAGCAAGATGCAACGGGTAATGCAGAAGCTATGACGCTTTCCTATGCGCGCGCCATTGGCTCTACTCGCGCTGGCGTCCTGCGTACAACTATTGGTGAAGAGACCGAGACCGACCTGTTCGGCGAACAAGCTGTTCTTTGTGGTGGGGTAACATCGCTCATTCGCACAGGCTTCGAGACGCTTGTCGCGGCAGGCTATCAGCCGGAACTCGCCTATTTCGAGTGCATGCATGAGATGAAATTGATCGTTGACCTGATGTATCAGGGCGGTATGAGCTACATGCGCTACTCCATCAGCGATACCGCCGAATATGGTGATTATGTCTCTGGCCCACGCGTCATCGACGAGCATGTCCGTGCAGAAATGCAAAAGGTTCTCCGCGAAATCCAGGACGGTAGCTTCGCTACACATTGGATTCTCGAAAATCAGGCTGGTCGTCCTAGCTTTATGGCAATGCGACGTGAAGGCGCACAGCATCAGATCGAAAAGGTTGGTAGCGAACTGCGAGCTATGATGCCCTGGTTGAATCCAACTCAAAAGAAAACAGAGACACCAGAAGTAAAAGCCGAAACAGCGAAGTAACTGTAGTGATCGTGCGCGTAGTAGTGTAGCAGGGAGACCGCAAGGGTCTCCCCTACAGGTTACAGCACTACGCGTAGGGGAGACCCTTGCGGTCTCCCTGCTACGCGCACATTTCACTGTATTGACACAAATAGAACACTTACCTATCTTATTCCTGAGGAGGAAAAACGCTATGGGAGATTCTGCTGTAGTAAAGATTTTTGATACAACCCTGCGTGACGGTGAGCAGTCGCCAGGGGCCACGATGACTACTGATGAAAAGCTACAGGTTGCTGAGCAACTTATGCGACTCAACGTGGACATCATCGAGGCAGGTTTCCCAGCCGCATCCCCCGGCGACCTTCTCGCTGTCAAAGAAATCGCGCAACGCGTGCGTGGCGTCGCTGTGGCGGGCCTTGCTCGTGCATCGGTAAGCGATATCGACGCTGCTTGGGAAGGTGTACGCGAGGCAGAACAGCCTGTTATTCATGTGTTCCTCGCAACCTCGGAAATCCACTTGAAGCACAAGTTGGGACTCAGCCGCGAAGAGGCACTGCAACAAATCCACGCAACGGTGAGATATGCGCGCAACCTCTGTCCAGTCGTCGAGTTTTCTGCTGAAGATGCTACGCGAAGCGATTGGGAGTATCTCTGTCGCGTTTTTGAGGTTGCGATTCAAGCTGGTGCCACGACAATAAATATTCCTGATACGGTTGGCTATACACTTCCACATGAATACGGTGCGTTGTTTAGCCATATCCGTGAGCGTGTCCCCGGCATCGAGAATGTGATTATGAGCGCACATTGTCATAACGATCTTGGTATGGCAACGGCGAACACGCTTGCGGCTATCAAAGCAGGAGCACGTCAGGTCGAAGTCACCATCAATGGACTTGGTGAGCGAGCAGGCAACACAGCCGTCGAAGAGGTTGTGATGGCTCTGCGCACTCGTCCCGACTCATTCGGCAACATGAACACGCGTGTTCATGCCAACGAACTACTCGCAACGAGTCAGATCGTGAGCCGTATGAGCGGTATCCCTGTGCAGCCTAACAAGGCCATTGTTGGTTCTAATGCCTTCGCGCATGAAGCGGGTATTCACCAAGACGGTATGTTGAAAAATCGTCTCACATATGAGATTATGACACCACAATCGGTTGGCTGGACGGACACTCGTATGGTATTAGGCAAACATTCTGGTCGCCATGGACTTGATGCCCGTTTGCGTCAACTTGGTCACAAATTAAATGCTGAACAACTAAAAGCAGCGTACAACCGCTTCGTCAAACTGGCGGACAAAAAGAAATATATTACTGATGCTGACCTTCTTTACATTGTTGATAGCGGCATCGAAACGCCTGCCGGCATTTAATGGTAGGAACCGATGTATTATGTCCCTTATGATTGCTGTTCTCCCTCGGTATCGCATGCGATACCGAGGGAGAACAGCAATCATATGTGACTTTTGTACTTGTACAGTTCGTCTTGATACAAAACATGGTAGAATAGTTGTACTTTAGGAAAGGATGCACCATGCACAGGGCATCAGAAAGGCAGGTCGCTAGCGATGGCACTGGTATTACCTGCTTCTGTTACTGTCTTAACACCAGCAACGTCTGCTAACTTAGGTCCCGGCTTTGATAGTCTTGGACTCGCGTTACAACTTTATAATCGCTTTGAGGTCGAAGAGAGGAAAGGCGATCCCCAACAGCCTGTTATTGAAATAGAAGGCACGCTGGGGTCAGAACTTTCAACGGGAGCCGACAATTTGTTCTTCCGCTCGTTCGCGCTCCTCTTTGAACGCATGCAAATGGCTGTTCCATCGGTACGCATTCGCACAGCAACCAATATTCCGCCTGGTTGTGGGCTTGGTAGTAGTGCTACTGCGGTGGTTGGGGGTCTAGTTGCGGCAAATGAATGGCTACGACTTAAAGGCGTTGCTATGCCAAAAGAAGAACTGCTAGAACTCGCGGTAGAGGCCGAGGCGGGCAATCATCCCGATAATGTTGCTCCTGCACTGCTAGGAGGACTCGTTGCAACAACCAGCATGGAGGGGAAGATACATGCAATTAAAACACCCTTCCCCGACGAGATTAAAGCGGTGATTTTCACGCCTTCATTCCCGATGGATACGATAGCAGGCCGCAAACTGTTACCCGCCAGTTACTCAAAGGCTGATGTTACGTTTAATACAGGACGCGTGGCTCTCTTGCTCACTGCTTTACAAATGGGACGCTACGAGGTTATCGGTGAGGCCATGCAGGATCGTCTGCATCAACCTTATCGTCAGGCACTCTTTCCAGCGATGCCAGATATTATTCAGGCAGCAATTGCAGCAGGAGCGTATGGAGCAAGCCTTTCCGGTGGTGGTTCATCGCTGATCGCCCTTACTAGCTCTCATTTTAATGATGTGTTGCGTGCAATGGAAACAACTGCTCGTGCCGCAGGCATCGAAGGCACAGGTCGCATTCTACGCGCAGACCAAAATGGTGCGCGTGTTCTCAATCCGTCGCGCAGTCGTATACGAAAGGAAGTAAGCGCACGTCATGGTGATCAATTCTACTGGTCTCCAGCCAAGCCAGGGGGCGGGCGAGGAGAATAACCAGTCATCCAAAGCCCCTGCTAGCGATGTAATGCAGGCGCTTGCTTCTACAATGTTGCGCTGTGTTGAATGCTTTGCGCTTTATCCTGCGATAGAGGTAGGACTATCCACTCTTCCTGTGCCACGCTATCGTTGTGATTGCGGTGGTGTGCTTGACGTTGAAATACCTTTCAATCACCCTGAGCAGCAAAATCGACGAGTACAGGATGCTCTCTTTTTTGATACAGAGACTGATGCCCTGCCAACGGCGGGTGCCGCGTGGCGGCAACTCTTCGACGAGCGTATTTCTGGTCCGCCTATTTGGGCTAGCAGTATTGATAAACATCTACTTGATGCAAGTGGTGTCTGGCGCTACCGCGAACTCATCTTGCCAGTGCCTAGTTCCTATGTTATCAGTCGGCCCGAAGGAAATACTGCACTCTATCCAGTGGGTATGGAAAATTGTGGTGCTGGTCGCATTGGGCATCGCCAGATTGGTGTGTATGCAGGACTAGACCGCTTCTTTCTCAAGCATGAGGGCGAAAATCCTACAGGAAGTTTCAAAGACCGTGGCATGACGGTAGGTGTCACGATGGCACATATAATGGGCGCGAAAGCAGTCGCATGTGCCTCAACAGGCAACACCTCTGCCTCCCTTGCCTCATATGCGGCACAAGCTGGTATGCGAGGCATCGTCTTTCTACCGGCTGGCAATGTTGCTGGAGGCAAGCTTGCGCAAACGCTGGCCTATGGCGCAGAAACGGTGCAAATCGAGGGTGATTTTGATGACGCCATGCGTCTCGTCGAAAGCGTTTGCAACGAATTGGGTATTTATCTGCTTAACTCGCTGAACCCTTTTCGTGTAGAGGGTCAAAAGGGTATTGGCTTTGAACTGCTCCAACAACTGGACTGGCAGGCACCTGATTGGCTTGTGCTTCCGGCTGGCAACCTCGGTAACACCTCGGCAATTGGTAAGGCATTTCGTCAGGCATATCAACTTGGACTGATTAGCCATATGCCGCGCATCGCCTCTATTCAAGCAGAAGGTGCTAACCCATTCTATCGCAGTTTCACAGGCAAGTTTACTGAGCGTTTCTCAGTCCATGCTGAGACTGTGGCAACGGCGATCAAGATTGGAAATCCTGTCAGCTATACTCGAGCACGTCGTGTCATTGAGGAAAGCGATGGTATCGTGGAGTTCGTAAGCGATGCCGAAATTCTTGCGGCGAAAGCTATTATTGATCGTTCAGGGATCGGTTGTGAACCTGCATCTGCAGCTTCCTTGGCTGGTGCGCGAAAACTTGTGGAACGTGGCGTCATCAAACATGATGAGCGTGTCGTTGGTATCCTTACTGGCACCCTATTGAAAGATAGCAAGACAGGGATGCCACAAGGAGGAAGCGGCATCGTTGTCAAGCCAACAATTGAAGCGGTCAGGAGCGCATTGGCACAATGAGTCTCACTCCAACCGAGCGTCGCTCATCTGCCGTTGAGGAAGAGAAACGTACTAATCCTGCCGCTTTGCTTCGCTCCTGGCTCTTGAGTTGGGAGATATATCTTATAGTCATTATTGCTGGTTTTCTACGGTTGTACGGCATTGATACAACGGAGTTTGACGACGATCAGGCTGCCGTGTTTCGCATGGCTCACGACGCAGTGAGTCATGGCCTTCTTGTTGCAACAAGCAATATTGCCTCTATTCATATCTACAATCCGCCTGCGATCATCTATTTCTTTATGCTACCTGCCGCCTTTAGTGCCAATCCTCTTTGGGGTGCAGTCATGGTTGGCGTACTCATGACGCTCTCCGTCCTGCTCACGTATATATTTGTGCGTCGCTACTATGGACGGAGCACTGCAACTATTGCGGCACTGCTCTATGCTGTCGCTGCGCGTCCTATTTTCTACTCGCGTTTTATCTGGAACCAAAATCTGTTGCCCATTCTCACGATTCTTTTTCTCTTCACGCTCTTTTGGGGTGTTGTCGAGCGGAAAAAAGGATGGCTGGCTCCAGCAATTTTTTTACTCGGTATTCTTGTCCAACTTCATGCGTCCGGTGTTATGATGGCCTTTCCTTTAGGAGTAGCACTGCTTCTTGCACCAAAAACTCTACGCTGGCGTGATCTTGTATGGGGAATTGTTGCGCTCTTTATTTCTTACTTCCCCTATCTCTTGTGGGAAGTCTCCACCAATTTCATTGATGTGCACACACTACTTGCGGTCACAAAACAACCAGTTTTTATTGACAATAAAGCATGGACCTTTTATCGCCTCTTTCTCAGCCCGTATGATTACGATAATGTACCTGATAAGCACACATTGCTTGGTAGATTGGTTCCAGCACTTACATGGACACGGGGCACAATGACCGTTTTGGTAATAGGTGGAGCTATAGCTACGTTGATTTCCGTCTTCTGGTCTCGTCCGATTGTACCGTCTTCTGCTGCACAGAATAATACGAAAAAAACGTGGTGGTCACGTATCAGTAATTTCTTGATCCTACTTCGGGCTAACCCCTATCGTTGCGGTCTGCTTTTGCTACTCGTCTGGCAAATTGTGCCTCTTCTTATCTTAACTCGACATTCTATTGGTCTCTATGCTCACTATATAATTATCCTTATGCCTGGCCCCTTTATCCTGATTGGCCTTTTCATAGTAAAAAGCAGTCAGTGGCTACAACGGCAGCAAGCGTGGACTACGAGTATACGCTATGTCCTCTATATTCTTACATGTCTTCTTATTGTTGCACAGCTTGCTGGAAGTACGGCGGGTGTACTTGATGCGGTTCGTGGCAACTTTAATGACATGGTACTTTCGCATCCTTACTATTCAGATTTGCACTCGTTACAGAATGCCTTACAGGAAGCCGATCAGGTAGCACAACAGCATCACCTTAAGCATGTGTATATTTCTTCCGACGCTGCAACGCAGGCGGCATTGCGTTATCTTAGTCAACAAATGCAAACACCAACGACTGTATTTGACTCGAATAGATGTGCTGTTCTGCCGAGTATTGCTAATGGGCCTGCGGTTATGTTGATTGGGCCGTATAGTCCATTCACTGAAGCACTCGTTCGGCACTTTACCTCGGCAACGTTAATTGTAACACCGAAAAGACTAAGTGGTTCGCCATTTAAACTGTACATTGTGCAGCCGATGGAGAACCAAGCAGGGGGAGTAAGCTTTAGCAGTAATCTTCAACTCCTTGACTCTCACGCTCCTTCGTTTTCTTTTCATGGAAGTTCATGGCTTGTTGCACGATGGCGTCTTCTGCATACCGCGCAACCGAGTTACCAAAAAGTTTACTGGTATAACGTCGCTCAATACGAAAATCCTACTGCTACGAAACCAGCGGCTCGCAGCCTTTGTGGTTTTACAGCGATGCAATCTGGTGATACGCTGCTTGCACCCCTGGAGCAGTCAGGCAAGCAGAGTCGGCCCTTTATCAAGGTGCAAACGTTCACGGTTAACCCGTATATGCTGACCTATGGTCCTATCTCTTTCGAGACATATCGTGATATTTCGTCACCCTGGCAATTTTTGAAGACCCCTACTGGAGATGATACCCTGCCTCTTTCTCCATAACCGAAAAGGTCGTACTAGCATTCGTAGTCAGACACTGGTACAATAAGCTTTAGTACAGGGAGTGCTGTACCAAAGAGGCTGCTATGAGAAATATAAAACGAAAGAGAGAGCTTTTTCCCCAGTGGAATATGCCCTCTGATCCGGTGAAAGCCGTGTGGTGGTTTCTCCACTGGTTACTAAAAGTTCTTGTCCGTTTTTTCTGGCTACCCATTGTTGGAATGGTTCTATACGAAACCTACTTAAGCACCAAAGTAAGCGGCATAACAAACGGTATTGTAGCTGGAGTTATTACTTTACTGGTAGGTTTAGCGGTATGGGGTGCGTTGTATGGTATTCTGTTTGCACTCAACGTTAGCACAACCATATCACAAACAATCTCTGATGTGAGTCGGATGCAGCGAACCTTCTCCACCCGTCGTCCTCCTTCTTCCTATACCTTTCCCGATGCTGAGCCAGAGGAAGCAAAGGTTGTCGAAGGAACCATCACCGACCTTGAGGAAGAGCGTAAAAAACGTCGTAAAGAGTAAAGAGGAAGTGTTGAAAAGCAAAATTTTTGTTTAAAACATACTCTTTATTCATTATCTCTTTGCCATGCC
>CAXUHF010000023.1:5847-34673 GCA_964250765.1 uncultured Ktedonobacteraceae bacterium | reverse complement strand
ACTTTTATTATGAGATTAAAAAATGTGTAAAATATAAATGAGTTTTTTTTAAACTGAAAATTTTATTTTAAACACTTCCTCTTTATGCATTAGCTCTTTGCCATGCCATCAATGCAGTATCATCTGTTGCTGGTACATAGGAGAACAAGAGCGCACCACTACCTTCAATACGATAGGTACCCAACGCGGCAGGTAGAATCATAGTTTGCCCACGTGCTAAGATTTCACTTTGTGTAAGTGCATCTCCATATCGAACACTCACCTCAGCACCGATCGACGAAAGAATGATACAACTATCTGTGGTGTCTCTTTGCACATTTGCACCCTCTTTTAGCAGAAGTTCTCGTGTTACAAAGTAACGACATGCCACAAGGCAACGTTCCTCATAGCCGGTACCACCTGTCAAAACAACTGGTTTTGCTTTGACATGTTGTGCTGCTGTATAGTGTGAGATATCCAAAGAACGTTCAACATGTAACTCGCGTGGCTTACCAGAAGCTGTAAGGCGCCCGTAGTCGTACATGCGGTATGTTACATCAGAGTATTCTTGCAACTCGTACAGAAGTACACCACAACAAATCGCGTGCACTGTTCCTGCCGGTACAAACACAACGTCGCCAGCAGAAACAGGTTCTTCATGAAGAAGTTCTTCCAGCGTTACATGCTCGATTGCATGTTGTACAGCCTCTCTCTGCGTGTCATGTTTAAACCCGTAGACAATCTTCGCGTCAGGTTCTGCCGCAAGAATATACCAGAACTCGGTTTTTCCAAGCTTGCCACCTTCATGTAACGCGGCATACGTGTCTTCGGGATGTACTTGTACCGAAAGATTCGCGTTCGCGTCGATGAATTTTGCAAGTAAGGGAAAGCGGGAACCAAAGATTGCCATTGCCTGTTCTCCCAGCAATGACGGTCCCCATTCGTCAACGAGTGTGCTCAGTGTTTTTCCTGCACACGAGCCGTTCTGAACGATGGTAGAAATTTCGGTTTCCCATGCTTCTCCAATGGCAACATCGCCATCTGGAAGCTGTTTCCACTTCTCGCGCTCTAATGTACGTCCACCCCAAATAGTTTCGTGCAATGACGCTTCTAAACGAATCGGATACACATGCAACACGACCAATTCAACCTCCACATACGTAAAAATATACAAACAAGAGTACTCTCCATAACACTATTAGTTCGCTAGGAGCGCACCTTCTATCTGACGGCGAAGCTTATCTCGCATCATAATACCTTTGATACGATAAATCTCTTGTCCATTCTTAAAAAAAAGAAGGGTTGGAACTCCCTCGATATTCCACTGTTTGGTAATCTCTTCATGTCCTGTAACATCCAGCCTGGCAAACAAGGCTCGTCCTTGATACTCTTTGCTGATTGCTTCAAACTCTGGCTCTAATATTTGACTCGCGTTCACCTGTTCTGCCGAAAAATTGACAATCGCCAACTGTGACGCGTGTAAAACTTTTTCCTCGAAATCCTCGCTTGTTACGTCGATGTAGCTTTTTGCCATGCCATCCTCTGTTCTATTAAAATTTGTCTCTTTCCCCAAAATATCACTCATCAAGAGTGCATGTCAAGCTATAGGTTTTGTAGACCGAACGTGGGAATGGTCCCACTCCCACGTTCGGTCTACAACATTCATCAGAGAAAGGTATATTACAATGCTAACAATGCTTCTGCATCCTCGATGACATAGCGATAGCCCTGCTCTGTGAGGAACAACTGACGATTGGCAGAAAACTCCTGGTCGCGCGTATCGCGTGTGACAACAGAATAGAAGTATGCTAGCCCACCATCGCTTTTCGGGCGCAGAATACGCCCTAAGCGTTGCGCCTCTTCTTGCCGCGAACCGAACGTTCCTGAAACTTGAATCGCAACGTTCGCATCAGGCAGGTCAATAGCAAAGTTGGCAACCTTACTGACTACCATTCGTTTAATCTCGCCGCGTCGGAATTGCTCGTAGAGTTTCTCACGTTGCCCGTTTGGAGTACGGCCCGTGAGCAGTGGCGCATCTAATTCTTCTGCAAGAAGCTTCAATTGATCAATATACTGTCCAATAATCAGTATCTGGTCATCTGCATGCTGCTCTACAAGATGGCGAACTACCGATATTTTCGCAGGCGTTTCAGCCGCGATACGATATTTTTCGCGTACCTCTGCCATTGCATAGTTCATCTGTTCATCTTCACTTAATCCGACACGAATCTCATGGCATTCCGCCGTTGCGATCCAGCCTTGCTTCTCCAATTCGCGCCACGGCACATCATATTTTTTCGGTCCGATCAGGCTAAAGACATCAGCCTCGCGTCCATCTTCGCGTACAAGTGTCGCCGTCAAACCTAGCCGACGACGGACCTGAATTTCAGCCGTGACACGAAAGACTGGGGCTGGTAGCAGGTGTACCTCGTCGTAGACAATCAAGCCCCAATCGTAGCTGGTGAAGAGCGAAAAATGAGGATACGTCTCCTCTTCGGTTCCATCTTCGTGCTTGATGGTGCGACGATAGGTAAGAATCTGATAGGTACTGACCGTGATTGGACAGATATCCTTACGCTCGCCCGTATATTCGCCGACCATTTCGGGTGGAATATCGGTCTTATCGAGAATCTCGCTAATCCATTGACGTACCGCAACAGTGTTCGGCGTCAGAATGAGTGTTGCTCGTTGAATATCTGCCATCGTTGCCAAACCAACAATTGTTTTGCCAGCACCACATGGCAGGACAACAACACCACTACCACCACTTGGCGCACCGCCCGCATAGAAGGCCGATGAAGCCGCATACTGATAACCTCGTGGCTCAAAGGTCTTTCCTTGATGTGTTGGCGACACTAATTTGAGTGGTAGCCCTGAACCATCTGTATAACCAGCTAAATCCTCGGCGGGAAATCCCATGTGGATGAGCGATTGCTTGATATGTCCACGTCGTGAGGCATCAACCTGAATCGTGTTACGATCTATCTGTCGCAAGATATACGGCTGCGTCCGTTTGTGATGCATCACCTCAACAATCAATGCTGTATCTTGTGATGTGAGTAATAACGCGTCTCCCTCACGAATCAGTTTGATACGTCCATAGCGGCTAATGTACTCACGAATGTCCACTGCGATATTTGAAGGAATCGCGTACTTACTATAGTGTGTTAGAAGCTCAAGAATTGTTGACGCGCTCATACCACCTGCCGCCGCATTCCAGAGTGAAAGTGGTGAGAGTCGATAGGTATGAATGTGCTCTGGCGATTTTTCTAGTTCGGCAAATTGAGCAAGCGCATCTCTTGCCTCTGCGTGTAATGGATGATCTACCTCTAACAAAATGGTACGATCACTTTGAACGATAATGGGGTTACTGGGATTCATATGTTATCTACACTCCGGGCATTATCGCCCATGTCTTTACGTATTTTGTAACAGTTGTCACAGTCGCTTCTTCATAGCCTCGCATGAGATGTCGCGCTCCTGTGATCACTTTAAGACCTTTGGGGCCTGTTTGCTGCTCAACAAAGGGTTCGAGCTTATAGCGTGGACAGATTTCGTCAAACTCGCCTGTGACAAACAACTTCGGACGCTCAAATGGGCGAGGAAAACCATTTGCTGCACGAAAAAGCGGTAAGCTTATTGCCACTACGGTACGTATTCGTGGATCAAACGGTCCATAAAGAAGCGCAATGTAAGCTCCAAAGCCGTGACCAATAACACACACCTTGGCTGGATTCGCGCCGGGTATTTTTACTATTGTGTCGATAGCACCTGCCAGATCAAGCGGCTCCAACCGTCCCTCAGTCTGCTGACCCTGACTTTTTTGTACGCCACGAAAGTTAAAACGCAATGCAAGCATGCCAGAAGCCGCGAGGTCTCTCGCTAATGCTACTGTTAGTGTATCATTCATATCACTGCTCGCTGGTTGCGGATGGCAAAGTATCACGCATGGCATGTGTTCTGCTCTTCTGGGTACATGAAGCATTCCTTCGAGGAGAAATGTTGGCTGTCCCTTGCTGTGAAACGTGATTGGTCGCTCAGCCACTGCTGATGAGGTCATTGTTTACCCTTCCGCGTTGCTACTCTTGATAGTATAGTATATCAAGAGTAGCAATGCGTCAACTAGTGAGAACCTTTAGAAAAATGGAAGCGCAGTCATGCTACCCAGAAGCGAGGAGTAATGCGTCAACTAGCTTTGTAGGACTTCAGAAAGATGTGAAGACCGTAATATATACCCAAAAGTCATAGAATGTTCATAGAATGTGAAGAATTAGAGAATTTTTACGAATCAATGCGATTTGTGTAACAAAACCCTTGCAAGTATGTGCAGGAATGTTATACTAAGTATGACAGATGTGGTACATATCGCACGTCAAAACCTACTTCTTATACTATTTACGTGTTTTTACGGCAGAGTAACAGGCTTTTTCGTTCTTTTATTTTTCGCGTCTTATCCTTCATGGAAGCGGATTGCTCTGGGCCTCTTGCTTGTGCTGTATCAGATTGAACACGTGTGGTTGCCTGTAATTCAATGCGATGCGAAAGAAACTTGCGTCAGAGAGTGTTTTTCATTTTTAGCGCAAGATGCTCATACTTGGGCATAATTAATATGAAATACACCTGTTTCACGATGGTGTGCAAAGGCGTAGTGGTAGAGAACAATACTATATTACAGACAACCTTGATACATCTGGTTTGATGTAGCACTTTTGTCGTTGGGCCAGTATACTAAAGTATTGTAAAATGTAGAGGCAGGAGCACATATGACGACCATTTTAGTTGTTGAGGACGAGCCAACCCTTGCTGAACTTCTTAAAGAAACGTTAGATATTGAGGGCTATTCCACTGTTACTGTCCTTAACGGCGAAGATGCTGTAGAGTTCGCGCTTCGTGAAATGCCGCAACTCATTATTTTAGATATTATGCTTCCAGTCATGAATGGATATGAGGTGGTGAAGCAACTGCGTGATCACCCTAAAACAATGAATATTCCTATCATTGTTTTAAGTGCTTGTGTATCTCATGCTGACAAAACTTGTGCCTTCGAGCTAGGTGTTGACAATTATATTACAAAACCTTTTGATACAGACGAGCTGCTTGCACGCATCCGCCGTCAACTGAAACGTATGCAACAAGGCTCACTTTCTCCACTTACGCAACTTCCTGGAGGTCTACAACTAGAGCGGGCCATAAGTAGTAAGTTAAATAGTACAGACCAGTGGAGTCTTCTCTATCTTGATCTTGATAATTTCAAGGCATTTAATGATGTCTATGGCTTTCTTGCTGGCAATAATATGATCTTACTGGTTGGGCAGGTGTGTCAACGCGTTGTCTACGAGCTTGGTAATATTACCGATTTCGTTGGACATATTGGCGGCGATGACTTTCTTATTATGACAACACCCGACAAAGCACAACTGTTGTGCGAGCATATTCTTGATCGTTACAAACAACAAAGTATGGTACTCTATAGACATGAAGACTTGGACCGAGGCTCAATTAGTGGCGTAGATCGTAAAGGGCGCGCCTACCAGTTTCCACTTGTCTCTCTTTCTATTGGCGTTGTCAACAATCAATTTCGACATCCTCACAATCTCGATGAAATTGGTGTCCTTATAGCTGACGCGAAACGTCACGCTAAACAATCCTCCGACAACGTGTTTTCTATTTCACCACCGCGTAGCATTCATTATCAGGACCATCCACATATGAGTGTTTCAGAAATGCCGCCAGTTCTCTCCCTTATGAATATGCAACATACGAGAAGATGCACGAAACAAGATGCATTTGCTGAATTCTGATAACGGTATAGTTCTATTTTGTGGTATGATATAGTGATTGCCAAAAGTATTCTATCGAAAGGCAGGAATATCCTACGAGTCAGGACGAAATTCTACAAGAGCAACAAAATGAGCAAGAGGCAACACGTCTTGCGAAACGCGAGAACGCTAAGCGCGTTTTGCGCGATAGCGGGCTTGCTGAAATGTTACAAAGCATCAACAAAAATCTTCTTAAGGGACGCGGATGGTTCGAGGAGTACGACTCAACCGTTCTTTTTAAGTGGGGAACGGGTTACACACGTCGTCATATCTGGATTGATGTAGATGGAACCGCATTGCGTTTCCGTCTCATGCAGCATCGTAAGTGTCTCAATTCTATTCCTCTTTGCGACGGTGAATACCACACGTTTACCAGTCAACTTTGGGCAGACCATAATCTTCTACAGATGGAACTAAAAAAGTACTACGATAAACCTGTTGCAGAAACCTCTTCAGACTAGATATATTGCTTTACAATGGCTCTAATGTCACTATCTGCATTGTGCCTATGCCGCTGATAAAGCGATGAACTGCTGTGAAGTGATCGTCAGTGTAGAAATCCTCACGTTCTCTATCACTGGACCAACTTAGCAAATTGAGAAACGTATTGCCTTGTGTATAGGGCAAATGCGGCTCTGTTGAGGGAAGTGGTTCGGCTATACCACGTGCAAGAAATCCAAAAGCAAGTGAAGAGTGTGCTGCTTGTCTTTTTAATCCCTCGATCCAGCCACGTTGTGCTACATCAGCCTGTTCAGATCGAACGGTTGCCAGATGAATTGCTGCAAGCTCAGGGGAAGCGGCTGGACGAATATAGCCCCATAGGTAGGTGAAGAGTAGTTGTTCAGGCGGCGAAACGAAAAGTTCTGCCGCCGAACTAGCTAGTAGTTGTTTAGGATTGTAGCGTTCTTGCGCTTGTTTCCATGCTTCATCGCTTTCCCACGTTGTAAGTATTGCATAACAAGGTGATGATCCTCGTCCTCGGTAAAAACGAGAAGTCACCAAACCTTGTGTATTGCGTACCGTCTCTTGAACGAGCTGTATCCGTGCAAGCGTATCCACATCCTTTACAGGTGTCGTAAATGCTAGCGTGACAACCAATACTTCCATGCCATCCCCTTTTCCCTACCCTACTATCTGCAAACTTCCATCGCCTTGAATGCCTAACACAACGGGCAAGACCTTCGTATTTACAACTACAACCAGACTTTGAATATGCAGTGCAATTGGACAACTCACGCCAGCGAAATTCTCCTGGCTAATCCGTTGAACCATCTGTGCTTCTGTTGGAAAGTTGTCCTGGTTAGCAATCGGACCAACTGCCTTCGCCACAATCTCGATGCCGTCTCCAAAGAAGAGTGCTCCCTGATCGTGTGCAGCCGCGCCACTACAGTAGTTCCCCGGTGCTGCGAACGACGTACAGAAACTCGCGTAGAACTGCTTAGGCCAACTCTCAGTTGGTGGACGCGCTGCTGACGACATTGAAACAAATATCCTGGGTAGTGATAGTTGTTGTTGTCGAGTCCATTGTACCAGACCTTGTAGTGCCGACGGCTCGACATACTCTCCCCCCACCATAAGAATCGGCTGTTGGTTTTGTGGCAGTCGCGCTATCGCCTGTGCAAGTGTAACTACGTCATTTGTGAGCAGAGATGTGTAGACTAATTCTGGTCGTGGTTGCGCATTTAATGCGTCCTTGAGACCCGCCAAAAGGACATCCTGTGCAGCCTGTGGGCGTCCATGAGCATCAAGAATACCACTTGCGACTGCCGTTTCTTGAGCGACGATAGTACCATGACCGAATTTCTTGAAGTTGTTACTGAAACTATTCGCCGATCCCTCTGATGATGGATCACTAGGGTCGTAGAAAACGGCAGCATTATGAACATGCAGCTTGTCCGCTGCAAAGTTCGCGCCAGCAGAACTTTGGCTGTCGTCATCGGGCGAGAAACGCACGAATGCAAAACCCGGCGTACAATGTCTATACAAGGCCGTACTGGTGATAATGTCGAGTATGAAAAGTCCTGTCGCTGTTGGTACAATAAGTGGCAGACCTGCGCGACACATAATTGGCAAGGCAACACGCACCAGCGTACTTGGTCCAAGTCCCAGCACACCTAATACTGGATGCGTTTTTCCTACGGGTACTGAGGTTAGTAGTCCTAATTGATGTGGCGATGTTCCTCCGCTTGCTAGCGATGCTGCCACCTCTGCTATTTGCAGTGCTCCTTGCTCAACACCAGTCGTGTTTGCCAGGACAAGGTAGAGTAAAGGTGCTCCTGGCGTTTTCATCTGTGTCAAATTGTATTGTTGTTGCGCAATGAACGCCCCGACAAGCTCTTGCGTATAGGCTGCATACAAAATGTGTCTATCTGTACCTCCGTGAGGGTCGGCATTACCGGAACCGCTATCAAAGCTAACCACGATCATACCATAGGGATGTCCTGATTGGCGCACCTGTAAATCTTCGAGGTAGATCGCTGCTTCCGCTCCATTACATCCGGTTGTATCGGTAACAGCCGTGCTAACTGCGGAGGTAAGCAATGAACGTGCTTTAGAAACGTCTCCACTTTGGAGTGACTGTGCAGCCTGACGTTTATCACGATAACTGTTTGCGTTACACGCATCATAGGCTTTCAAGCCATCACTTAAGCCAATACCATCAGGTGTTGGTACAGCAACACCCGTTGGCTGATAATAACGTGCGTTATCCCAACTAATTCCTATAAATGCACTGAGGGAGGCAGCAAGCAGCAAAAGAATAAGCGTGCCATAGGAAAGTGCCATTGGCGACACAGGAATTTGACCACCTCGAAAGAAGCCTGTTGCCTCCCAGCCAATAATGCTGAACGGATCACGTACAAGACGACGACGGTACTTACGTGTTGACTTCGCTTCCTGTCGAAAAAGGTCAAGTAATACGAGACAACCAGATTCGCAGGTAAGCAGATGTTCTTGTACCTCTGGATAAGCATCAGCAACATTCTGCCCGTTGTCCAATGCCTCAGCATACTCTTTAAGTTTGCTTCTGCACTGCTGACAGTCAAGTGTGCCTTCGTCAAGTAGTGTGAGCGCTGTTGGTTGCGAAACTGCATCCCTTGGTGCCGGAGACGCTTGAGGAACAGATGGCGTTGTCGCAAGTGATGCTTGCTGTTCGCCGTGTGCTTCTGAACGCGTCTCCGGTACGGTCCTTTCCAATGCTGGTGAGTCGGTTTCTTCTGTGGATGTTTCGGAAACTAGTGGGCCTGTATATTCTGTTCCTAATCCGCCGCGCCGTACTTTTTTCCTCTTGCGCACATTGTCTGAGTTCGTCGCCTGCGCACTCAGGCAACGTGCACACATTGCCATATGCTGTTGTGCGGCTTCGACAGCTTCTTCTGGAACCGCGTCGGGGTCTGTGTCGCGCTCTGCCAGTACGGAAACTGCGAAAGCACAAGCTGGGGGAAGCCGTTCTTCCGTTATCATTACGTCCTCTGCATCGTGAAATAGAATAGGAATTTATTGACGCGAAAAAGAGCGTAAGGCAAATGTAACCTGTTGCTCCAACGTCATCGCCTGATCTTGAGGAATCTTCGCTAGAGCTGCTTGCGCCTCTGAAGGAGAATAGCCCAATCCTAGTAATGCTTCCAGGACCTCCGCTTGTATTCTGTTCCCAGAGGGAGCACCAACCGCTTCTGCAGTGGGAAGCGTGGGCAATTTTCCTTTTAACTCAAGAATCAACCGCGATGCCAACCGTTTGCCAACGCCAGGAGCTAGGCCCAGGCGTTGTACATCCTCATCTGCAACCGCTTTGTAGAGCGTTGGCGCATCCATCACTGAAAGTAATGCTAATGCTACTTTGGGGCCAACACCACTTACCGCGATCAGTTGCTCAAAGGCGTTGCGGTCTTGCTCGTCGAGAAAACCATACAGAGCTATCCCATCTTCACGTATATGAAAATGTGTATAGAGTGACACCTCCGTGCCTTCCTCTGTTAGACGATGGAGCGTTGAAGAGGGAACAGCTACACGTATACTGAAGCCACCAACACGTAAAATAACGGCGTCTGCCTTGCTCGTCTCAAGTGTTCCATGAATACCTGTAATCATCGCCCCAAAACCTCATCTCTTCATAATCCGCTATATGCAGAAACGCTAATATAATGTAGAAGTAACTGAAGACCATTGGAAGTAGGAGTATTAGAGAAGGTGCTTGTCTATTTAATCCAGGTCATGTTAGTCCTACCAGGGCACCCTCAAGGGGATGCCCTAGCCCTTCACGTTGCTATTATCGTGAGCCGCTAAGTAGCTGAGAGTAGGGAAGCGTATTCAGATGACAGATAGCAACCGCTGCCGCGTCAGCCGCGTCGTCTGGCTTTGGAACCTTGGAAAGCTTCAACAACACCCGTACCATTTCACCCACCTGATCTTTGCCCGCACTACCATAACCTGTCACCGCCTGCTTAACCTGCATCGGAGTGTATTCCGCTACCGAAAGGCCACCGTTTGCTAGTGCAAGCATCGCCACTCCACGTGCTTGACCAACCGTCATAGCGGTACGAGCATTTTTTGCAAAAAAAAGCTCTTCCATCGCAGCTTCGTTCGGTTTGTACGTAGCAATAATCGCGCTTAGTCCCTCGTAGATAATTTGAAGTCGTTGCGCAAGCGGCATCTTTGCCGGCGTTGTCACCACGTCACAGGTGAGCATATGCAACTCACTACCCTTCGCCATCACTACTGCATAGCCAACGATAGCCGTGCCGGGGTCGATGCCAAGCGCGATACGATATGGAGGATTTGAAGCTAGTGAGAGCGTAGACATGTCACTCATATTTCTATGTTGTCTCCTCTCACCCTTTTAGACTTGTCAACGGATGCCCACAAGAGGCATCACTACTATATATACAGATTTGTTCCACTATTTGTACGATAGAGGGTATAGTAGGGACGCCCCTTGTGGGCGTCCGTCTGTCTCCACCGTTCCACCATGTCCTCAGTCGGCGTCCTCTTATAAATTTGCAACAGTGCTGACCTTGTTTCATCGTTCTTACAATTTATGCATAGGAAGATGCAAACTCCTCTGGGAAGTCGGCATTGGAATACACGTTCTGCACATCATCCAGGTCTTCCAGCTTTTCTGTGAGACGAATAAACTGGTGTGCTGTCTTCTCATCAGCAAGCTCAACTCGTGTCTTAGGCACCATAGTCACCTCAGATTTGAGGACCGTGTATTTATGTGCCTCTAATTCCTTACGAACCTTCTCAACATCCGATGGGTCAGTGTAAATAATCAACGTCTCATCATCAGGTTTTGTTGGTTCTACGTCATCGGCTCCGAAATCAATCGCCTCTAACGCGAGTTCGTCGGGATCATGCCCATCTAGCTGTACCTCGATGACACCTTTGGACTCGAAGAGCCAGTCAACACATCCATTCTCACCCATATTACCAGCATTGCGGTTGAATGCATTGCGAACCTCAGCAACAGTACGATTGCGGTTCTCGGTCAGTGTTTGTACGAGCATCGCTGTTCCACCAGGGCCATAACCCTCGTAGGTGATCTCCTCAAGATTGGTATCCTCCGAGCCACCAGCCGCACGCTTAATTGTACGCTCAATATTATCTATCGGCATGTTTGCGTCACGAGCATGTTGGACCGCCATGCGTAAGCGGAAATTCGCATCGGGATCACTACCCCCGCCTTCACGGACCGCGACGACGATTTCACGTCCTAGCCGCGTAAACAACTGTCCTCTCCGTGAATCATTAACGCCCTTCGAGCGGCGAATTTGCGACCATTTTGAATGACCTGACATGTCATGTCTCTCCTAGTTTACTCTCTGCTGATCTAACCTACTACTATACACCATGCCTTGACTACGCACAGAGTTGCGTATCGGCATCAACGTTACTTTATTTCGAGGAATCTGCTTGCGACATTGTAGCACGAACAGGCTTAGTACGTCGAGGGGGCAAACTCTATCTGCATCCACTCGTCAATTGCTGAATTCACCGCCTCCGGTTGCTCACGCATCACATAATGACCTGCACCTGGAATAACGCGTAGTGTTGAGCCTGAAATATGCTGGTGGAGATAGGTGCTGTACTTCACAGGCGTCAACTGATCCTCTGCTCCACAAAGAACTAAGGTCGGCGTAGATACTTCGTATAGCTTTTTCATGATATCAAAAACGTCACATGCTGCAAGATCACGATAGAGAATGCTCGGCCCTGGTGCGACTTGCTCTTGTACTACCAACTGTGAAACTGTAGGTGCAGTTGTTGTTGCTACTGCCATTTGCGATAAGCGCAGGCGTGCTTGCTCTGGCGTGTTTTTCGCGTCGGCAAGGAGAGCAGGGAGAATACGTAGTCTTGCACCCGTCCCAATTAAAATTATGCCTCCTAGCTCATTGCCATACTCAAGAGCCATTGTAAGCGCAATGGCACCACCCAGGGAGTGTCCTACGATAATCGGCTTTTGCAGGTGTAGTTCCTGTGTCACAATGTCATGTGCCGCTTGTGCATATTCCTGTATCGTCACCTCGGTGGGAAGTGTATCTGGACGTTGCCCATGCCCCGGCAAATCAAGCGCGAAGGCATTTTGGATTCCAAAATGCTCAATCTGAAATCGCCACACGCGTCCACTATCGCCCGACCCATGAATAAAAACGAGTGGATATTGTGTCGGGTTATGCTGCTCGCTCATATGTTTTGGCTCCTTTTGGTAGACCCCCTGTACGGGTCTGCTTTAGCACACCCTGTGGGAATATCACAGTCTTAGCAGGACATCTGCAACGTTTCATCAATCCTGTGGACAGAATCTATTGGCGAGAGGTCTGCTAAAGCAGACCCGTACAGGGATTTCATATTGATGTTTTCTGCTGTGCATTAGGTTATAATGAGCATATTACAACATCTATCAGTAAAACAACGTAGTTATAGTAGGGAGATTGTGATAGACAGCACGGACACTTCCAAGCCTATCAGGGCTGCACGTCAAGGGCTTGGTCGCACTGGAGAACGTTTGGCGGCGGAGGAACTCACGCGCCAAGGGTATCGTATTATCGAGCGTAACTTCCGTTGTCGTCATGGTGAGATCGACTTGATCGCGGAAGATGCGAACGATCTGATCTTCATCGAAGTCAAGACGCGTCGAGGCAATGCCTATGGTTTGCCAGAAGAAGCGGTCACGCCGCGTAAGCAGCAAAAACTTGTGCAACTAGCAACATATTATCTTGATCTGCATGCATGCTCTGAACGTTCATGGCGCATTGACGTTGTAGCCGTACAACTCAGTTACAACGGTCGCTTTGAAGAAATCCGCGTTCATCAGCACGCGGTACAAGAATAGACATAAAAAGTAACTCAATCCTATTATGGAGGACAAATCATGAGCGATTTTGTAGAGTCCGCGAAAAATTTTATGAATACAGCCGTCAGTCGCACCAGCTGGGAAGCACAAAAACAACTACGTGTCCGTAGCAAGCAAAGCGAGCTGGACAAGCTTTGGGAGCAACGGCAGCAACTCTTGAATGAACTCGGCAATGTCGCAATGAATCTGTATCAGCAAGGCTCACTTACTGATGCACAGCTTTCGCGTCTATGTGCCAGTATTCAAGAGCTAGATCACGATGCACGTAACCGTGAAGCACAGTTGCAAGAAGTAAAGAACGAGGCATACCCCGCAGAACAGTTTGTTCCCACACCTACAGCGAATTATGCGCCACCTCCTGCATCTCAGCCTGTTACGCATACAGCCCCACCACCACAGCCTGCTCCAGCCGCAGCAGCACAAATGCAACCATGCCCACATTGTGGACAGCCCGTGCGTGTGAATGCGCTCTACTGTCGCAACTGTGGCTCAAAACTTCGCTAAGAAGAAATCGTGCTGATATGCTATAATGGGGAACACGCAATACTCACGAAATGTAGGGACATGCTATCGTGTTTGAAGGTAGTCTCGCCACTGGCGACGCCCAGGAAAAAGATGCACTTACTCTAAATATTCTCAGTTCTAGTTCTGCTCAGACGCAGCTCCTCGGTGTGCATTTGGGTAAACTCTTACGTGGTGGAGAACTGCTCCTCCTCGATGGGCAACTCGGCATGGGCAAAACGACCTTTACCCAGGGACTTGCTCAGGGGCTAGGCATCACTGCAACTATTACTAGCCCAACCTTCACCCTCTTAAAAGAATATGTAGGGCAAGTGCGTCGAACGCAAGACGAGCAAGAAAACACGAAAGGGCCTGCACTTTACCATTTTGATTTGTATCGCTTGGAGAATCCCGAAGAGATATTTGACCTGGGTTTTGAGGATTACTTTTACGACACGACAGGAGTTTGTGTTGTCGAGTGGGCTGACAAAGCGGATGGCTTATGGGTGCCTGAAACGCTCCGTATCGCTATACATATGCAAAGTGAAGCAGAGCGAAGGCTTCTATTTACTGCTATAGGTGCTCGCTATTCCGAACTACTACGACAATTTCAGAAAAACACGCATGCTATTACTCGCGCTTGATACGTCTAACCGCCGTGCAAGCATCGCCTTATGTTCAGAGGAAGATGTGCATGGCGAATATACATGGCATATTGACAGCAACCATAGTGTTGAATTGCTTCCACGTATTCAACGGCTTGTTGCTGAATGCCATACGACTCTGGCGGATATTGATGGTATCGCCGTTGCTACAGGACCAGGCTCATTTAACGGCGTTCGTGTAGCATTAGCTACCGCGAAAACGCTTGCCTTTGTACTCCAAAAGCCGCTTTTCGGAATAAGTACATTAGACATCATCGCCGCTCAGCAACAGCAGATAGCATATCCTCTTTGTGCCGTTATGGAAGCCGGACGCTCAGAACTGTATGCAGCTTGCTACCGGATTTCTCTACGAACGACAGAGCGGGGCGATGCAATGTATTCGTTGACACGGATAAGTGAGTATGGCGTGTTTTCGCCATCACAATTAGCCGAATTTATACAAGTACAGGTAAGTGGTGAGGGAAATGGCTCTAATATACAACACATGTTCCCGTTTCTCTTTTGTGGCGAGATAAGTGAAATCTCACGTCAGGCTCTTGCTATGTACTTGCAAGCACAGGGTCTCTTTCTCAACAACGTACAGTCAACGCGTCATGCGTCTGTGCTTGCATCCCTTGCTATTCAACAATGGCAAGAAGGTAAAGTAGACGACCCATTATTACTCGAACCACTCTACTTGCGTCGTCCTTCAATTACCACAAGTACGAGAAAACGAGCATTACTTGGCATGTCATTCCAGCGACCTACGGGTCAAGGTAATACAGAAAGGGAAGAGGGTGCGATACGCGATTGACCAAATGACTATGGCAGATGTGCCTCGTGTCGTCGAGATCGAACGTCTTGCCTATCCATCAACATGGCCTCCCAGTGCTTATCGCAAGGAATTGCAAGATAATCGTTGGGCGCACTATATTGTGTTGCGTGATAAACATATTGCGGAGGAACGTGCGACTGTGCCACCGCAAGAGGTAGAAAAGCCGCGCAAGAACCGCCTATTCCCTCTTTCGCTGTTGCCCAATCGTCCTAGCATCATAACGCCTTCACCCGAACTAGACTCTATTATCGGGTTTGCTGGCTTATGGCTCATGGTCGATGAGGCTCATGTTACGACTATTGCAACCCATCCAGGCTTTCGTCGTCTTGGTTTAGGCGAACTTTTACTCGTAAGTCTGATTGATATTGCGTATAGCATTGGAGCGAAGTGGGTTACGTTAGAAGCGCGGGTCTCGAACTACACGGCTCAGAATCTCTATCGCAAATATGGCTTTCGTGAAGCTGGTATACGGCATCGTTACTATAGTGATAACCAGGAAGATGCGGTTATTATGTGGACTGATGAAATAAACTCGCCTGCATATAAACAACGCTTTCAGGAACTCAAAGCCGCGCTCTATCAGAAGTTAGAGGCACAATAAGTAAAGGATTACAGAAAAACAGCTATGCTCGTACTTGGTATTGAAAGCTCATGTGATGAAACGGGTGCTGCCATCGTCAAAGACGGTCGTTGGTTGCTCTCAAATGTCGTTGCATCACAAATAGATATTCACAATCGCTATGGCGGTGTTGTGCCAGAGGTTGCATCCCGGCAACAACTCGCTTCGGCTATTCCTGTCGTCGAGACCGCGCTCGCGCAATCCGGCTGTTCATGGGACGAGATAGATGCTGTCGCGGCAACATACGGTCCTGGGCTTGCAGGCTCACTCCTCGTTGGTCTCACCGTGGGCAAGACGCTTGCGCTTGCCCGCAATCTGCCTTTTCTCGGTGTAAACCACCTTGAAGCACATATCTACGCTAATTGGCTATGCAAGGGTGTTGCACCAGAAATCTCGTCAGAGTTTGATAGAGGCTATATGGAAGATGATCCACGCTTTCCCTTACTGTGTCTTGTCATTTCGGGTGCTCACAGTGAACTTGTGCTGGTACGCGATCATGGAGACTATGAACTGCTTGGGCATACGCGCGACGACGCTGCGGGTGAAGCATTCGACAAGGTAGCACGCATTCTTGGCTTAGACTATCCCGGTGGCCCATCTATTCAAAAAGCGGCACAACACGCCGAAAACGAACTTTTACAGCAAGAACAACCTGTTACTCTTGCCCGTACTGCCTATCGTCTGCCGAGAGCGTGGTTGCGAGGCACCTACGATTTTAGTTTTAGCGGTCTTAAGACCGCTATGCTCCATCTTGCTGAGGGCGCGACAGCCGATGAGCGTCCAGCCGCCGAGAGTGAAGGCAAACAGGTCAGCCACTATACGCGTATGGGAGCACAAGCTGCACAAAAAGGTACAACAAACGTCCCCTTTCTCGCAGCCAGCTTCCAAGAGGCGGTTGTCGATGTCCTTGCGGTCAAAACGCGTCTTGCCGCCCAGGAATATAATGTCAAACAGGTTGTGCTTGCAGGTGGTGTGGCTGCAAATGTTCGCTTGCGCAATCGTATCGAGCAAGAATTGCAACCACTTTCCATTCGCCTTAGCTATCCACCAATCGAATTTTGTACTGATAACGCTGCCATGATTGCAGGCGCGGCCTTTTTCCATCTCTCACGAGGAGAGCACCATAGTCTTGACCTTGATGTACAGCCCGGATTAAGTTTGCCATTTCAGAAATGAGGAAAAACCTATGTCCAAAGCCAAAGTGTATGCCCTGGGTATCGACCTGGGAGGAACAAAGACGCTTGTGTCGGTTGTTGATGTAGCATCGGGAGAAGTGATTGCCTCTGCTCGTAAGCGCACACGTGCCGAGCGTGGACAGGACTTTGTATCGCAACGGACTATTGAACTTGCGACAACAGCAATTGAAGATGCTAAGTTGCCTGATGGAGCACAAATTTTAGCAATTGGTGTTGGTGCGGCGGGCCAAATTGATCGCAAGAATGGTATTGTGGTTGATGCGCCCAACCTGGGTGTACATGATATGCATCTCGGCGATATTCTCGGTAAGCAGTTTGGCAAGCCCGTATACGTCGGGAATGACGTAGAGGTAGCCGCACAAGGTGAATATCTCTATGGCGCGGGAAAAGGCTATAATAACTTTGTGTGTATGTTTGTGGGAACTGGCATTGGTTCAGGTATAGTGTCAAACGGCAAAATGTATACAGGTTTAACGGGAACTGCTGGTGAAGTGGGACATATGACGATCCAAGCTGGTGGGCGCATCTGTGGCTGTGGGAGTCTCGGATGCCTCGAAGCCTACGCCTCTCGTACCGCGATCACTAAATCAATTATGGCAGACATACATCATGGGCGTGCTTCAGTGCTTTCGGATGATGCACAGAAGCAACTCAAAGAAGGTGACACTGTGATTCGTTCTGGCATTCTTGCTGATGCGATTGCACATAAGGACGAACTTGTCATTGAAAAGGTGACTGAGGCAGCTAACTATCTTGGCTATGGTATAGCTTCAGTGCTAAACTTTTATAATCCCGATGCTGTAATTCTCGGTGGCGGTGTTATCGAGGCTATCGACCTGTTATACGAAACAGCAGTGCATCGTGCTCATACCACAGCACTCTCCGAACCCGCAAAGAAAACTCCAATTCTACGCGCCAAACTTGGCGACTTCTCTGGCGTCGTAGGAGCTGCTTGCTTAGGAGCACAGGTTGCAGGCTACAACGTTTCAGCATAACTCATAAAACAAAAATAGGGCACTCGCAAGGGGATGCCCCTCCCATACACGAACAAGTTTACAGCACATCGTTGTATGGGAGGGGCATCCCCTTGCGGGTGCCCTAGCCTCAGCTTATACTATCTCTGCGACGATCTCTTCCAATTTGGCGAACAATGGCGCAGGTGTAGGCAACTTAGTACCTGCTGGCACATGCTCAAGACGCCAGAACATCTTATCTGCCTCACCTTCAAAGCCCAGGTACTCGTGTAGCTGCTGCGACGAGAAGGGCAGGTAGGGACTGAGCATAGTGTGCAGGCCGCTCAGCACTTGTAACATGACATAGATCGACGTACCAGCAGCCTCGCGGTCAACCTTGATCTGTTTCCACGGAGCCTGCTCATCCAGGTAGCGATTCGCTGCACGTGCAACCGCCATTGCAGCGTTGAGGCCATCCTTCATGTGACATAATGCGATATTGTGACCTACCAGTCCAAAGCCGCGCTCAACCTCTGCCATAATCTCTCGATCCGCCTCGCGTAACGCCCCTGGCTCTGGCACCACACCGCCGAACTTGCTCTGTAAGAACGTCAAGGTGCGATGTACCGCATTACCATAGGTGGCGACAAGCTCGTCGTTGTTACGGCGTACCAGTTCTTCATAAGTAAAGTCTGTGTCACGCCCCTCTGGTGCTGTTGCTGAAAGATAGTAACGCAGAGCGTCAGCACTATAACGGTCCAGCACGTCCGGTGTCCATACAACATTGCCACGGCTACTAGATGCCTTCGCGCCACTCATCGTCATAAACTCGTTGGCAGGCACATCATAAGGTAAATTGCGGTCACCATAGCCAAGCAGCATTGCAGGCCAGATAATCGCGTGGAACGGTATATTGTCTTTGCCAATGAAGTAGTACGACTTGACCGCTGGTTCAACCTTGCCAGGAATCCACCAATCTTTCCATGCATCGGGTGTTCCTTGTCGCTCGGCCCACTCGACCGAGGCCGAGAAGTACCCAATGACCGCATCAAACCAGACATAGATACGTTTATCTTCATAGCCCTCTAGTGGAATCGGCACGCCCCAATCCAGGTCACGCGTAATCGCTCGTGCCCGCAAGCCCTCTTTCAGCCAGTTCATCGCAAAGCCAATGGTGTTATGACGCCAGTGATCTTTATCATGCGAGAGCCATTCTAACAACGGTTCCTGCAACTTCGGTAAATCCAGAAAGAAGTGCTCAGTGGGTCGTATTTCTAACGTACTATCTACGCTTCCACACAGCCGACATTTGGGGTTGATAAGATCAACAGGGTCAAGCGTGTGTCCACAATTATCACATTGGTCGCCACGTGCTGCTGGATAGCCACAATTTGGACATGTGCCCTCGATATAACGGTCAGGCAAGAAACGACGATCTGTTGGGCAATATGGAGACTGCATAGTATCTTTAAAGATATAGCCCTTTTCATATAGCTTCAAAAAGAAATCTTGCGTGATGCGGTAGTGATTGGGAGTACCCGTCTCTGTATAGAGGTCCCAGGACATGCCGAGTCGCTCCCACACGTTCACAATCTGATTATGGAAGCGAGCAATAAATTCGCGTGGAGGAATGCCCTCACGCTCAGCATCGATCAGGATAGGCGTGCCATGCTCATCGCTCCCCGAAACCATAAGGACCGAATTGCCAGCCATACGATTATAGCGAGCAAATGTATCTGCTGGTAGATATGCGCCGACGATCTGTCCGACATGGGTAGTGCTTTTTGCATAAGGCCATGCCACGCAGACAAGAATATGTTCATTCATTTATGTAACAATCTCCCTTACTGGAAAAAGGGTAGCGAAACAAGGGCACCCGCAAGGGGATGCCCCTCCCATACACGAGCGTCGTGCGTTCTCGCGCTGTATGGGAGGGGCATCCCCTTGCGGGTGCCCTTGCCTCCCATTTGAAAAGCTATTATAGCAATAGAACTCAACATGGGCAAGTCTAATTACATTCCAACATAGTGGGCATAGACAGAACGGGCTACCTGTTCATCGTCGGTACCCTTGATGATAGCGCGCGCATCAGGAAAAACAGTAATTTCATACGTATCAACAAGGAAACGCAAGAGAAATTCGTTGTACTGCACCTCGCCGACAGATTTCAGCCGTTCGGCAAGTGTTGGAAAATCTATGCGAATACCACGTCTTCCTGTTCCACGCACTTGTACCGCATTCCGTCCACAGAGACTGGTACTGCTTGAACCCTGTGCGGAGTCCAGAAATTCATAGGAGTGTTGACCGCAGGCAGGACAATCAGGCTGACGTGGTAGCTCAATACGCTCAAACGTATTTTCCCATACGTCCATCCATGTCATAGCGCGGCATACCTTCTCGCTTTTTAACAGAATTTTGAGGGCTTCAGTAGATGCTAGTCCTGTTATCGCGCCTACAATCCCATTCAGCACACCAGCCGTATCGCATGTTGGTGTTGTTCCAGGCAACGGCATTTCTGGAAAGACGCAGCGTAAACAGGGTGTATCGCCAGGAACGATATTCATGGTGACACCATAGGAAGCAATTACACCGCTATAAATCCAAGGTCGGTTGTATTTGATGCAAACATCGTTGAGCAGGTAGCGCGTCTCGAAATTATCGGTTGCATCGAGCACAATGTCGCTTTCGCGTACGAGCGACTCAATGCCATCGGCGTTGATATCCTCTACCAGTGCCTCAATCCGTACATCGCTATTTACCTTGTGCAGCTTTTCTACTGCTGCAATAGCTTTAGGTAGATGACGTGTGACATCATCTTCATCAAACAATATCTGGCGTTGCAGGTTACTCATTTCAACATAGTCACGGTCAGCAATCACCAGCCGTCCCACGCCTGCACGACACAAGTTATTTGCCAGAACTGTGCCCAATGCTCCACACCCAAGAATCGTAGCCGAGGCTGCGTGCAACTGTTCCTGTCCCTGCTTTCCAATTGGTCCAAACAACGTTTGTCGTGAATAGCGGTCAAGCATCAATTCTTCCCTTTACTGGTATCTGGAAATAGTGTCTCTGTATTCTAACATATTAGCCCCCTAGAAAATTTCTTTTCTACAGAAAATAGGCAATGTGCCGATAGAAAAAGGTAGTGGTAGGAAGAATTAGGGTTTTGAGGAAAGAACCGATGTAGGGGCCATAATTCATTACGCCCTCTGAACAACATATATTGTTAAAGAGCGTGGGAATGCTAGCATAATCGTCCTCGTCTGGCTGGTTTATTGCTCACAGGGCGTAATGAATTATGGCCCCTACAAATATCTTCTCTTGAACCTCCTTCTGTTAAAAGGCGGCCTCTTTGCGGCAGCCCTTGTGAATGTATAAATGTCGATTAAGTTGGCAGCAGCACATAACTGTGTTACAATACAACGGGTATTATGCCTTTTCTGGAACCTGTAACCCGTGTGTGTGCAGTGCTTGTGAGAGGCAACCTATGAATAGCGGGAATGCGATGAAAACAGTATTAGTAATTGACGATAATCCAACTATCGTAGAACTTATCAAATATGCCGTAAACCTGCAAGGCGCGTACAACGTTATCGTTGCCTATGACGGAGTGCAAGGCTTAGAACGCATCTATGCAGACCGTCCTGATTGCGTAATTGTGGATGTGAAAATGCCACGGATGGATGGATACCAATTAGTACGTTGTCTTCGCGGCGATGCGCGTACCGCTAACACACCGTTGATTATCCTCAGTGCTATGACACGTGACGAGGATCAGATGACTGGCATGCTTTCTGGTGCGGACGAGTATCTCACAAAGCCGTTCAAGCCGAGTGCGCTCAACGCTACCATTGAGAAAGTGCTACGTTTGACACCTGATGATCGTCTACGTCGTACCGAGAAATTCGTGCAGGCACAAGCTGATCGTGATTAAATAATTACAGATACCCTCTATAGGGAAGCTAAAAATAGTGCGTAGGTTACACATTCTATTCGTAGATAGTGATATTCAAGCGTGTAAAAAGATGCAACAAACGCTTCAAGATGTCTTTGTTGTAACCTGCGTCATGTCTTTAGCAGAGGCAAAGCAAATATTGGCTGCACCACAGCCACCGGATTTGCTCATTACAGAGGTGTTGCTGAACCAGGAAAGTGGACTTGACCTTTGCACCTATGTTCGTACGAGCGAAGAGTCACTGCAAAAGCTCCCTGTCATGTTTTTGACATCACTTATGACGCTGCGTGATAAAGTGCGAGGCTTTGAGGCTGGTGCGGATGATTATGTGGTCAAGCCATTTGACGGTCGCTATCTCATCGCTCGTATCAAACTGCTCGCGCGTATAAAGCGTCTCGAACCACGCACTAGTTAGGTAAGTCTTTGAAGAATGAAGGCACTGAAAAGCGAAGCTTTTCTGTGCCTTCATTCTTCAAAGATTTTTAGCCAGGGAAGTGGCAAGCAGCAAAATGGTTTGGTTGCTTCTCTTCTAATGGAGGAATAACCTCACGGCAGATCGCTTGTGCCTTCCAACAGCGTGGATGAAAATTACACCCACTTGGTGGATTGACCGGACTTGGCACGTCGCCTTCCAGAATGATACGTTTGCGTTTTGCTTCGATCTTAGGATCAGGCACCGGAATGGCTGAAAGGAGTGCTTGTGTATAGGGATGTAGTGGTGTTTCGTATAGTTCTTCGCTCTGCGAAAGTTCTGCTACACGCCCAAGATACATAACCGCAATACGATCACTGATGTGTTTGACCACCGACAGATTGTGGGCCACAAACAGATACGTGAGGCCAAACTTCCCCTGCAACTCTTGCAACAGGTTAAGCACCTGTGCTTGAATTGATACGTCTAGTGCAGAGACCGGCTCATCAGCAATAACGAGCGATGGATGTAATGCTAATGCACGTGCGATACCAATACGCTGTCGCTGACCACCACTGAACTCGTGTGGAAAGCGATTGACAAACTTCGGATTGATGCCAACCGTCTGTAAGACATCTTCTACTTGCTCTCTTACAGATGCCGAATTGCCACGATTGAAATTTTCTAGTGGTTCGGAAACGACTTGACCAACTGTATAGCGTGGATCGAGGGAGCTAAATGGGTCCTGGAACACCATCTGCATCTTCGCACGTTCCCTACGGATTTGTTCGGCGGGCAATGTTGTTAGCTCTTTGCCATCAAACACAACACTGCCTTCTGTTGGCTTAATCAACTGCAAAATTGCACGCCCTGTCGTTGATTTGCCACAACCACTTTCACCTACTAGTCCCAGTGTCTCCCCACGTCGAACAAACAGGTCAACTCCGTCAACAGCTTTAACGTGAGCGACAGTGCGACCAAGTAGGCCACCCTTGATAGGAAAATGGACCTTGAGACCTTTCACATCGATTAGCGTTGTGCCTGCTACGTTGTTGTCAGGCTTTTCTACTTGCTGTACCATAATTCTTCTCTTCCTCTTAGTTTGGATAGAAGCAGGCTGCTAGTTGTTCTCCGCGACCTACAGACATCAATGCTGGTCGCTCCTCACGGCAACGATTTTGCACTTTGGGACAACGTGGTGCATATGGACAGCCCACAGGTGGATTTATAAGGTCGGGTGGCTGTCCTGCAATAGGTGTCAGTTTGGTACCACGATCCTCGTGCATCTTCGGAATCGAGTTCAGCAGACCAACGGTATATGGGTGTGCTGGTGTTTCAAAGATCTGTCCTACAGGAGCCGTTTCTACAAGATGACCCGCGTACATCACATTGACGTGCTGACAGGTACCAGCGACCACACCAAGATCATGCGTAATCAACATGACCGAGGTCCCAAACTCTTTTGATAAGCCCTTCATTAATTCTAGTACCTGTGCTTGAATGGTCACATCCAGTGCTGTTGTTGGCTCATCTGCAATCAGCAGTTGTGGGTTACACGCGAGCGCGATGGCGATCATGACGCGTTGACGCATACCACCACTAAATTCATGAGGATAGCTTTTGGCACGACGTTTGGCATCGGGGATACGTACTAGGTCAAGCATTTCAACAGAGCGTTTCCATGCTTGGTCGTTGCTTACGTCTTTTCTATGACGTTTAACTGTTTCGGCAATTTGATAGCCGACATTGAAGACAGGATTGAGTGAGGTCATTGGGTCCTGGAAAATCATCGAGATTTTGCTACCGCGCAACTCGCTCAATTCATCTAAGTTCTTATCCAGGACGTTTTCGCCATTAAAGCGAATCTCGCCCCCAACAATTTTTCCAGGTGGAGTAGCGACCAGGCGCATAACCGAGAGTGCTGTAACGCTCTTGCCGCAACCGCTTTCACCCACGACTCCCAATGTTTGTCCAGCCTTGATCGAAAATGTTACATCGTCAACGGCCTTCACAACTCCGCTACGCGTGTAAAAGTAGGTTTTGAGATTATTTACTTCCAGCAAATTTGCTGTTGCCATCTTTTTCTTTTCTCCGCTCGTTGTTAATCTTTTGCTCGTGGATCGAAGGCGTCACGTAATCCGTCACCGAGGAACGAGAATGCAAGCACGATAATAGTGAGTGTGAGTGCAGGCACCAGAATCTCCCACGGGTGAACATCTACAACAGGTTGAGCGTCGTTGATCATCAAGCCAATGCTGGAGCCGGGGGTTGATACACCAAGACCAAGGAAGCTTAAACCTGCTTCACCAATGACTGTATTGGCAATATCAAGAGTGGCAGCAACAACTACGATGTTGAAGAGGTTGGGAACAATATGGCGCGTAATAATACGCAGGTTGTTTGTACCTGAAGTACGGGCGGCTTCAATGAATTGCTGCTCCTTGAGTTGTAGTGTCTGACCACGCACAAATCGTGCCATGAGAGGCCAACCAACAAAGGCAAGCGCGATTGAAACAACCAGGAGACGTGCATTTCCATTGACGCCAATGACTGGAATTTTGCTGAGTGGTGCATCAAGGCTTGGACCAAAGATACCGGCAACTAGAATAACGAAGAGTAAGCCTGGAAAGGCGAACATGATATCGGTAAAGCGTGCCAGGAATTGGTCGATCCATCCACCGAAGAAGCCTGCACAAACACCAATGAAGACGCCAAGCACGATGTTGACAATTTCAACCGAAATGGCAACAAACAGCGAGATAAGCATACCTTGCATAAGACGTGCGAGAATATCGCGTCCAATAGCATCTGTACCCAGCCAGTTACGTGCCGAGGGTAGTTCATCTTGATGATCGAGGAACTGCACAAATGGGCTATGGTATTGATCCGGTCCTACCATGCCACCTGTGAGGCTATTTTGCACCTGTCCACCAATGTGGGTGTAGAGAAATGGGCCAATGATAGGAATGATGATGAATAAGATGATGAGAGTAAGACTCACCATCGCTCTTCTGTCACGGCGCAAACGTCTGAGCGAATCCCGCAAAGGCGTTGTTGTTTTCTCTTCTTTTTTCTGATCGGTTCGTTTTGCAGTTGTTGTCTCTACTGCTGTTCCAACGCCTGATTGAGTACCATCATCAGTCTCAAGCGTACTCGAAACATCTAATAACTCCGACCCTCTTGGTCCCACACCAGGATCAGGTGACATAAAGCTAGAAGCAGCTTGGTTTGTATCTTTTGTATCCATCTGTGTACTCGCTCCCTATTCGACCTTGATTCGTGGATCAACAACAGAGTAAAGAAGATCAGCTATCAGGTTTCCTAAAACAACCGCTATGGCAAAGATAACACCTGTTGCCTGGATGACGGTATAGTCTCGGTCATTTATGGCGTTGAGCGCGATTTGCCCAATTCCTGGAATATTGAAGATCACCTCAATGAAAAAGACACCGCCTACAAGAGTTGCTAGAGAGGTGCCAAAGACCGTAACCAGAGGAATCAATGCATTGCGGAAGGCATGGCGATAATTGACAACCGACTCTTTCAGTCCTTTCGCCCTTGCTGTACGCACATAATCTTGTCGCAGAATTTCCAGCATGGTTGTGCGTGTGAGACGTGCGATATAGGCGAAGCCGACAGCCGCGAACACAAGGATGGGACCTATTTTATAGGCTATATCTGATGGCGTATACTGCCATGCATTGCCCCAACCAGCCACCGGCCAGTGAGAGCCTGTCGCATGGTCTAGCTGCACGACGATGACCTGGAAGAAGACCGCAAGGATAAAGGCAGGCAGAGAGAAAAGAATGAGGGAAATGCTCATACTGCTTGTATCTATCCATGTGTTTGCTTTGAGAGCCGCTAAGACGCCAACTGGAACCCCGATGACGAAGGTAAGAATCAGACCCCACAAGCCCAATTCCGCTGAAACTGGTATTCCTGGTGCGAGAATACTACTAACGGATGTTTCTTGAAAATAATACGAGTCGCCAAAATTAAATCGTAGAAGTTGTGTAACGTAGTTAAAGTATTGTTGATACCAAGGCAAGTCCAGACCATATTCATGCTTGAGGCGGAGATACGTATGTATCTCGAAATGGTTGCCGAGCAGATTCCTGATAGGATCGCCAGGGGCATAGTAGCCCAAAATGAAGGTGATGAAAGTAACTCCTAAGAGTACGAAGATGAGGCCGATGAACCTCTTAATGAAGAATCCGACCATAATACTCCCTCCCTCGGTGTGTTCGAGGTCAACATGTACAGTTGTTGAGTGACAAGCTGTCGTCAGTCAATAAAACGTTTTTCTTTTCTAGCATTTTTCGATAAAGCGGCACCAATATACGAAAAAGCTACGGGATTCCTATAGAGAAACGCTACGGAGATTGACTTTCATGTATTTTATGTGACACGTACTTCATTGTCAAGTAAATACATGGAATTAGAAAGAATATGTACAAACAACACATCATATAACGGAACTGCTCTCAATAGTAGAGTTTTAGAAGATGTCTGTAGGGGTCTAATTCATTACACCTTGTTGGCGATCAACCATGTTAGAGGCTGTTGAACTGCTTCATCAATCCTATGAACAGTATCAATTGCCAACAGGGTGTAATGAATTAGACCCCTACAAACATCTCGTTACCCTACATTTTACTTCACCGTTACATTTGCACAGTTCGAGTCCGACGAGATGTAGACATTCGCCCAAACCTCTGGATTTACCAGTTCTTGTGCATTATCTACATAGCCAACGACACACGGTTTGCGTATGATTTGGATGGCTTGCTGGTCTGTTGGCAGCCATACAACATCGTTGATCAACTGCTGTTCAGCCGTATTGTACTGCTGAATGCGTTGAGCACTATTCGTGTTGGAATCCGCAGTCACCAACTGATTCTGAATTTGCTGTTGTGTTGAGCTGTTCGCACTGCTATTTTGACCATAGTTCATGTTGTTGTTTGGTGAGCCTTTGGCGAATTGCAACGTGAGCCAGTCCTGTGGATCAGGATAGTCCGCGATCCAGTCGATACGCCAGAAGGCAATACCTTTAGGATTGTTCGTAGCCGCAGTGATATCGCTGAGTAGCTGGTTAAAGTCTTCGTCACGGTATGTGATTTTCACGCCAAGTACTGTCTGCCACATTTGTTGATCGGCAGCAAATTCGTTGCGCACATCCGGGCTACCAACCGAAGCTGCATAGATGGTAATTGGTGGAAGACTTGCGAGCGACATGCCATCTTCTTGTAGTCCCTGCGTCAATAACTGCTTCGCCAGTGTAGGATTGCCAGAAGTCTTCGTCGTGCCATCGGGACCTTTCAAATTGGCGTTATAGCCCGGCATACCCTGTGGCACAATATGATTGCTTGCAATTCGTGTGTCTTTGTAGATGTTATGTACAATCTCGTCTTTGTTCAGGGCGAGGGCGAATGCTTGACGCACCTTGATGTTATCAAACGGTTTGACGAGGTAGTTCATCGAGTAGTAGTTGATCCACAACTGAGGAATGTTGTGATATTCGTTAGGCAGCTGCTTGGCTGATGCAAGCTGTGCTGTCGGAATAGCTGCTGTATCTACTGAGCCTGTTTGATACGCCTTGTAGAGCGTGTCAGTAGACTGGTAGAAGGGGAAGATGATTTCCTTCAACTGCGGCTTGGCACCGTAATAGTTGGGATTAGGCACAAAGTCGATCTCTTGTCCACGTGTATACTTCTTGACCATGAAGGGGCCGGAACCGCCCAAACCCTGGGATAGATGGTCGGCAAACTTCGTACCATACTGATCGATAATTTTCTTCTCGATCACATAGGAGGAGGGGTAGCTTAACGCATCCAGGAAATAGGCTGCCTTCGCATTTGTGACGATAACGACAGTATTCGGATCAGGTGTGTTGACACTATCTCCAATGACTGTTTTGATCTTGCCCGCAAGCAATTTGTCGGAGTCTTTAATCAGGTTCAAATATGCTCCGGCTGTACCCGACTTTGTGGCGGGCTGCAAGGCGCGGTCAATACTGTACGCGACATCGGCAGAAGTTAAGGGCGTGCCATCGCTAAATTTCAGGTTGGGTTTCAATTTGAAGGTCCAGGTGACACCATCGGAACCTACAGAGTAGCTCTGTGCGAGTTCGCCTTTGATCGCCAAATTTTGATCCAACTCCACAAGACCTGTGAAGACAAGATTGATGGCATTGATTGAGTGACCATCAGTGACAAGTGCGGGATCAAACGTCTTAATGTCTGATAGACCGCGTACCGAATACGCATCTACGAAGACCTGTTTATTGTCCGGTGCCTTCGATGATTGCGTAGTGCCGCCGTTATTGCCATTGCCGCTACTGCCGCCACAGGCGACGATGAACATGGCTAGCAGGCACAAGAATGTTGGTAGAACACCAAACGTGAGTTTCTTACCAGCTTGCATTCGTGACTCCTTCTTACTTATACCATTGTTTCAGAGCAAAACACTGCTAAATACTGTGGAACTGAACTGTATTACGTTCTCTTTTCATAAAATCTCACGATACAAAGGAGAAGAAGGTAGTGTTTGAGGAGATGCTCGCATC
>CAXUHF010000023.1:0-5837 GCA_964250765.1 uncultured Ktedonobacteraceae bacterium | reverse complement strand
TCCTCAAACACTACCTTCTCGGCTCTTCATCCTTGGGGAAGCAGGGAGACCCTTGCGGTCTCCCTGCTCTTCTCCTGCTTTATATTTTATCTACTACTGAACTGTTGCATTTGAACAGTTCGAGTCGGTCGATTTATAGACATTGGCCCAGGAGTCTGGGAAAACCAAACCCTCGGCGTTGTCTACATAGCCAACCGTACAGGGTTTACGTAGAAGCTGAGTTGCACTCTGATACACTGGAATCCAGGCAACATCGTTGACTAACTGCTGCTCAGCAGTGTTGTATTGCTGAAGACGCTCAGGTGTATTGCTGTTGGAGTCGGCCTTCGTCAGCAATTGTTGTATTTGTTGCTGTGTAGACGCATTTGCACCGCTATTCTGACCATAGTTATAGGCGTTGTTTGGCACACCTTTACCAAACTGGAGCGAGGTCCAGTCCTGTGGATCAGGATAATCAGCAATCCAACCTAGCCACCACATTGCAATACCTTTAGGATTGTTGGCTGCATTGGTAGAATCACTGAGCAGCTGGTTGAAGTCTTCATCACGAATGTTGATCTTCACTCCAAGTACTGACTGCCACATTTGTTGTACAGCAGCATATTCGTTGCGAAGATCAGGACTACCACTGGTAGCACCATAGACGGTGATGGCTGGAAAGTTTGCGAGAGAGATGCCTTCTTCTTGCAGACCTTGCGTTAATAACTGCTTCGCCAGTGTAGGATTGCCAGAGGTCTTGGTTGTGCCATCGGGACCTTTCAGATTGGCATTGTAACCAGGCATACCCTTTGGCACGATATGGTTAGTCGCAACGACGGTATCTTTCCACACGCTGTGTGCAATCTCGTCCTTATTAAGAGCGAGGGCGAACGCCTGACGTACTTTGATATTGTCGAACGGTTTCACCAGATAGTTCATCGTGTAGTAAAACTCTGTCAACTGAGGAACGTTGTGATATTCGTTGGTCAACTGTTTTGCCTGAGCAAGTTGTGCGGATGGAATAGGCGTATTGTCTACTGCACCCGTCTGGTACGCTTTATAGAGCGTATCTTGTGACTTGTAGAAGGGGAAACGAAGTTCCTTCAACTGTGGCTTTGCTCCAAAGTAGTTTGCGTTCGGAACAAGATCGATCTCTTGACCACGTTCGTACTTCTTTACCGTGAAAGGACCAGCACCAATACCTTCGGATAGGTGATCGGCAACTTTGCCAGAACCAAGAACTTTCTGATTGACTACATAGGAGTCTTCATAGGTCAAGGCATCAAGGAAGTAGGCGGCTTTAGCGTTGGTGACAATGACAACTGTGTTTGGATCAGGAGTAAGCAGACTGTCACCAATCAGCGTCTTCACTTTGCCCGCAAGTATTTTGTCAGAGTCTTTGACAAGTGACAAATACGCGCCAGCCGTTCCAGACTTTGTAGCAGGCTCCAATGCACGGTTGATACTAAAGACGACATCGGCGGATGTCAATGGAGAACCATCGCTAAATTTCAGATTTGGCTTCAGTTTGAAGGTCCAGGTCACACCGTCAGGAGCTACAGAGTAACTTTGCGCGAGCACACCTTTTACATTCAGATTGTCGTCCAGCTCTACAAGTCCCGTAAATACAGCTTGAATAGCGGAGGTGGATGCTGTGTCTGTAGCGAGTGCAGGGTCCCATGTCTTGAGGTCTGACAAACCCCTCATAGGATATCCATCGACATAGACCTGTTTGTTATGGGGCCTTCTGTGCTTTTGTGGTGGTTGTACTGTTGCCATTGCTACTGCCGCCACAAGCGACGATGAGCATAGCTAGTAAGCATAGGAACGTAGGCAAAATGCCCAAGGTAAGTTTCTTACCTGATTGCATTCGGGACTTCTCCTTGTTCTGTGAAAACAATACACGGATAGTAAAAGACCTCTTCTACGCGTCGTGCAGAAAGAATAGATGATTGGCTTATAAGCCAACCATCTATTCTTTCTCTGAACAAAACGCTTATCGAATAGAGACGTTCGCGCAGTTCGGGTCGGTTGACTTGTAGACATTAGCCCAGGAGTCTGGGAACACCTGAGTAGTGGCAGTGTCTACCGCACCAACGATACAGGGTTTACGCAGAAGTTGGGCTGTTTGTTGATCGATTGGTAGCCAAGCGACATCGTTGACCAACTGCTGTTCAGCCGTATTGTACTGCTGAAGTCTTTCAGTATTATTGTTGTTAGCGTCGGCAGTCTCTAGTTGTTTTTGTGTAGCTTGCTGTGTTGCGCTGTTTGAACTACTATTTTGACCGTAGTTCATGTTGTTATTTGGCGAGCCTTTGTCGAACTGAAGGGTTGTGAAGTCCTGAGGATCAGGATAGTCAGCACCCCATGCGAGGCCCCAGAAGGCGATACCCTTGGGATTGTTGGTTGCGTTGACTGTATCAGTAATCAACTTGTTAAAGTCTTCATCCGCGATCTTGACGTTTACTCCTAATACTGACTGCCACATCTGCTGTAAGGCTGCGAACTCATTACGTGTAGCAGCACTACCACCTGAAGAGGTGGTTAACGTGATTGGTGGCAACGTTGCGAGAGTTAACCCATCTTCCTGCAAGCCTTGTGTGAACAACTGCTTTGCCAAAGTAGGATTGCCTCCGGTGGATGTTGTGCCGTCAGGACCTTTCAAATTGGTATTATAGCCTGGCATACCCTGCGGCACAATGTGATTGGTTGCAATCACTGCGTCCTTTAATACTGCGTGAGCAATCTCATTTTTGTTTACGGCAAGCGCGAATGCCTGACGCACTTTAATGTTGTCGAACGGCTTGACAAGATAGTTCATGGTGTAGTAGGAGATATCCAGCTGAGGAATGCTGTGGAACTCGCTGGTCAATTGTTTTGCTGCAGTAAGTTGTGCTGCTGGTACAATTGTTGTATCAACCGCTCCGGTTTGATATGACTTGTACATAGTATCGCGGTTTGGAATGAAGGGGAAGATGACTTCCTTCAACTGTGGCTTGGCACCATAGTAGTGAGGATTTGGCACAAAGTCAATTTCCTGACCGCGGGTATATTTCTTGACCATGAAGGGACCAGAGCCACCAACACCGCTGGACAAATGATCACTGAAATTGTTGCCGTACTGGTCAATGAGTTTCTTTTCGACCACATAGGAAGTCTGATACGTCAAGGCATCCAAAAAGTATGCAGCTTTTGTATTTGTAATAATGACGACGGTGCTTGGATCGGGTGCTGTGACACTATCGCCGATGACCGTCTTAATCTTGCCTGCAAGCAGTTTATCTGAGTCTTTTATCAAGTTCAAATAGGACCCTGCGGCAGGGGACTTGGTAGCAGGCTGTAATGCGCGGTCGATGCTATACACCACGTCTTGTGAGGTAAGAGGCGTACCATCGCTAAAGGTGAGGTTGGGCTTCAATTTGAATGTCCATGTGACACCATCGGAGCCAACGGAATAGGATTGAGCTAACTCTCCCTTGACTTCCAGGTTGTTGTCTAATCCTACAAGTCCGGTGAAAACCATGTTGATGGCATTCGTAGAGTACAAATCGGTGACGACTGCAGGATCAAACGTCTTAATATCTGATTGACCATATACAGGGTATGGATCGACGTAGACCTGCTTGCTGTCTGGTGCCTTCTGCGCTGTGCTGCTTGAGCCGTTGCCATTGCTACTGCCACCACAGGCGACAATGAGCATGGATAGGATGCACAGGAAGGTAGGCAAAATACCTAAGGTGAGTTTCTTGCCAAATCGCATTCGGAACTTCTCCTTTAGTTAACCCAGTGTGCAAGCTTTTGAAACTAGGTTCAGGAAAAAACTTGCACATCGAGTTACTTTGATAGAACGTTTACTTAACGGTTGCGTTTGAACAATTTGAGTTGGTCGTTTTGTAAACGGTGGCCCATGCTGATGGATACGTGTGAGCGTTGGCAGAGCTTTGTAGACCTACAACACAGGGTTTAAGTAGACCTTGTGCCTCTTGTTGGAACTCTGGTATCCAAGCAACATCGTTGACTAACTGCTGCTCAAGCGTGTTGTACTGCTGAATGCGCTGAGTTGGGTTGGAAGTGTTGGCGTCAGCAGCCTCCAACTGTTGCTGTACAGATTTTTGTGTTGCGTTGTCTGCACTATTATTTTGACCATAGTTCATATCGTTTTGCTGTGAACCATTGTCGAACTGAAGCGTCGTGAAGTCCTGTGCATCAGGATAGTCAGCACCCCAGCCAAGGCCCCACATACCAATACCCTTAGGGTTGTTGGCTGCATTCGTGATATCACTAATAAGTTTATTAAAGTCCTCGTCTACGAACTTGACTTGTATGCCTAACCCTGTTTGCCACATCTGCTGTTCAGCAGCAAATTCGTTACGTATGTCAGGATTACCTGCCGAAGAGCCGTAGACCGAAACAGTACCAAGGCTTGCGACAGTCATTCCGTCTTCTTGTAAGCCTTGAGTAAGCAATTGCTTGGCTAATGTAGGATTGCCCTTTGTACTTGTGGTACCATCTGGACCTTTCAGATTGGCATTGTAGCCAGGCATACCTTGAGGAACAATATGATTGGTGGCAATTTGTGTGTCTTTGTACACCGCGTGAACAATCTCGTCCTTGTTAAGAGCAAGCGCGAATGCTTGACGCACTTTAAGATTGTCAAATGGCTTGACAAGGTAGTTCATCGTGTAGTAAGAGATCGCTAATTGAGGAACATTGTGAAATTCGCTGGTTAGGCGTTTCGCCGTTGCAAGTTGTGCTGAAGGCACTGCTGAATCATCAACCGCGCCTGTCTGATACGCTTTGTAAAGCGTCTCTGTTGACTGGTAGAAAGGAAAGATAACTTCCTTTAACTGTGGCTTGGCACCATAGTAGTGAGGATTTGGAACAAAGTCGATTTCCTGACCACGCGTATATTTCTTGACCATGAAAGGACCAGAACCACCTGAACCTTCATATAGGTGATCGGGAAACTTCACTCCATATTGATCAACAATTTTCTTCTCGACAACAAAGGAAGCTTCAGAAGTCATTGCATCTAGAAAGTAGGCTGCTTTCTTGTTGGTCACAATAACGACTGTATTTGCGTCGGGTGTTGTGACACTATCACCAATGATTGTCTTGATTTTGCCAGCTAGCAATTTATCCGAGTCTTTAATTAAGTTTAGATAAATACCGGCGACAGAAGATTTGGTTGCTGGTTGTAAGGCACGATCAAGGCTATACGCTACATCTTTTGAGGTCAGTGGCGTACCATCACTAAATGAGAGATTAGGTTTTAGCTTGAACGTATAGGTAAGACCGTCTGAGCCAACGGAATAGCTTTGTGCAAGTTCAGGCTTGACGTTCAAGCTTTGGTCCAGCTCTACAAGTCCTGTGAAAACCATATCGACAGCATTTGCTGAGTATAAATCGCTAACAAGTGCAGGATCAAAGGTCTTGACATCTGACAGGCCAGCGACCGGAGTTGCATCGACAAAGACTTGTTTGCTATCCGCAGCTTTCTGTAGTGTAGTGCCTGTGCCATTGCTGGTGCTACTGCCACCACAGGCGACAATGAGCATGGATAGGATGCACAGGAAGGTAGGCAAAATACCTAAGGTGAGTTTCTTGCCAAATCGCATTCGTGACTTCTCCTTGTTCTGCGAGAACAAATAATTAAGCTCCAAATATCGGAGTAACGCGTGTCAGCACTGGGGGGCATACCTCGACGACTCGTATGATGAGTAAAAGGTGCAACTCGCTCCGAATGGACACCATTTTCAGAGCAAGATGCCACAGAGAATACTGACTTATATTAAAGTACGTTTCATTTTCACAAAATCTCACATATTGAACCATATCTTATGTAACAAAATAACAGA
>CAXUHF010000022.1:46064-55860 GCA_964250765.1 uncultured Ktedonobacteraceae bacterium | reverse complement strand
GTGGAGCGTTCCCCCTACATGCTTATCAGCTTGCTTGCCATCCTTAAAGCGGGTGGAGTGTACGTCCCGATGGACCCAACCTACCCAGATGAACGCTTGGCGTTTATCCTCGACGACACACACATGCCGGTCTTACTCACGCAACAGCATTTAGCAAAACGATTTGTCAAACAGCATATTCAGTGTGTCTGTCTGGACAGTGAAGAGAAGACCATTGGTGAGCACAGCGAAGACAACCTTGTGTTGGAGGTGACGGAAGAGCAGGTGGCCTACGTAATTTATACCTCCGGCTCGACAGGGCGACCCAAAGGTGTGCTCGTCTCACATGCCGCGCTTGCTGCTCATTGTCAGGTCATGGTTGACGTGTTCGAGCTTCATGCAACGGATCGTGTTCTACAATTCAGTGCCATCACCTTTGACCCCTCTTTAGAGCAGATGCTGCCGACGCTCCTGGTAGGAGCACAGATTGTGCTTCGTGGTCCCGACATCTGGTCGCCCGCCGAGTTGTTGAGCAATGTCAACACCTATGGATTGACGGTTATCAATTTCACGCCCGCCTACTGGCATCAGGTGGCACAAGCATGGGCACATGTACCACACGAAGAGCTACCAACCACCTTGCGGCTACTGATATCAGGAGGAGACAAGGTGGTGCCTGACACGCTACATTTCTGGCGGCAAACGGGCTTACGTTCGGTACGTGTGCTCAATGCCTATGGTCCCACAGAAGCCACCATTGCAGCTACGATCTATGAGATGAATTGTTGGTCGGAGGACACTCGTGTAGCAGGCAATATACCCATTGGTCGTGCGCTGCCATATCGCTCCCTCTACATTCTGGACCGTTCGCGCCATCTCGTGCCGATAGGTGTCGTAGGCGAACTCTATATCGGAGGACAGTTGTTAGCACAGGGCTATCTCAACCGTCCTGAGCTAACCGCCGAGCGATTTGTCTCCAATCCTTTCAGCCCTTATCTCCATGCTCGGATGTATCGAACGGGAGATTTAGTACGCTATCGAGCCGATGGCAACATCGAGTTTGTGGGACGCGTCGATGCTCAAGTCAAGATTCGCGGCTTCCGTATCGAGCTTGGCGAGATCGAGGCCGTATTAAGCCAGCATTCAGCCGTGCAACATACAGTAGTGCTAGCACGCGAAGATATTGCTTACGATAAGCGGTTGGTCGCATATGTGCAACTTCGAGAAGGGCACATTGTCACCAAAGAGGAGATGCAGAAGTATGTCGCCACGCAGGTTCCCAACTATATGGTGCCTTCAGCGATAGTAGTGCTCGATGCCTTTCCCTTGACCTCTAACGGCAAGGTAGACCGACGCGCGTTACCAGCCCCCGACTACACTACGACTCAACGCTCCAAACCGTTCGTTGCTCCACGCACCACAACCGAGCAGGCACTTGCTCAGGTATGGGCAAACGCTCTTGGTGTATCAGAAATTAGTGTCGATGACGATTTCTTCATGTTGGGTGGTCACTCTCTGCTCGCGGTTCAAGTAATTGCGCAGTTACGCACAATGCTACAGGTCGAACTCTCCTTGCGCAACTTCTTTGAAACTCCAACAGTAGCACAACTCGCTCAGTATATCGAACAACAGCAAGGTAGTGAGCATTCATTATTGCTCTCTCCTACAATACAGAGTACTCCAAGAGACCCGTATCGCTCAGCCGATGGGGTGGTTCTCATTCCCGCGTCGCTCAACCAGCAAAGTCTGTGGCTAGTAGACCAAATGGACACCGCGAGTGCCGCGTACAACTTACCCACTATTCTGCGTCTACATTCCTCGCTTGACATGTATGCCTTGAAGCTGAGCTTGAATGCACTAGTCGAGCGACACGAGACGCTACGCACAAACTTTGCCTTGCTCAATGAACGCTTGATGCAAGTAATCGCTCCCACAATGAATGTCGCTCTCTCCGTTCAGGACTTGCAAGACCTTTCCGAAGAGCAACGTGAGACCGAACTGCAGCGATTGATCGTGCAGGAGATGCGGCATCACTTCGATTTGGCGCATGGTCCTCTACTACGAGCTACCGTATTCCATCTTGGCCCACAGGAGCATGTCTTACTTGTGGTGCTTCACCACATCGTCTCCGATGGCTGGTCAGTAGGAGTGTTATACCAGGACTTCGCTACTCTGTATGATGCCTTCACGAGTGGACAGCCTGCCACTCTTGAGGCTTTGCCCATTCACTATGCCGATTTTGCTTTATGGCAACGCGAGTCATGGCAACAGGAACGGATGCAGGAGCAACTCGACTATTGGAAGCAGTACTTGGCAGGTGTCCCACCGATATTGGACCTACCGGGGGATCATCCTCGTCCTGCTATCTCAACGCATAAAGGCAGCACGTATAGCTTTATGCTCTCCAAAGCAATAACTCAGCAACTCAAGCAATTCAGTAAACAAGAGGGGACAACACTTTACATTGCCTTGATGACAGCATTTAAGGCATTACTGTACCGCTATACTGAGCAAGAGGATTTGGTCATTGGCACCGTGACAGCAGGACGCAGCCAGCAGGAAACACACAACCTGATCGGCTACTTCGTCAACACGCTTGCGTTGCGCACCGACCTCTCCGGCGACCCGACCATCCGTGATATGTTGAAGCGGGTGCGTGAGACGGTGCTGGGGGCACAAGCCCATCAAGAGGTAGGGTTTGAGGAAGTGGTCAAGGCGGTCCGTCCTGAACGCTCCTTGAGTTTTGCCCCTCTTGTGCAGGTGTTATTCTCACTAGACATACAGCAACCGGACATCGACTCGCCATGGAAATTGGCCTCGATGCCGTTAGAAACTGATACCTCAAAGTTTGATCTTACACTTGGACTTGCGGAGCATTCGGCAGGCTTGCTGGGTATGGTCGAGTACAACACGGACCTGTTCGAGGAGGCGACCATTGCACGCATGATGCAGCATTGGCAGACTCTGCTCGAAGCCATGCTCGCCAACCCCGATCAAACGTTGTCGGCCCTTCCCTTGTTACGTCAAGAGGAGCGGCAACAACTTATCATGCAGTGGAATGCGTTTTCCGGGCCGCTCACTTCTCCAGCAAACCTGCCTCGGCTTATTGAGGAGCAAGTAGCACGCACGCCCGACGCCTCCGCGTTGGTCTTTGAGGGCCAGACATTCACCTACCACGAGGTGAACGCCCAGGCAAATCAGTTGGCTCATCATCTTACACGGTTAGGAGTGGGACCCGACGTAATGGTCGGCGTATGCGTGGAGCGTTCCCCCTACATGCTTATCAGCTTGCTTGCCATCCTTAAAGCAGGAGGCGTCTACGTTCCGATGGACCCGACCTATCCGCACGAACGCTTGGCGTTTATCCTCGACGACACACACATGTCGGTCTTACTCACGCAGCAGCATTTAGGAGCTCAGTTTACCGAACGGAACATCCAACTTGTCCGTTTGGATACTGATGCGGAAATGCTGAATCAGTATAGTACGGAAAATCTCATGTGTGAAGTAATGAGGGAGCAATTGGCCTATGTAATTTATACCTCCGGCTCAACAGGCCAACCAAAGGGCGTTCTTGTTTCGCATGCCACACTTGCCGCTCACTGTCAGGTTATGGTTGACGCCTTTGAACTCCGAGCGACTGATCATGTCCTGCAATTTAGTGCCATCACCTTTGACCCCTCTTTGGAGCAGATGCTGACGACCCTGCTGGTCGGAGCACAACTCGTGCTTCGTGGTCCCGACATCTGGTCGCCTGCCGAACTCTTGAGCAATGTCAAAACGCATGGATTGACGGTTATCAATCTCACACCCGCCTACTGGCATCAGGTGGCACAAGCGTGGGCACATGTACCACACGAAGAGCTACCAACCACCTTGCGACTACTGATATCAGGCGGAGACAAGGTGGTGTCTGACATCCTGCACTTCTGGCGGCAAACGGGCTTGCGCTCGGTACGATTGCTCAATGCCTATGGCCCTACCGAAGCGACGATCACGGTGGCGACGTATGAGATGAATTGTTGGTCAGAGAACGCGCAACCAGAAAGTAGTGTACCGATTGGATGTGCCCTACCCCAGCGTGCTCTGTATATTCTAGATCGCACTCGCAATCTCGTTCCCATTGGCGTCATAGGTGAACTCTACATCGGAGGACCACTATTGGCGCGTGGCTATCTCAATCGCCCTGAGCTAACGGCTGAGCGGTTCGTGCCCGATCCCTTCAGTACACAAGCTGAAGCTCGGATGTATCGAACGGGGGATTTAGTACGCTATCGAGCCGATGGCAACATCGAGTTTGTGGGGCGCGTCGATGCTCAAGTCAAGATTCGCGGCTTCCGTATCGAGCTTGGCGAGATCGAGGCTGTTTTAAATCAGCATGAAGATGTGAGCAAGGTCGTGGTGGTAGCACGCGAAGACGCCTCTGGCGACAAAGCCTTGATCGCTTACGTAGTACCTACTCAGGGGAGACCACTAGAGGTAGCAGTCCTACGAAGCTATCTCAAGGAGCGACTGCCAGAGTATATGGTGCCAGCAGCCTTCGTATCAATGGATACACTGCCTTTACTTCCCACTGGAAAAATTCATCTGCGTGCCCTACCTGCACCTGATATGAAAAAATTCACGGAGGAAGAAGACTTCGTAGCTCCTAAGTTGTTCCTGCATCAGCAACTCGCGCAAATTTGGGAAGAGTTATTGGATGTGCGCCCAATTGGAATTAAGGATAACTTCTTTTACCTGGGAGGACATTCCCTACTGGCGGCTCGCCTTGTTGATCGCATCGAGCACGTCTTTGGAAAGAGAATCGCACTTTCCACACTTTTCTCAGGACCAACCATAGAGCAACTCGCGGAGGCTTTGCAACAGCAGCAGGGACATACAGATACACGTGCCGCACTGTTGCCAGTTCAAGTTGGTGGGTCAAAACGACCCTTGTTCTTCCTACATGGTGACTGGACGGGTGGTGCATTCTACTGTTTCGCTTTAGCTCGTGCACTAGGACCAGATCAACCATTTTATGTACTAGAACCATACAAGTTTGGCGGTCTTTACACACTTCCGTCATTTAAGGAAGTTGCGGCAGCTCATATCAAGGCAATGCGTGCTGTTCAACCAGAAGGTCCGTACCTGCTTGGAGGATTTTGCAATGGTGGTTTACTCGCATATGAGATGGCGCGCCAGCTTGAAGAGGCTGGAGAACGGGTAGATTTTCTTGGCCTCATCAATCCTAGTACTCCTGTGCAATTCGAGTCAGTGCGTGCAGCAAATCGCCGTTTCGGGAAGTTACTACTCCTCAACGAACGTCACCAGACCAATCTGTTGATCCGAGTACGACATGCACTTCGACATATATATAAATGGCTACGTCCTTCCGGCGAGAGAGTGCAAGATTTCGGTCAATTGCTCGCAATTGAGCCACGCCTTAGTGCTATGTTTCCATCCCTCGACGCTCTGTACAACGACTATGTAGCCGCGTTTGCAGGAATTATGTTGCGTTATGAAACGGGCATTTATTCTGGCAAGATTACCTTCTATTGGGCAAGTGAAGAACCGAACATCGAAGACACGTGGAATCCGGTGACGCAAGCAAAGAATAGCGAAGATATAGAGAACATCGTGATTCCAGGCACGCATATGTCTTGCGTGACCGATCACATTCAGGAACTGGCGCAATGTTTTAGTAACAGTGTACGCCAGGTACAGGAGAATGTAGTACCAGAACGAGAGTATGTAAGCACCAGTTTTTAATGACCCTATAATACGTAAAAGGTATGATTATGCAAGAGCAACGACAGAATTTAAGGATAAGCGTTGTGATCCCAACACGTAATGAAGCGCAAAACCTTCATCACGTGCTACCATACATTCCTCCTATCGTCGATGAAGTCATTTTGGTAGATGGCAATTCTACCGATGACACGATTGAGGTCGCGCAGCAACTATTACCAATAATACAGATTATTCGGCAAAAGAGGAAAGGCAAGGGCGATGCTCTACGCGTCGGCTTCGCTGCTTGCACAGGCGATATCATCGTGATGATAGATGCTGATGGATCGACCGACCCAAATGAGATAACACGTTTTGTAGAAACGCTGCTGCAAGGAAACGACTTTGCCAAAGGTTCACGCTTTGTCAAGGGAGGCAAAAGCGATGATATTACACCGCTACGTAGTTTAGGTAACTTTGGGTTGAATACACTCGTCAATATATTGTACGGAACGCGCTATAGTGACCTCTGCTATGGCTTCAACGCGTTCTGGCGCTATTGTCTTGATACAGTATATCTTGATTGTGATGGCTTCGAGATTGAAACGCAGATGAATATACGTATGCATAAAGCAGGCTTGAAAATAGTCGAGGTTCCTAGCGTGGAACGTGCGCGGTTCTTTGGGCAGAGCAACTTACGCACATTTCGTGATGGGTGGCGTGTGCTCAAAATGATTGTGAAAGAGCGCGTTACTTCGGCACCAGAAGTACAGAGAGTACCAATCTTGATGTATCATAGTATTTCTGAACATGCTAGCCCAAGATTTCAGCAATTCGCGGTGTCACCACGGTTGTTCGATGAGCAAATGGCCTATCTGCACCAGCATAAGTACACGCCCATGACCGTTTCCCAGTTCACAGAAGCACGGGCACAGGGAGGCGTAGGTCTGCCTGAGCGACCTGTCATTTTAACCTTTGATGATGGCTTTGCTGATTTTTATACCCACGCTCTTCCCATACTCAAACGCTATGATTTCGCGGCAACACTCTATGTGGCGACAGGTTTTGTGAATGCTACCAGCCGCTGGTTACAGCATGAAGGCGAGGCGAACCGTCTTATGCTCTCCTGGGAACAGTTGCGTGAGATTAATGCGAGTGGCATTGAGTGCGGTGGTCACAGCCACACTCATCCTCAACTTGATACGCTTTCTGAGTCCGAAGCACGTGCTGAAATTGTACAGAGCAAGCAGCTTCTGGAACAGCATCTAGGTCAAAGTGTGTCAAGTTTTGCCTATCCTTTCGGCTATAGTACTGCAACAGTACGAAGACAGGTACAGGAAGCGGGCTACACGTCCGCATGTGCCGTAAAACATGCAATGAGTTCAGAGATCACCGATCCTTTCGCCCTAACTCGATTGATGATAAAATCGGACACAAGCGTGGACGCCCTCGCTACGCTGATGGATGGTCACAATCCACCACTCCTTCCCTTACTATACGCACGCGCCAGAACACCAATGTGGCAACTTGTTCGACGAAGTTCCGCCTTAGTAACGCGACGCTTCCATGAAGGAGTACTTGCACAATGAAAACTTCTTCACTGAGTATCTCTGTCATCATCTGTGCCTACACGGAAGCACGCTGGCACGATCTTGTGGCTGCTGTGGAATCGCTACATATGCAGAGTACACTCCCTCAAGAGATTATTCTCGTTATTGATCATAACCAGCAACTCCTGGAACGTGCACAAAAGCAGTTTGCTGATGTCGTGGTCATAGAAAACCGTGAGGCGCAGGGATTGTCGGGTGCCCGTAATAGTGGAGTTGCTATTGCCCAGACCGATCTGATTGCCTTTCTCGACGACGATGCAACAGCAGAACCCGACTGGCTTATGTGGTTCGTGCAAAGCTTCGAGGACTCTAACGTGCTAGGAGTGGGTGGGACCGTTGAGCCAGAGTGGTTGAGTACACGACCACATTGGTTCCCACATGAATTCTATTGGGTTGTAGGCTGTACCTACCAGGACATACCTGCTACACCAATAGTTGTACGCAACCCTTATGGTGGTTGTGCCTGCTATAGACGAGAAATGTTTGAGAGAGTTGGAGGCTTTAGAACTGACATGGGACGCATAGGAACACTTCCTATGGGCTGTGAAGAGACAGAGTTATGTATCCGTGCCAGCCAGTACTGGCCTCAGAAAATTTTTCTCTACGAGCCACGAGCCAAAATTCGTCATCACATTCCGTCTGCCCGTGCTACTTGGCGGTATTTCAGGTCACGTTGCTTCGCCGAGGGTTTGTCAAAGGCTCTTGTATCGCAATATGTCGGAGCAAAAGATGGGCTTGCAACCGAACGAAACTATATTGTGCAGATGCTGTTTCGTGCGGTAACTCGTGGTATGATAAGAGGAATAGCGCATTTTGATGGAGCAGAGTTTGCACGAGCAGGAGCTGTTATAATAGGGCTAGCAGTCACTACTTTCGGCTATGCACGAGGAAGTATCATTCAGCGTTTTGTTGCTCGTAAAGACACGCATACTGACGTACTCATACAGGAAAAACACTTACAACTTGCACATGTTAAGGATAGACTATGAACGGGCTGGATGCGGTAACACTACCTACGACGAAAAGAATACAACTCTCTACATGGATACAGGCTAATAAAACCTTATTGAGCAATACCATTTCGTTGGTCTTCACAACGATAGTTACCGGTGTGCTAGGTTTCGCCTATTGGTGGATAGCAGCACGAGAGTACTCGCCACATGTTGTAGGTCTGGCTTCTGCTGCTGTCTCTGCGATGACACTGCTGGGAGCAATCTGTATACTAGGATTGGGAACGTTGTTGATTGGCGAACTGCCACGTCAACCAGGAAAAGAATGGTCGCTCATTAATGCCGCTCTCCTCTTTGTAGGAGGCGTGGGAATCTGTGGTGGTCTGCTCTTCGTGCTTCTCGCTCCTCTCGTGTCCGCGGATTTCCAAACGTTTCGGGCAAATCTTAGTAATATGCTTCTTTTCGCCGCTGGCGTGAGCCTTACATCCATTGTAGTAGTACTCGATCAAGCACTCATTGGCTTACTTCGCGGTAGCTTGCAATTCTGGCGTAATACGCTCTTTGCGATAGTAAAGCTTGTGTTATTGTTTCTTGCTGCCTTTTGGTTAGTAAAAAGAAGTGAGACAATTTATGGCACATGGGTGGCAGGAAGTGCTATTTCACTGCTTCCACTCTTCGGGCTTATACTGGTACAAGTACGTAGAGAGAAAAAAGCTTTTTCGCCAGATTGGAAATCACTACGTAAACTAGGCTTACCAGCACTGCAACATCATCTACTCAATTTGATTCTTCAAGTTCCAGTAACAGCTATGCCTGTCCTCGTGACAACTGTGCTCTCCGCAACTATAAATGCTTGGTTTTATGTGTCCTGGATGCTTTCTGGTCTGGTATTCATCGCGTCGTATGCTCTAACAACAGTACTCTATGCCATTAGCCCTTCGCAATCAAGCGAACTTACCCGTAAAATACGTGTCACTCTGGGTCTTTCCTTAATAACAGCTCTTGTGGGAAATGTTTTTTTCCAATTTGGTGCGACACAAATATTGAGTCTATTTGGTCCCATGTATGCGGTGCAAGCAGCATGGTGTCTCCGCATCCTAAGCCTTGGTGCATTCCCAATGATTATCAAGGATCATTATATTGCTGTTGGTCGCATTCACAGTCAGATAACGCGTGTTGCGCTACCAGTAGCTATTGGCAGCATACTTGAGCTTGGCTGCGCAGCGGTCGGGGGACGTGTGGATGGTCTCATAGGTCTTAGTCTGGGATGGGTTACAGCAATCTCTATAGAAGCACTCTTTATGCTCCCCACCGTATACAAGGTTACATTTCCTGCACAACAATCGTTCTGGCATCGAGCACGACAGATGTTCGTAGTGAAGCAAGAATGGAAACTCTCCTCAGAAAGAAGCGTACTTAAAGGTATGGACGAGACAGAACCCACTCTCAAAATACCTGTGCAAGTGCTCAAAGATACGAATGAGACAGAACCCACTCTCAAAATACCTACGCAAGTGCCTGAAGATACAGACAAGACAGAACCCACTCTTA
>CAXUHF010000022.1:21376-45964 GCA_964250765.1 uncultured Ktedonobacteraceae bacterium | reverse complement strand
CTCAAAATACCTACGCAAGTGCCTGAAGATACAGACAAGACAGAACCCACTCTTAGAATACCTGCACAAGTGCTTAAAGATAGAAACGAGACAGAACCCACTCTTAGAATACCTGCTTCTAATAATAAAAAACACATGCCGATAAACACGTTGAAGTGTGCTCACTGCAATGCTACCTTGCCCGAATATGCAAAATTCTGCGGAGTATGTGGCACGAAAGTTGCGAAGAGCATTACACTACCCTCGACAGTTCCGCTTGTGAGTACTATTCTAGGTGTACTTCTGCCGCTCTTTGCTATTGTACTCTGGTCTTTTTCGCTCCATGCGATAAACCTACGAGCGATGACAGACCTCGGTCTCGTTTCGGTGCTGCCTGCATCGGTCATTATTGCACTTCTCATACTTACGATTAGTTTTTGCGTGGCTTTAAATCAGCGTAAAATGCAAGTGCCAATTGTCCTCCTGCACATCCTACTCTTGATTTTTATGCTCTACGGTATCACAACGCTTATCGAAGAGGTGCCACGTTTTGCCATCGTGTACCGACATGCGGGCTATACCGATTACATTATGCGTACCGGAGGTGTCGATCCAAGTTTGGATGCGTACTTCAACTGGCCTGGATTTTTTATATTCTCTGCTTTCCTCACACAAATAGCGGGTTATCACGATATACTCAGCTTTGCTGCATGGTCTGCTGTTGCCTTTAACCTTATGTATCTTGGGCCTATGTATATCATCTTTACGACTGTTACAAAGGATAAACGTATTATCTGGCTGGCCCTCTGGTTCTTTTTTGTGACGAATTGGATTGCTCAGGATTATTACTCACCACAGGGCTTGAATTTCTTCACGTACCTGCTCATTATCGCTATCTTACTCAAGTGGTTTAAAAGTCCGATGCCAGTAGTGCCACGCAAAATGCCGCGTCAGTTGCAGCGTTTAGGACGCTTTTCGGCTCCCGCACAGTGGCTTTACGAATGGCTGTTCGCACCAGACGATATGGGTGTAACCGTCACAGCTACACCGCCAAGAAAACGCCTTGTGCTCCTTGTTTGTGTACTTGCGATCTTCACGTTTATCGTGTCTAGCCATCCTCTTACACCTTTTTTGACAATCGCAAGCGTTCTTGCCCTAGCTATCTTCAATCGTATTAGTCCGCGCTGGCTCCCTATTGCCATGATCGGAATAACTACGGTGTGGTTCGTGTTCATGGCGCAGACATACTTAGCCGGACACCTAAGTGCGCTTTTTAGCGATGTAGGTCAATTTGGCGGTGCAATCACAAGTAACGTGACGGACAGAGCGACAAGTGCCAACCCTGACCATTCGTTTATCGCCGATCTACGTATCGTTATGACGCTTTTTGTATGGGTACTTGCGCTTGCAGGAGGTATTCTTCGTCTCCGCAAAGGCTATCGTGATGCGACATACGTTTTGCTCGCGGTTGCGCCTTTCCCAATACTTCTGGTTCAGTCGTATGGCGGCGAGATGCTCATGCGTATCTACCTGTTTACGTTGCCATTTATGGTCTTTTTCGCGGCCTCGCTCTTTTACACTGCATCCGGTAAAAATACGTCGCTATGGATGAAAAGGGCCAGTATCGTCTTATGTGTTGTGTTACTGAGTGGCTTTCTTTTTACCCGCTATGGCAACGAACGTATGGACTATGTAACAAGTGCTGAACTTACAGGACTCCGTCACCTGTACAATACGGCTCCACGTAACTCGCTCCTGATCGAGAGTTGGGAAGGCACACCGTGGGAGTTTCAGAATTACGAACAGTACGACCATTATACGTTGAGCGATACGCTCGCTCCTGCTATCGAAACGAAAAACGTGAACGCAGTTGTACAACTCATAGAAAGCACAAATGCCCCGAAAGCTTATATACTTTTTACACGCACCGAAAGAGCAACAGCGCAAGGAGAAGGATTGCCGCCAGGAACACTCGATTCGTTAGAGCATGCATTGCTCTCCTCTGGTAAGTTTGTAACGGTGTATAGTAATACCGATGCACAAATTTTACAGTTCATCGGTACAGGAAAAACATCATGATACGCTCATTCTGGTCAAAATGGTCATGGCAAATAATTATTCTACTTTCAACGCTTGCTGTTGGTCTCGTCACTTTTGCGTTACCAGGTCTTGCTGTACGTCCAATTGTGGTGATGGAGTTTCTTTTAATCTGTCCAGGCTTGGTAGTGGTACGCTTCTTCCGTTTGAACGAGCTTGTGATGGAGTGGATGCTTGCGCTCGGTCTTAGCTTGACCATTGATACATGTATCGCAAGCATCCTATTATACGCTGGTTGGTGGTCCCCATCTCGAATTCTCAGTATACTTATCGGCTTCTGTCTCATAGGAGTGAGCACACAACTCATAGCTATGCACCTACGAGGTGCTGGGGTAAGACTTGAAGCGGTAGGAACAGTCCCTGTAAAGAAGCAGGAAATGCCTTAAAGAATATGTCACGGGCATTCAAAGAAGATATAAAGGCGGAGTAACGCGATCATGCGAACAAAAATCTCTTCCATTCAACGCTATTCACTCAAAGGGAAGCGTACAGTACAATTCTTTCTACTTACACTACTGCTTGGCCTTCTCGTCTCCTGTGGACAGGTGCCTAAAGCTTCTACGCGTGTGTCTGGGACCGCCACGTCCTCTACAGCAAGTGGCAAAAAAGATGACTCCGCGCTTAGCGTAACTGTCAATAGTTCCTCCCCTTCTGGCACAAGTCAATTTTCGTCCGGTATAACTCATATTGATAGTAGCTTAAACTACCCGTGGAGTAACAACGATAGTGGAGCAGTGAACAACGTAAAATCGTTGCTTAAACAGGGAATATCGTACCAGAACACACAAATTATGGCGTGGGGGGCACCTGATCCCTGGCCTGACCCAGCGCAAGCTGAGCCAAGTGACTGGAGTTATATAGATGGTCGCGTACATCTAGCCCTTGATACTGGTAGTGTTCCTGTTCTTACGTTGGCTGAAGCCCCCTGGTGGATGAAGGGAGAACTGCAACCAGATGGCTCCACTCGCTTATTGAAATCGTCTGACGAGTGGTCGGATATTGCCTATAATTCGCGCATTCTCGATAACAAAATGAATGCATGGCTACATCTTGTACAAAGAGTAGCGGAACGCTACATGGCTCCACCATACAACGTACGATATTTTCAGGTTTGGAATGAACTTAAAGGGTACTACAACCCCATCACAAACGCATATGACTATACGACAAGCCCTGGAAATCCAAGTGGGCCAAATGCGACTCACGGATACACCTATATGTACAATCTGGTGTATGAGCGATTAATGCAAGTTGCTCGCTCATTAGGCATATCAACGGAGAGCATACAAGTTGGTGGCCCTTATGTGGTCATGGATACGTGGGGATCACAGAATCAAAGTGATCTCGCAAACATCAGTAGAGCGTATGGCACATATGACCAACGACCTCTTGATGTCTTACTCTACTGGCTACAGCATAAAGTTGGGGCTGGCTTTATTACCATTGATGGTAGTAATGGCAATAGAGACAACGTAAATCCTGCTTCGCCCTTTGTAGCTGCACAAAAGTTTGCAGACATGGTAGGAATAATCAGGTCCCTCAATAGTACTCTTTATCCTGGAGCTGCCACGTTACCCATTTGGTGGGCAGAATGGTATGCTACATCCTATGACAACACGCGCAACGACCAGTATAACAATGCGCTTAAATCTTATGCGATGATAAGGTTTTTGAAAGCAGGTGGTTCTGTCGCGCTTTCATGGGGAGGCACAGGCGATGGAGAGAGTGACTCAGGGATGTGGACACCTACAACGGCAGGGGGAGGGAAACCACTTCCCTGGTATTCTTCTGTAAAAGCATTCAAGACCTTTTTTGCCCCTGGTACTCAGCTTTACACTACTAGTGTTTCCGATTCCGGAAGCATAGAAGCACTTGCCTCTGCCAGCGAAATCATGCTTGTGAACAAAACGGCAAAGACGCTTACGCCTCGTGTCAACGGCTCTATCGTGTCACTCGCACCTTATCAAGTGCGCGTGATACTACTGTAGGGATAGGATGAGCTGAAGCAGACCTGTACAGGAAGGAGTTGCGACGACCGATGTGGGAATGAAATGAAAGCTCTGTACGGGTCTGCTTTAGCACACCCTTCGCGTCCTTCTGACAAGCAGTCGCCGAGCAGGATGCGATAAATCTGGTCCCTACTAGCAGGTAAAACTTCCTATGGTGTTTCCGCTATCGCCACCAAAGTAGGTTATTTCAAACGTTGCCGGACACGCGGTGGCTGGTACAGAGACGGTAAATTGCGAAGACATACCATTAGGCGAAGATAGCAAAGCCGTTGTGGGATAGGGAGAGATCGTAAAATTCCCGTTGCTGGAACCAGCCGAGAAGTACACCTGTCCTTGAGAATACATTGTCACTGTACCTAAACATTGCCACCGCCCAGAAACAAGCTGACAATTTTTTGTCGTCGTGTGAAGAGGGCTAACTGTATAGGTGGGAGCAGTGCATCGCCACGGCGAATATATTATATTTTGTGGGCCAGCAAATGCAATAATCACATTCTCTTATTCCTAATGTACGATTTAGAGGGTATAGATGCAAAACAAAATAGAGATGATGGACTACTATATAAAAAGATATTTTACAAAGCATAACAGCAGATCGTGAAGATATTGTGTGACAAATAGAGGGATTTGGTTAAGAAGAACGTGTGCAGGTTGAGATGTTCTTAATGGCTGTACACGAATGATGCTCCTACGGCGTCTTTGTACTATATCCCTTGACAAACTGTACAAGCCTGATGGCGTAACCTTTCATGATCTGAAACGTATGTATTACGTATTCCAATATATACCGATACGGGTGGTAGGGATCAATAACACAGAATCCCACGGACGCCCACAAGGGGCTACCCTACTATACATAGTGGGCGCAGCCCACAGGTTGCGTCGTATAGTAGGGTAGCCCCTTGTGGGCGTCCGTGGGGCAGCAGTATCACACCCTCGTAAGTGATTGGTTGCCAGGAGGACACGATAAATCGGTCCCTACCGTCTGTCGTATATGGTAATAGAGCGAGACGTAGACGACACATAGTATCTACGTGTAAAATAGAAGTAATCAGTAAAACAAATTTTCTGTACACCTTCTGTGCAGACGAGAAAGAGCAGGTCTGAAACGATGGACGCTCAGTCTATATATATGTACCAGAACCCAAATGATTCAGGGCCACGTGGTACGCAGCGCCCAAACCCAAATGGGGGCAATGGTACAAATGGAAATAATGGTGGGAAGCGTGATGGCACGTCACTCCTCCTTCGGGGTGTGATCATTGTAGTCGTGCTGTTAGCGGCCTACTGGATATTTACCTACTTTACAAGCAGCAACAATAACGCGAATAGCGGTCCAAGTGTTGTTGAGGTTCCCTACAGCACCTATTATCAACAGGTACAGAACAATAATGTGAAGAACGCTGTCTTCCAGGGTCAGGATGTCACCGGAAGCTTTGATACAGCTATTACAGTCACAGACGCCAATGGAAACACGAAGACTGGAACACAATATCACTTCACACAGCTTCCAGATGGCGACCAAAACCTGATTAAGCTGTTGAACGCGCACCATGTACAGTATTATTCAAAGCCGGTCAATGATGGGAGCGTGTGGCAGGGCATTCTCTTTGGTCTGTTGCCGTGGGTGCTTGTCTTTGGTGTGTTTATCCTGATTGCGCGACGTGCGACCCAGAGCCAGCAAAACATCTTCAGCTTTGGCAAAAGCAAGGCAAAGGTCATTCTGGAAGACAAGCCAACCACAACATTTGCCGATGTTGCAGGTGTAGATGAGGCCAAGAACGATCTTGTAGAGGTGGTGGACTTCCTGAAAACTCCGGGCAAGTTCCAACGTCTCGGCGGAAAAATTCCGCGTGGTGTCTTGCTTGTAGGCCCTCCGGGAACTGGTAAAACGTTGCTGGCACGAGCCGTAGCTGGTGAGGCAAGCGTACCATTCTTCTCGATGAGTGGTTCTGAGTTCGTCGAAGTGTTGGTTGGTGTCGGTGCAAGCCGTGTCCGTGACCTGTTCGATCAAGCCAAGAAAGCCGCACCAAGCATCATTTTCATCGACGAAATCGACGCCGTTGGTAAGCAACGCGGCTCGACGATTAATAGCAACGATGAGCGTGAACAGACGCTGAACCAGTTGCTCGTTGAGATGGATGGCTTTGACGCACGACAAGCGGTTGTCGTCATCGCAGCCACAAACCGACCTGATGGTCTGGACAAAGCATTGCTCCGTCCTGGACGTTTTGACCGTCGCGTCACTGTTGATCGTCCCGACTGGAATGGTCGCCTTGCCATCCTGAAGATTCACGCTAAGGATGTGCCAATGGCAAATGACGTGGACCTCATCACTATCGCCCGTGCTACCACTGGTATGGTCGGTGCCGACCTTGCGAACCTGATTAACGAGGCTGCCCTGCTTGCCGCACGTCGTAACCTCGATGCGGTCAACCAGTCATGTTTCGATGAGGCTTTGGACAAAATCCTGCTCGGTGCAGAGCGTCCACTCATTCTTAGTGAGGAAGACCTGAATGTGGTTGCCTATCATGAAGGTGGACATGCGCTCACAGGTCTGTTACAGGACCTCGTTGATCCCGTCACAAAGGTAACGATTGTCCCACGTGGGCAAGCACTTGGTGTCACCATGTACACGCCCGTTGACGACCGCTACAACTACACGCAAGACTACCTTGAGTCCCAGCTTGTGACCGCGCTCGGCGGACGTGCGGCGGAAGAGGTAGCGATTGGACGCATCACGACAGGTGCTGAGAACGACCTGCAACGTGTAACCGCGATTGCGCGGCAGATGGTGACAAAATGGGGTATGAGTGACCGTCTTGGTACCATCTCATACAGTGAGCGCGAAGACCCCTTCGCCGGTACCTCGCTTGCATCGAGTTCGCGTGAGTACAGCGAACGCACGGCAACCGTGATTGACGAAGAGGTTAACCGCCTCGTCAATTGGGCGCACGAACGAGCTGTGAGCTTGCTCACAGAGCATCGTGTCACACTTGACCACATTGCCAGAGCTTTACGTCTCCACGAGACGGTAGACGCCAAGCAGTTGCGTGATATCATGGTCGAAACTGGTGCCATCGAATCCGCACCCGCATCTTATCGGTAAAAACAATAAAAATGGTGTATACATGCGGCATCGCCGCATGTATACACCATTTTTATTGTAGTACCTTTTCTATCGTCTCCAATAGCACATCGCGTGGACAGGGTTTTGTCAGATATGCGTGGACACCTAATTCGAGGGCACGTTGCCTATACTTCTCAGCGGTACGCGAGGTGAGCATCACAATCTTCACGTCGCTCAGTTCGGGGTAGATATGCATAATGCTGAGCAGGTCATAGCCATTCAAATTCGGCATCTCCATATCTAACAAAAAGACATCTGGCGGGTTTTGTGTAAGCAGGTCCAGTGCTTCTAAACCATCACAAGCTTCAACTGTAGTGTAGTGTGCACGTTCAAGCGTCTGCGCTAATGATCTTCTCAGCAGTGTCGAATCATCGGCAATAAGGGCTAGACGCTGCGTTCTTTGCACTTTTGCTACGTTATTGTCCTCTGGAAGGGCCTGACGACGTGCGACGTTATAGTGTTTGAGCAAGGCTGGAATGTCAAGAAGCAATAACACATGTCCCTTGCCATCCAGAACGGTACCCGCGACTCCTGGTCGTTGTAAATACTGTGCCAGTGGCTTGACAATCACAGTAACATCACTAATAACCTCATCGACAAGAATACCTGCAACCAGACGCGAACGCCCCTGCGGAAGTATGATGAGAGGAGTAACACGACGGAGTGGGTTTGGCTCGTAGGGAAAATTCAACAACTTGTGTAGGTGATACACGATATCAGTCTTTTGGTGTTGCTCATCACTCACACGTTGCACCTGTGAGAAAGGAAGCACAACCTGTTGATCTCCGACTCGCACGAGTAAGCCACGTACCGTCCCTTGCGAACGTGGGAAATGCAGAAAGAAACTGACACTGCCCTCGTCGTTGCGTTGCAACTCAATCGTTCCTCGTAGCCGTTGCACAGAAGGCTGTACCGTATCTAACGCACCACCCTGTACTGCCATCGAGAAACCTATCTCTAGCGTTACCTCGTTGCCAAGCGCGTGAGCATGGAACCAGATACGTTGTGCCTCAGAATCAGATGTAGTAGTGGTGTGTAGTGTATCAATAATACATGTACGCAGTAACATAGAGAGCGGCTCAGCTAGCATGTCCAGGATATCCTGGTCAACCTCGGTTGTGTCCCCTGTCACCTCAAACAGCGCATCTGGAGCATAGGTTGCCAGCACGTGTTGTAAACGTGGAATAAGTATACTGAGAGGTGTCAGACGGAGCAGATGTACATCTGCATGCACATCCGTTGCGCGTTGCACATAGTGCTGCGTCACTTCATGCAAACGTGCATATGCTCGCTGTACATGCGTGTTGGCTAGCGTCACTTGTGCTATCGCATTTCGTAGCGCGGAAATAGTTGTATCACGTTCGCTATAACGCTCCATTTCTAATTCGTCCCACTCGGTCTTCTCACGCACTTTTAGCAAGTGTGGACGGCGTTTGAGCGTATGCCTATGTAAGGGGCTCTGAAGGGGTCTAGCCTCGTTCAACATACGTTCAACAAGCGATGAAGCGGGAAAACGGGGAGCACGTTGAGGAGCACGATGTGGACGTGCAAGATCGGTCAGTACACGCTCCAGTTGCTGTAACCGTCCTTGTGCCGCATGCAGTTCGCGTAAAGCAGTAGCAACTTGTTCCTGTGCATTTTCCAAAGGTGTGCGCGTCTCCACAAGCTGTTCAGAGAGACGAAGAAGTCGTTCAAAGCGTTGTGCTTCAACAGAAATACTCTGCGTCAAAGGCGGGCACTCTAGCACATTTTGCTCGCTATGTGTACTCTCTTCTTGAGCAAGCGAGGCTAGGGGAGCAGTGATAGGAGTATTTGTTGTTTGTGGAAGTTCTAGCGCGTGAGAGAATTGCTCAAGTTCTTGCTCTAATGCATGTAATGGCGCATCACTTTCATGACCATGCGTTAAGAGGTCCTGTAGTGTTATCTCTAATGCAAGCACAGCTTGCACTAGCACATTCAGCCCAACAAGCGGAAGAAGGACATCGGTAGTAATTTGTGCCACTACCTCTTCGATGTGACGCGCGATAGATGCCATTGCATGACATTCCATCGCTCCTGCAGTACCACGAATCTTATGTGCAGCTCGCCGTAACACGGTAAAGCGTGTTTCATCGAGCGTGTCCCCTTGCTCTAATTGGCTCAGCGCATGCTTCATCTGTCCAACATCTTCGTCCATCTCAGAGGCGAAGAGTAGCAGCATGTCTTGCTGAGAAAATTCATCTGTGGAGTCTGATGAAAGAGATCCAGCAGGTGTCTCTGTATCTTGCCATGTCTCCTCCATTGCATCAAAGGCTTGCAGGACAGCGAGATCGTCAGCAGACATAGATTCATCCGCCGCCTCATCCTCAGCGTGGAACAATTCTTCATTCATAGCTCTGCTTCCTCTCTTCTATGCATTGCACCACGTCTTTGAAGAGAGCAGGTATGTCAAGTACAAACATCTGCTCTTGTTCGGCATCGGCATGTTCCCACACACCAGCTACTCCTATAGGGAGTTCGTCGCCTTCAGTCATGGAGGAATGCGAGAAGGGGGTTACCTGCTGTACATTGACATCTGTCGCAAAAGAGCCAATTGAAAGGACACAGAGTGCTAAGGAAGTATGCTCGTGTTGCACAACCAGAAAGACGCGTTTATGTAGGGGTAACGAATTGCTCTTTGTGAGATACGAGCAGAGGTCAATAGCAGCTATAGTTTCACTGCGCCAGGAGAAAATACCAAGCATCCAGGGTGGTACATCAGGTAGGCGCGTGATGTGTTGTGATGGAGGAAGTATTTCACGAATGAGAGTAAGCGGCAAAGCGCACCTGGCAGCCCGAAGTTCACACGTAATGCAGGTGAGTGTATCGTCGGGAGGTGCCGCCATGCTAGCAAGAGCATGCGAAGAATGAGTCGAGCGTGGCACATGCGCCCTCTCATACGCATGATTCCAGAACTCTGTGTTGGTTAACCGTTCCAGATACTCGGCGTAAGCGTCAGGAGACACGGAGAAGAGTGTAGAATCCTCTTTCATTATGTACCCTTCATTCGTCATTCAGCGCGCTAATTCGTCGTCGCGGGAACGTTCAGTTGTTCTTGCACAATAGAGACGATTTCCTGTGTCTTGAAGGGCTTTGTGATGTAGTCTTTCGCACCTGCGAGACGCCCCTTGAGGCGGTCAATCACGCTATCGCGTCGTGACAGCATAATGATAATAGTGTTGTTAAATATAGCTTTTGCTTTGAAGCGACGGGCAACCTCATAACCGTCTATCTTTGGCAGGTTGATATCAAGTAAGACAAGATCGGGAACGCGTCTCGCAGGATCGTTTGTTATCCAACGCATGGCATCAACCCCATCCGCAAAACCAAGGACATCGAAGTCTTCTCGTCTCAGACATGTCTCAATAATTTTACGCACGGTTGGCGAGTCATCGATCACCATAATGAATTTGTTCATTCCACAATTTCCTTCTTGTCTTGTCCATTAACACTGCCTCACTAATTGTACCGAATAGATGCAATATAACACAAGAGTGTACTCATAGTTAGCAATTATGGGGCCAGGGCACTCACTACCTTCATCATTCCCCGAATACGGTTCGGGGACGCCCTAGCTTTTCATAGCTGAGTTGCATGCCGATGATGTTACCATATTATCATGGCATATTGCAACATTTTTAGCATCAAAAATAGAGATATTACGTGCGAGGCAACTCTTTAAGAAATTTATCAAGCGTTCTAGCACGATACTGTTGTGTAAAATTCACGATATTAGAGTGTTCACTCATCGGCTGCTTTTGTAGCTCGTCCTGTATCAAGGAACGTAAAAGAGCAACATCCTCGCTCCACGCCACATTGAGCATAATCTCCGGCACATTCTCTTCGACATAATGTGCATTTAAACGCCTCAACCACAGCGTAAAGAGACGTACCAACCATTCCTTGCGCATCTCAGGAGTGAGCAAGGGCGTAAGTGCGGACGTTTCAAATACAATATTGCTACTTGCCTCGCTCAGTAATGTCTCCAGGATGGGCATAATATCGTCTATAGCCTTATCGAACATATGCACTAGCCTTTCGTCCCGTTCGGTCAGACGTTCATCAAGGACAAGCGCATAGACATCCATTGCACCACGATAATCATGATGCTCTGCGCGTATCTCCGCCTCATCTAAAAGCGCGTCCAGATCGCCCGCAATCGTCTGTAATGGCTCCCCTTGCTGCAAACGGAGAAGATAGCTAGCAATGCGTTGCTGACATGCTTCACGATTAAGAGCTAATAAGCCAGGAGGAGAAACAGGATGGAGCGTGGCTAACTCGTCACCTCCAAAATCCCAATCCTCATCTATGTTCTCATCGTCAAGTTCGGTTTCGCTCTCTACTCTCTCCTCACGGTAAAGTGGCGCAACCTGCTGGGACACGCCTTTGTCCAAGAGCATAACAATCTCTGTATGCAAGAGTGGATAGCGTTGTGTAAGCTCCTGTATGAGTAGAAGGAGAGAATCTTTACTTATGCGTCGTAAACGGTCTTCTAGCTCTTGCTCCATCGTGACATCCTTCTGGGTGAATCATTCGTTACAAGATGTAATACTACCACAAAAAAGATGTCACTGTGTATCGCTATGTTATTCCACAACAGGCAACGTGAACATAAATGTACTGCCCTGACCTAGGACGCTCTCGGCGGTGATGCGTCCACCATGTACCTCTACCACATGACGAGCAATGGCAAGACCCAGACCTGTTCCACCACCACCCGGTCCAAAGTAATCTGCTTTCGAGCGGGCGCGGTCCGTCTTGTAAAACCGTTCAAACACGCGCGGCAACTCTTCACTACGAATCCCGACGCCTGTGTCACGTACAAAGAAACGCTGCATGCCTTGTTCCGCAAGGAGCATTGTTCCCATTGTGATAATACCGCCGGAAGGAGTAAATTTGATAGCATTATGCACAAGGTTGACCAGGACACGAGTAATTTGCTTACTATCTGCCGCCACGAAGGTCTTGCCCTGTTCAATATTGGTACCTAGCGTGACACGATGACGCTGCGCAAGAGGTAACATGCGCGCCATCACCTCCCGCACCAAACGCTCCGCCTCTATTGGCTCAATTATCATTGGGGCCTGTCCCGACTCGATACGTGACAGATCAAGCAGTTCTGATACCATATCGTTGAGGTATTGCGCTTCAACCTCAATCTTCTCCACAAACTCCTGCGCTTTATCCGGGTCGGTATCAACAATATCCTCCAGCGTTTCCGCGATCAGCCGTATAGAGGTTAGAGGTGTACGCAATTCATGTGAGATGTTGGCGATAAAGTCGCGTTGCACCTGTTCCAGACGTTGCAACGCCGTGACATCCTCGATTGTGAGCAGGAAAAAATGGTAAGCAGCGTCTTCCTCTATCGAGGAGTGCAGTGGTGTTACAGAAATATTCCATGTTGTTGTCGAGCCTCCTCTATTATAGCCTCCTCTTTTTGCATTCCCTGTTTGTATACTCGTCTGTACAAGCGTTGTAATACCAATGTCTTTGAATGCCTGCTCTATTGTTTGTCCTATAAGCGTTCCCTGTATGTCAGAAACACGTAGAGCAGCCTCGTTCGCGTCAAGAATAGTTGAGGTGTCGTCAATAATCAGAATGGGAGAGGATAACGCTTGCACAAGGCTTTTGAACAGAACGGGATACTCGTGCGTCATTCGTTCGTCTCCGACGTATCTTTCACTGTCGCAGTAGAAGATGAGGATGTTGCAGGCAGTTGCATTACGCTTTCAGCATAGCTAATTTGCTCTTGTGGACGGAGACGACCCATAAGATAACTGTCGATATACTTCCCATTGCGGTAACTACTCGCCCGTATGCGTCCCTCAATTTCAAAATCGAAATTTTTGTACAGGTGCAGGGCGCGTTCATTGTCAACATAGACTTCTAATGCAAGTCGGACGAGGTTAAGCCAGTTATCGGCAAGATCAATGGCGGTGAGCATGAGCATTTTGCCGATGCCCTGCCCCTGATGTTTGTCATGCACTGCCATTGAAAGGTCCCCGATATGCTTTGTACGTCCCTGACCAACACGCACACGCACCATACCAACAACCTTGTCTTGAATATCCGCCACAAAGACATGCATCTGTTCGTCGTGTATCCATTGCTCACTGCTCAAGCGCCACTCTTCGGCTGTTGTGGATGGGAGACGCGTGGTGCCCCAGAGAACATTGGGCATATGCATCAATTCATGAATATCGTTGGCATCGGTGAGCCGTAGAGGTCGGATGGTGATGCGTGGCATAGCTGTTCTCCATATATAGAACAAAAGGCCACCGACAGGATGTGGGTGGCCTTTGTAGAGAGGCTCCTCGAACTGGATTCGAACCAGTAACACCTCGGTTAACAGCCGAGTGCTCTACCGTTGAGCTATCGAGGAATATTGCTCTTACGAACACCAACAGTATAGTACACACGCGTCAATTCGTCAATACCTTTTTTTATGAAATTTTCAAATTCCTCCGAAGAGAGCTTTCTATCACGGTCAGATAGATATGTTACTCATCGTCTGTAGACGTATTGGCGACAAAAATTTACACTGCATCTTATGAGTGAGCAACCTCTACAAGATATACGAGTGCGTTTCGGAAATGCTGTTCGGAAACGGCGCACCGAGTTACACATCTCACAAGAGGATTTTGCAGAACGAGCAGGTTTGCATCGTACTTACATCAGTGATCTTGAACGAGGCAGACGTAACGTTTCACTGGAAAATATAGAAAAACTTGCAAAGGCACTTATGTTGAGTATGTCTGATTTGATGGAGCGAGTGAACAATCAATGAAACCTGTAAAGACATTTCAAGCACAGCCTCGTCACTTTTGGGCACACGTAAAATTATTATCTGAGGGATTAGGCTATTCAGCAAAGGGTAAGATCAAGCGATATACACTTCCTGACCTCAAACTTTTTCTCACTCAGTATGGCCTAAAGACCGATCATCTGGACGTATCCATCACAGATGATATAGCATACGGTGCTCTAGTTATTGCATACATTAACTATCGAGCAGACATATTAGAACAAGCAGTTATGCCCAACCTGATGAATAGAGAACAAGCACACGCAGAATTTGAACAATTGCGAACCACCTTTCAGGGAACAATCCCAATGTCTTATAATAAGCAAAGTGATGATAAGCGTCATCCAGCGTACCTCACGGGTATTATAAATCTCCTAACCGAGTACACTCTTTCTAGCCCTAACTTCAATCACAATCCACAAGGACTTGTTGTTGTTACCGATGCCGTTAAACCACTGCGCACGGTTTCTCGGCGTATGGATGGTGCGTATCCCAGTATTGTAAATCCTCTAGCAGTATGGGAGATTAAAGAGTACTATGGGTCAACTACGTTTGGTAGCCGCATAGCTGATGGTGTATATGAGACAATGCTGGATGGGGAAGAGTTCGCAGAGTTACGAGAGCATGAAGGAATAGATATTAAACATTACCTCATAGTCGATGATTATCATACTTGGTGGGATCAAGGCAAATCATATCTATGTCGTATGGTTGATATGGTACACATGGGTTTGGTGGACGAAATTTTATTTGGGAGAGAAGTTCTTGTTCGTTGGCCTGAAATTGTGCAAAGTTGGCTGACAGGCGGTTATGCCAGACCAGATATTCATCCTACCTCACCTAAAGTTCTGCGTGAGAAACCTCCTAAACCGAAAACTTTGTGGAATAATTAAGCTACCACGTAAGAAGTAGCCTATCATGAACACCTTCATTCTCCATTGTTCCACCGCGTTTCTGGAAACGTCGCAACATTGAACCACCACAATCAATAGATATTTCTCGCTGAAATAGCCCTTCGGGAATATCAAACTTTAAAGCAACAGTCCCAGACTTTTTTTTACCATCGAGAGAAAGCATCACCTTTGCGTCACGCCTCTTGCACTCTTCTACCGCTTGCCACAACCGTTTCAAACTAAAATCTTGCGCTCCATAAAGAATTTTTTGAGTATACTCATATGGTGGATCACAATACACAACGTCACCTCTTGTAGCGTAAGCCATCGTCCGCTCAAAATCTGCATGAATAAATGTGGTGGTGCGAACACGTTCTCGCCATGCATCTATTCTTTCCTTCAAGGATGTTGGAGAAATAGCAGTGTGAGCACCTACAGGAGTACTCATTCGTCCATCTTTTGTGAAGCGTACAACTCCTCCATAACATGCTCTGCAAAGAAAGAGAAGGTCATAGGGATTAGGGGACGTATTATAGGCCGCTAATACTTGCTTATATATGGTTGGGCGATCTTCTATATAATGCTGCCAAATATCTGTATAATGACTTAGAAGTGCTTGCGAGTTCGTTTGCAGTTGTTGCCATATGCCTACCAATGGTTCAAGCACGTCACCAGCGATACCTGACACTGGAGCTACAGTGCCTAACACTGCTCCACTTCCAAGAAAAGGCTCGATATATGTATTGTACTCAGGAATAAGATCTGCTATTTGGCTTGCGTATCTTTGTTTATTTCCAATCCATTTTAGGAGTTGTTTAGGAGGACGTAGCGCGAATAGTTGTAGTTGTTGGTTATTCTCTGTTACATTGTCAACATCTATATGTTCTTCATAATAAGAAGCTGTATACTCCATTTTCTCTCCATCCCCTCGCAGCACTTATAGCTAGCGATGCTCAATTATACGTCAGGGTGTCTTGCTACGCAATGCTCTAGTACGTTCATCGCAAACCCTACCATTAGAAAGCCACATCAGAGTCGCTCACTTCTAAGCGACTCTGATGTGGCTTTGTCACACATGGAGGATAGAGAACAATATATTATTGTTGATGGAATGATGTTCCGTCGTTAGTGTAGACGATCTGCTGGTCTCCGATATGCACAATCAGTTCTGGCTTCCCATTATTGTGGATGTCCTTGAACTCGCCAGTTACGGGTGTCAGGTCTTGTCCATCTCCGTAGAGAATGGGGCCAGTATAAATATGTGTATGTGCAGCATCGCCGGCAGCGATTTCAATAATTTCAACATGTCGATTCAGGTTCAAAAAGATAAAGTGTGATGGATGAGCTACGCTATCACCATGACCTACTACCATGTCCATTTGTGAGGTACGTGGGCGTCCATAGTGCAGGTCATCCTGATAGACGTGCCACCATGAGCCGAGTGCGCTGAGTACCATCACGAGTAAAATCGTGGCAACGGAAGCAATCAAGACGGGCACCAATGGAAATTTTCTTTGCACAGGTAGCCCACCAGTAATTGGTGTTACATCATCCGAAACAGGAACAGGTTTCACGCTAGGAGCGACGACGGGTGGCGGAGTTTGTGGTCCGAGACTTGCACGACGACGCTGAACTGGATTTCCTTGCGTAATCGGGTCCTGCTGTACCTCGACATTGTTCTCGGCATCGCGCATGCCCTGCACATCCTGCTTTGGTAGGGGCGCAGATTTGGGTTTGGCAGCCTGTACTGCAGGAGTGACGCGCGTTGCACGCGTGATAAGTTTGGGTTGCGCGTCTGGCTCAGGAGTGGACGGAGTTGATTTATAGCGCCGCGCACTCGAAGGCATACGAGTATCATACAGAGCGTCATCATCTTCGACATCGCTCTCTATCGGTCGCGATTGCCTCTTTGTCTGTATGGCTTCCATTGCGATATCCTCCATTCCAGGTGTGACATATGGTGTTTTTCAAAGTTTTAGAACATATTTTCTTATTAGCAAGTATACCAGATATAACGCATCAGTCAAGGGTATTTAGCATGAATGTTAGGACTTTTTGGTGGAGAGGGAAATTTCTAATGGAGAAAAATAATAATAGGGGCTTCATTTATCACCATGTGTGTGATGAATGAAGCCCCTACGAATTAAAAAAAGTAGCGGGAACAGGATTCGAACCTGCGACCTCCGGGTTATGAGCCCGACGAGCTAACCACTGCTCTATCCCGCGTCATTGGTTGTATTCTACTACATTTCTTGCCTGCTGTCAACACGATATGAAACGCGGAAAAATACCCTCATTCACAAGACTAGGCGAACATGATACAATAGTTTCATCGTCAAACAGCACTACCTGGGGCTGAAATGCATTTTATGCAGAGGGCGCGGCTCTTCGCGACAGGCAGGCATATGCATTCCAACACAAACACTAACGAAGCGGATACATATATTCTATTATGCTAGACATTATCATCACGCTGGCACAGGCGTTTCGTGCGCAGCAAAAACAACTCTATATGGTGGGTGGTACGGTACGAGATGTGTTACTCCATCGTGGACAATCCGCAGACGCCGACCTTGCAACAGATGCACGTCCCGACGAGATAAAACGTCTGGTTGCACCAACACGTCCCAGCGCGGTCATCCTGGTAGGCGAACGCTTTGGCACGGTGCGCCTCCACTACGACACAAACATCGTCGAGATCACTACCTTTCGTAGCGAACGCTACAACCCGGAGTCGCGCAAGCCAGAAGTGTGTTTTGGCGATAGCCTGGAAGAAGACCTGCAACGCCGCGACTTTACGATTAACGCGATGGCACGCGATCCGCTCAATGGACATATTATCGACCTCTTCGGTGGACGCCGCGACCTCGACGCACACATTTTACGCGCTGTGGGTGAAGAGGCGGATAAACGCTTCGATGAGGACCCACTGCGCCTGTTACGCGCGGTCCGTTTCGCCGCGCAACTCGATTTCTCAATCGAGCCGGAGACACAATCCTCGATTGCGCGACAAGCCGCGAAACTACAAAAGATCAGCCGCGAACGTATCCGCGACGAAATGAATAAGCTCCTGCTCTCCGACCACCCTGATAAGGGCTTGAACCTGCTTGTTGAACTAGGCCTGATGGAATGGATTGTGCCAGAGGTGTTAGAGTTGCGTGGAGTGAGCCAGCAACCCACGCCCACTCGTGCTCTTCATACAAAAGATGTCTATGCACATGTACTACGTGTTGTTGAACGTTCCGCTCCTCGTTTAACCTCGCGTTGGAGTGGTCTGCTACACGATATAGCAAAGCCACGTACACGAACCGTCAAGGACAACGAAATACACTTTTTTGGTCATGAAGACATCGGGGCATACATGGCACGCGATATTCTCAAACGGCTCCACTTCGATCACAACTTCATTGACAATGTATCACTGCTTGTACGCCTGCATATGCGAGCCAATGCCTACAGTTCTGAATGGACTGACGGAGCGGTTCGTCGCTTGATGCTTGAAAGTGGCGATAACTTCACGGACTTGCTTGAACTCTCGCGTGCTGACATCACCAGCTATCGTACTGACAAGGTAAACCGTGCCGAAGCTCGTGTGTCAGAACTCGCGGAACGTGCGCAACACCTACGAGAAGAAGCCAAGCGTGTGCCACTCAAAAGTCCACTTGATGGCAACGAATTGATGGAAATGTTCCATCTCGGTCCTGGTCCTTGGCTACGCCCCATCAAAGAACGTCTCCTGAGCCTTGTCATCGATGGCGCGCTCTCACCCGACGACAAAGCGGAAGCCGCTCGGATTGCAAAAGAACTTTTAGACGCACAATAAGTACTACGTAACTATATATATGGAGAAGAATATGGCGAACGAAAAACCGGATGTGGAAACGCCAGGTGTCAATGGTACAGGAAAGCTTCAAGCTCGTACCGTTCCTGCACAACCTCGTACTGTCCCGGCACCCGCACCTACAAATAAACCATCCTCGTCAACAGACAAACGACGTGGAAAGGGCAAAAGCAATAAGCCTCGTGTTGGCGGGACGGCAGTGCCTGGCGCAAAATCGACACAGCCAAAGCAGATTACATCCACTAATAACCAGAACCAGCAACAGGCTGAAAGTTCCAATCGTACCATGCGCCGACGAATGGAGCAACTGGGTACAGGTCCTGCAAGCGAAGAGGACCGTGGGAAAACGCTGCAAGACCGTCGCAAAAAGCAGCTTGACCGTCGTAAAGAGAGACTTGAGGAGAGACGCGCCGAGTTGCGCAAATCTATGCCTGGTGGTGGCAAGCTCACACTCGGTAGCCGAAATACCTATTTCATTATCGCTGTCGTGGTGATCGTCGTGCTACTCATTGTTGCCTTCATCCTCTTACGCCAATTCCACGTTATTGGATAAAAATATTCATTGATACATGGTGTGTATGTGGCCCAAGTTTGGGCCACATACACACCATGCATCAATTTTCTAATCTAAAAGTTCCGATATGATATCCAGCAATTTGTTTAGGTCTACAGGCTTGCTCATGCCCACAATGTGACGGTCTCCAATATTGTGTTCAAGGACACCAGCTGTAATGAGAATGGCTGGAATAGAAGAGAACCGAGGCATTGCATGTAGTGTGTCGTAGAGTTCGAGGCCGTTCATATTAGGCAAGTGATAATCCAGAAGGAGCAAGTCGGGTGTTATGCCTTCGATGACCTCCAGGGCTTGTGCGCCACTCGTCACAAGAACAGGATTGTATATACTCTCCTCTACAAGAGTTTGCAGAAACATTTCCCCGATAGAAGGATCGTCCTCGACAATCAGAATAGTTTTTACAGGTAGTTCTTCATTGGTAGCCATAGTTTCCCTCATAAGCACTAGCGGAATTGGCATAGGACGCGTGTACTTTTGTAGTACGTGGTTGCGGTAAAACAGGTTTCAGTGACAGGAAGTAGCAGGAAAGCCTTTGCAATTTCCCTACAGCTATTTCATTGTGAGGAGAAACAAGAATTCATGGTTGCCATCGCGTCCAGTAATAGGTGAGTCAGTCGTGCCTTTCACCTCAAAGGGTGTATGAAGTGGAATCCATTCGCGTAACTCACGCAACACGCGCTCATGAATCACGGGATCGCTGATAACACCACTTCCTCGGTTCACCTCGACCTTACCTGCTTCAAACTGTGGTTTGACGAGTGCGACAATCCAGGTATCAGGTGCGTGAACAAGTAAGGGAGCAAGCGCGGGCAAGACGAGCCGAAGCGAGATAAATGAGACATCAATTACCGCGCACTGCATGAGTTCTGGTAAAGTCGTTAGGTGACGAATATTGGTGTGCTCCATCACAACCACACGGGGATCATTTCGCAGAGTCCATGCAAGCTGCCCGTGTCCAACGTCAACCGCGTAGACTCTTGTAGCACCACGCTCTAGGAGACACTGTGTAAAACCACCTGTCGAGGCACCCACATCAATCGCCACACGTCCCGTTGGGTCAAGAGAAAAGGTGTCCAATGCTTTTTCAAGTTTGAGACCACCACGACTGACAAACTTGAGTTCAGGCGAAATATCAGCGATGCGGCAATTGGCATCCAGCGCGAGCAACGTCCCTGGCTTATCCACCATACGCTCACCCACATATACCTGACCCGCCATAATCAACGCTCGTGCTCGCTCACGGCTCGGAGCCAGTCCACGCCGTACCAATGCCACATCTAACCGCTCTTTGTTTGCCGCCATACGCTCTGTTCTCTCTTCTAAATAAACAAATGAATGAGGATACGTCAATTGTAGGGGTCTAATTCTATTACACCCTCTTGGCAATGAACCGTGTTGGAAGGAATGTTGAAACGTTGGTGCGTAACCTCGAACATTGTGTGTCGCCAACAGGGTGTAATAGAATTAGACCCCTACGAGCATTCCACACCTACATGAATTTTTCAAACCACATAATCAATCCCTACAAAACACCCGAAACATTTCCATTATAATAGATGAGTGCCCCTGCACCGATGAGTCCCACATCTTGACCGAGTTCTGCCAGGACGATGCGCGCCGCTTTGCGTGGGACGATCATTGTACGGTTCTCGACGATACGTAGAGCAGGGTCTAATAGAAGCGTGCCCATTTGTGTGACACCACCACCCAGGATAATCTTTTCTGGATTGAAGATGTGAATGATATTGACAAGGCCAACTCCGAGTGCCTCTGCCGCAGTAGCGATAATCCTGCTCGCAAGCGGAATACCAGCTTCCGCAGCGAGTGCGACGGTACGAGCAGTGACATGTATGGGCGAGTGAGCAGCGACACCTTCAGGTGTACTGGCCTTCGCGTTTTCCTGATCGTTTGGTTGATGAACAAGCGCGAAGGCCAGCAGGTCAGCCCCTCGTCCTTGAGCGATGGCATCATTAGCGTGGCGCGCGATGCCAGTACCAGACGCGATACGTTCGAGACAACCAATATTGCCACAGTTGCAGCGTTCACCGTGCCAATCAATGGTCATATGCCCTAACTCCGCAGCTGTACCATTCGTACCTTCCAATATTTTGCCATCCATAATCACACCACCACCAATACCTGTACTAATTGTCATATACACCATATCGCGACTACTCCGACCCGCGCCGAACATGTATTCACCTAATGCAGCTGCATTGGCATCGTTCTCTACAAAAATGGGCACATGAAATTGTTGGTTAAATAATTCGCGCACAGGCACATTCTTCCAACCAGGAAGGTTCGGTGGATCATATACAACACCAGTATGACTATTGAGTGGGCCAGGAGCACCAATACCAATACCCGCGATCTGCTCAAGCGAAACCCCCGCCTTTGTCAATGCTTGCTGAATTGCCTGAAAGGTTCGTGGAAGAATACGCTCCGGCGTGGGATGTTCTCCCGTAAGCAAACCCACGCGTGACAGCAGTTTCGCACCACGTAATACAGCGGTACGAATCTGCGTACCGCCCAAATCAACGGCTACCACCAACGGTAGATGTTCAGATTCCTCATTCTCAATCGTCATGTCTTATAGCTCCCAGTCAACGTTGTCGATTTTTTAATTACCTAATGTAACGGATATTATATGGATACATCAATTGTAGGGGTCTAATTCTATTACACCCTGTTGGCGATATACCATTGTTAGAGATATTGGTGAACGTTGCATACGTCCTCGAACAGTCTCAATTGTCAAGAGGGTGTAATAGAATTAGACCCCTACAATTGATGTATCCCGTTTGTTTAGTTACATTCCATTATTTTATTACAATTGTTATTCACCGAGCGGTTCCGTTGTACCTGTATCACGTAAGAGGAAACGCTGAATTTTCCCAGTGGCGGTTTTGGGCAGTTCAGGGAGAAACTTGATGGTACGTGGATATTTGAACAACGCAAGTTTTTCCTTGACGAAACTCTTCAGCTCATTCGACAATGCTTCCGATGGCGCGTATCCTTCTCTTAGCACAACGTACGCTTTCGGCTTGACCAGTTTCTCGTCGTCGATGGCACCAACGACTGCCGCTTCCAGGACGGCGGGATGTGCAATCAAAGTGTTTTCAACTTCAACAGGAGAAACCCATTGACCACCAACCTTGAGCATATCGTCTGAACGCCCACAATACCAGAAATAGCCCTCGGCATCCTGATAATATTTATCGCCTGTGGCGATCCATTGACCATTGAGCGTATTCTTTGTCTTCTCGTGCTTATTCCAATACTGTGAGGTGGTGCTATCGCCCGCGATAAGCAGGTTGCCAATATCGCCCTGAGGTACTGCAACCCCTGCCTCATCGGTAATCATAGCTGCATAGCCGGGGACAAGTTTACCTGTACTACCAGGACGTATCTCTCCCGCACGATTACTAATAAAGATGTGCAGTATCTCGGTTGAGCCAATACCATCCAGAATTTGCACTCCAAAGGTCTGCTCCCAGCGACGTAGAATATCGGCGGGTAGAGCCTCACCAGCAGAGACACATATACGTACCGAGGAAAAATCGAAACGCTTTCCGGCATCGGGCAGAGCGAGCATACTTCCATAGAGCGTTGGCACACCAAAGAAAATGGTTGGACGATACTGCTCGACCACCTTAAACATGTCCTCCGCTAATGGTCGCCCTGGATACAGTACAGTACTTGCCCCAACACCAAAGGGGAAATACAGGCCATTACCAAGTCCATAGGCGAAATAAAGCTTTGCAGCAGAGAAGGTAATGTCATTTTCAGTGATGCCAAGTACTGACTTCGCATAATATTCTGTGCAGTAGAGCATGTCGTGTTGCAAATGCACACAGCCTTTAGGAAAGCCTGTGCTCCCTGAGCTATAGAGCCACAACGCGCTATCATCCTTGTGCGTCTCTGCCGCGTGCAGGTTAGAGGATGCGTTACCCACAAATTTCTCGAAGTCATGCAGCGTTGCGGTTTCTGGCTCATGAAGTCCAACAACGATGACGTGACGCAGATATTTGAGTTGTGGACGCAGATGTGCAATTGTTTGCCAGATCGACGCGTGAATAAAGAGGGCACGCGCACGGCTATCGTTCAACAAATAGACATAATCGTCAGGCCGCAAGACTGTATTCATTGGCACAACTACCGAACCAATTTTGATGGTGCCAAAGAAGGCAGCAGCAAATTGTGGTGAGTCAAGTAAGAGCAGAGCTACGCGCTGTTCTAAATCGACACCAAGATCGAGCAATCCATTGCCAACACGATTGGCGAGTTCGGCGATTTGTGCGTAGGTATAAGTCACGCCTTCGGAATAGACAGCAGTTTTTGCACCCCGACCCTCTGTAATATGACGATCAAGAAAAGCTGTGGCGACATTAAACGAATCGGGGACAACAACATGGGGTGCAGACATATCAGCCGTGAGTGACGTGTGCAGCATAGAACACCTCTCTTTTCAATCGGACATATTTGCGTATTGTAGGAGCGGAACCGTTATCACTACTATACCATTAGAGATATGCTCTATGATAGGGTTTCGTAGGGACCAATGTATCACATCTGTAGCGCATTTTATGTGAGCAAACGATGGTCGCTAGGGTGTGCTAAAGCAGACCCGTACAGGATTTCCATCTGCCTCGGCGACCATTAGTGATTCCTGTACGGGTCTGCTTTAGCACACCCTCTTAGTACCTCGGTCGCCAAGAGGACATGATACATCGGTCCCTACAACCATTCTTCCTTGTATTACGTAGTATATATGGAGGTATGAAACAAAATGGTACAACAACAAGTAGTACAAGCAAAAGTACAACCGAAAAGATTTGAACTCTTCTTTCATATAATAAAAACATTTAAATTGCTTGGCGCGCTCTTAACAGATCGACGCGTCTCTGTTTTTCGTAAGCTTGCGTTTCTCGGTTCAATCGCGTTCTTAATCGTCCTCCTGTTCTTTCCCGACTTGCTGAACGAAGCGTTTCTCAGCACTGTACTTCCTGTTATAGGAACCGTGATTGGCGTCCCGATTGATGCAGGCGTTGATTGGACAGCGTTCGCGCTGCTGATGGTCAACTTCATGCGCTTCTTCCCTGAAGATATCGTCTCCGAACAGTATCAACGCATCTTCGGTTAAAAATAGACATTTGGAATGCAACAAAAAAGAAGGCGTGGCAGACCAAAAAAATTTGTTGTCCCCCCCGCATTTTTTTTTTTGTACAAAAAAATAATTTTT
>CAXUHF010000022.1:11043-21366 GCA_964250765.1 uncultured Ktedonobacteraceae bacterium | reverse complement strand
TTCTAAAAAAAAAAAAAACGGGGTGGGTTCAAAAAATTTTTTTTCGCTCCCCCCCCTTTTTTTTTTTTGCATCACAATGTAATCTTATCGTTCGCCTGTTGTGGTCGGAACTTGGTGCCATCATTGACAAACACGAATGTTTGGTCCTGTGTATGCAGGTGAATGTGAATAACTAGATCGGGCTTATGGTCGCCAGTCACATCACGCAATTCGACAGTAACGGGAGTGAGATCGCTGTTGTCACCAACAATATAGTAGGGTACAACGTAGACAATCGATTTCGCGGGATCGCCGCCCCGCCATTCAGTGACGATGGCCTGACGGTTGTAATTAATGGCGATGAAGTGGCTTTTGTGTAAGGCACTATCATTATGACCGACAACCGCATCCGTTTGATAGGTGCGGGGTCTACCGTAGGTGACATCATCATAGCGTTGCTGGCCCCATGCAACTAAGAGAGAACCAAATACCCAGAGGACGAGCATCGCTACCATACCTACGCCGAGCGGCAATAGCCAGTGTACACTCGTGTTATGTTTCTTGAGGCGTCCAGTAGATGCCCCAGTTGATGGTGCAAATTGTTGTGACGTTGTGTGACGTGCGCTTTGACGAGGTTGCTGCGGAAGGTCTTGTGTGCCAGTGCGACGGCGCGGGTACACGGGAGTGGTTGGAGGATTGGGAGGACCAGGAAGACGCGATGATGTATCATAACGCACAACACTGGTATTTTTGCGTCCTGGTTCGTCGAGAATGTCATCATCGTCGTCGTCAGGTTGTATGTTTGTTTGTGGTCCAGTGTTGCCCCTAACCGCCCTCGTTAATGGAAGAGCGTTTGGGCCAGTACCAGTGACCCTACGTCGCCCCTGTTGATAATCACCGCTCTGCGACATGGCTCTCACTTTCTTTTTGTGCGTTCAACACACCTATCTTGCACAACTCACGATAAACAAAACACAGTACAATTATGCATGATACTCTGTCCCCATGCACAGTGTCAACAATAGTACCAAACTAGCTTATGTTGTTTCACTTTGCACTAGAGTATAGCATAACAACGCACCTTTAGGATATATTCTACACGAAGATTGTACAGAATACATACCAAAATTTGGGTATGTTGTGACTTATACATGCATATGTATTATGTTCTATACGTTGTTAATTCGCAAAAAAGAGACATTCTACCAGTATATGATATACATGTAGGGGCTATAATTCATTACGCCCTCGCTCCAATAGTTAATGCCAACCAGGGCGTAATGAATTATAGCCCCTACATGTGCCGTTTACACCGTTTTGCGTGACTCTTCCAGAACAGGAACCTTTGTTATCTCTTGAGGTTGTACAGTCTCCTGTTCAGCAACAGGCGCAGAGAGAGCGATGCCTTGTTTGCGTGCCAGGAACTCTAGTTTGCTGACCATATTTTCAATTACATGATCCCACAAGAACTGATGCGCGGTCTGGCGGCCCGCATGACGAATACGCTTCTGTTCCTCTGGATGGCGTTGCAGATACAGAAGGTAGCCCACGATTTCGTCCGGGTCCTCGGTCTCTGTCACAAGCGCGTTCTCAAGCGAGATTGCGTAGTCCTCACCAGTACTCCCTGTAACAGCGAGACCTTGTGCTGCCATGACTTCGAGAGCTACAAGGCCAAATGGCTCATGTCCACTGTTGGCAAGTGTTGCGTCTGCCGCTGCGTAGGTGGTACGCACAAATTCTTCGGGCAAGAAGAAACGCAGATTATAGATGTCAGCCTCGCCAGCGTTTTCTATAGCATCAAAGCATTCGTGCAGGTTGGGACGCTTTGCCACGACATCCGCGATACTTAATCCTAGCTGGTAAGCACGTTGCAAGACTTCGGCCCCATGCGGCTCAATGCCACCACGCACAAACAACGTGACAGGATGACCGCTATGCTTGAGACGAGCCACAGCCTCAATCGCCATTAACCAGCGTTTATCGGGGTCGAAGCGTCCAATTTTGAAGAGGAATAGACGATTGGGATCCCCACGTTGCGCAATAGTACGCAGGCGTTGCGTATGACCATAATCTACTGAGGCAAGATGGCGTGTTGGAATACCATTTGGAATAACAAGAGGGTTGACACCAAGCTCCCACATCTTATGCTTCATATATTTGCTCACGGTGCAGAGCGTCGTTACGAAGTTGAGACGACCCCAGTTGACTCGATGAAGCGACATCAAGCTGTTCAAGTTCCAGAGGAGGAGTGCCTTTTGACGCACACCGTACCAGTGGAGCAAATCAGAAATACGGCACATCACCTCGGCGGTATGCCAGTCCTCGCCCATGATAACAACCGTCTTGCCCTCGGCTACGGCAGGAAGCATGATTTCATTGTATATAAAATAAGGAACGCTTTCGTTATAATCGTAAAGTTTGGCTTCTTCGCCCTCGTATACACCATTGGGATAATACTTGCTGATCCATTGTGACCAGCGATGCAGCGTCAAATGTCCATTCATGCGCACTTCAGTTGAAGGTTTAAAGGGATCACCAATAAAGATCAGGTGTGTCGTGTACCCCTGTGTTGCAAGTGCTTCGCTGAGTTCGGTAACGCGTGTGCCCAATCCCCCTGCCGTTGAGTAGACATCGGGTCCCTCAAAGCAGAGCAGCACAAATTGTGTATTGTGTGGCGTTATCGCTCCATCTACTGTCGTCGTCATAGCACGTTATTCCTTGTTTTTTTTGATGTCAATAGTCCTGTCTTGTGTACGAGTCTCAGGCTCCTATCGCGTACATCCTGCATACAGTATAACACGCCGTTTAACAGATAACGGTAAATTAACACAACAACGTAGTGGCATCATAAAGAGGGTGTGCTAAAGCAGACCCGTACAGGAATGATGCTACTCCTGTACGGGTCTGCTTTAGCACACCCTCTTAAATCCCATATTCATTCGTTCACGTACATAGTTAGACCCACACATTATTGTGTTAATTTACCGTCAGTACGACATCATCCACGAAGAAGTCTGAGGGTTGATCTTGCCCTGGCGCGTTTGTACCGTAGAAGAGGAGCGTAACCTGTTCACCTTTGAAGGGTGACAGGATACTCGTTACATCATAGGACTTCTGCACCCACGCATTGGTTGCGTCGGTGTTACAGCTTTGTTGTAGCGTGTAGGATTGTCCACCGTTTGGGACTTGCATTTTCGCACCGAATGTATCCATGCATTGCGTGGTTGTCTTGTTCGTGTCGGAATTCCACCAATAGGTGAGGGTCATCTGAGTATAGCTAGTGGGTACGGTAAAGGTCTGCGAGATGCGATCATCACAACCACTATAGCCACAGAGGTATGCGCTATATTGTCCTGCATGAGGATTAGAAGGATCAACAATTTCATTACCCTGTGACGATTGCTCTTGCCACGGGTCTGCTGTCCCTGTCTCGAAATCGCCATTTTGAATGAGTGACGACACTTGACTAGGGGAAGATGTTAGTACAGGCGTATCAGAGGGAGAAGATATTGGCACAGGTGTATCGATTGGAGAAGGCGTTGGTAGTGGTGTATCAGTTGGACTTGGCGTGAATGTTGGCGTTGATGTGGGTGTTACAGCACCACCACCAGCTGCTGGTCCGGCAAGATCACGAGCGATATTATACACGTCAGGTGAACCAATGCCACTGGCAAGATCGTAGCCAGAAGTAGCAGGAAAGAACAGATTGTTCCCTGCCGTGACATCATGGTAGGGAGAATATTGTTGTGGTGTGTTGAAAAGGTGATACAGCGTAGGATTGGTGTGTCCGATTCTGCCTACATTATGTGCTTGAAGATATTGATTGACAAGTGCAAGACTGCTTGCCCAGAATGGTGTGGGCGCACTTGTACCGCCAGTTGTAAACCAGCCCGTTGAAGGACAACCTGCATTTGTCACAGTACAGTACACGCTATAGCCGGGCTTTGGATCACCAGCCGCCACGACATCAGGAACCTCCCGATAGCCATTGCTATACTTATTTTGCACTCCCGGACCACTTTGCCAGGATGGAATACGAAATTGTGTGCTAAGACCACCACCACTACCTGACCCCTTCGGACCATGTTGTACCTGCGTTGAGTCGAACCAGACCAACTCACTGCCATACCCGCCGTTATTCGTTTGTAGCTTTGTCGCACCAACGCCAGTGACGTAGGGGTCGTCAGCAGGTGAGTCAACGTTGAGATTGGTATCCTGGCAATCATACGCGCCCGCATCACCTGCGGCTGCGATAAATGAGATGCCTTGTGCGGCTCCTTGCTTGAAGATAGTATCTAGCGTTTGCAGTTCGGCACTTCCTGAACTATTCTCGCATAGACCCCAGCTAACCGAGGCAATTTGTACCTTGTTCTCGGTCACAATCTTATTATAGATGTCGTTCAAGCCCGAAGTCGTATTTGGACCCTCGTAGACAATTTGGTTGGCTCGCGGTGCAATCGCACCTACAGCTTCGATATCGAGTTCGGTCTCGACCGCGCTAGAGCCAGCATTGCCATTAAAGCCATCGACCAGCACATTCGAGATATTTGGCGGTGTAATACCATAATTTTGAAAGTACGCATTGACATCGCTTGACTTATAACCGTCTAACTCAAACAAACCAATTGTCTGATTGTTACCGAGAATACCACTATTTTGTAGTGGCCTCACATCATATGCACTGGCAAGGTCTTTTGGTCCAAGCCCACCTACAGGACCTCCCTGTGCGACATGTAATGCGTCATGGTAGAATGGATGGTATTGTGTACTATTATCTAAACCGCTAATAGAGGAGATAAGCGAACTCATTGAGGCTGGTACACTTGGTGGAACATCATTTGCGAAGAACGTATTATGGCCTAGACGATAGGTGTTCATTTGTACATGAAAGCTTTGCTGCACCTGTTCAACCGATGCAGTAGCGTCAATCATAAGATTATTAGATGCGATATTGGTAATAGTGAAGCCCTGATTTTGCAGATAGGTTGTTACTTGTTGCACCGAATCGGATGTAGGCGCGAACATTTGTGTAAATTGATCGGGTGTCAGATAGTGATGATAGGTTGGAGATTGCGGGTCATAGAGGGCATTTAGAAAACCGTCGATATCAGTATCACTACGCAACTGTAACCCGATTGCTAGTTGTACTGTCTGGCTGCTCTCTTCCGGTTGAAGCAATTGCGCGTGTTGCAGTAGTGGGACTGTTTGAGCATTCAGCCTAACAGTGCTTGCATTAGCATGAACTTGCGCTCCCTGCACAACTATGACGCTTGCTCCAATAAGCACAAAGGTAGTCATAAGCACTAAAAGACTTCGTACAAGGTTTCGTTGCATATCTATACCTTCCACAGGCAGGTTTGTCGCTTCACGGCCCGACCTATATAGAATAGACAATCATGGATGGCTGATTGTCCTAGAGATTATACAGTACTCATAAGATATCCCTACTGGAATGAACGACACCTCATCTTCCGTTTTGTGGTCTCCAACGAAAAACAGTACTTTTGGAAGAAACACACGTACAGGGCCGATAATACATCGGTCCTGTACGTGTGTTTCTTTTTTGTTGTTGTTGTTAATGCCCTGGCGTCTTTCCAGGTGTCGGAGTCGTCCCGACCGTTGGGGTTGTGCCAACCGTTGGGGTTGTGCCAACCGTTGGGACAGTTGTAGGTGTCGCCGTAGGAGGAGCCGTGGTTGGTGTTGGCTTTGGCGGCGTAGTTGGTGTCGCCGTGGGAGCCGTCGTAGGTACCACGACGGGTGTACCTATGGCACACACAGTTGTGCTACAGTTGTAGACATATATCTTTATTTGCTTGTCTGTAGTTGTAGATGTGCCAGCAGCAGGATCAGTCCCCTTTACAGTAGATGCCGTATCACCACTAGGATTATTACCAGCATTTATCAGTAGGTAGTTATTAAAACCAGCATTATGCAGTTTATTCTCAACATCAGTAAGCGTTGAGCCTGCTAGACCATCTGGAAGCGCCACCATTGGTACAGCAGTAGCAGAAGACTTCATATTAACACTAATTATGCTACCCTTTGCAGCAGTAGTATTCGCATCTGGGTATTGAGTGCCAACTATAGTACCATCTTTAGACCCATTAGCGACTTTCAACACAAAACCATCTTGCTTTGCAATTGCATCCGCATCTTTAAAACTTTTGCCTGTCAAATCCGGTACGACAACACTACCCGATACAACAGTTGTTGCAGTCGCGGTATTCGTATCAGGTGAATTGAACCACGGTATAAAATGCAATTGCCCAGCGAGAAAAATGCTAAAACCGAGCAGCAATAGCGTTGCAAAAAGGATGAGAACGGTGATGACGGTAGCAAAACGCGATTCTTTTTGTTCTTGCTGTACCACACCTGAACGCGGAACGGTGCCGCGCTGAAATGGTCGTGTTGAACCAGCATCGGGTGGGACAAAATATGGTGCAGGTGCTTGTTGATTGAAAGGTGGCACAAAACTCTCTTGCTGAAAACCCGATGGAGAGTTTCCATGCCCATTATTATTAGCTATATATGTTTGTTGATCGGAAAGAGGTGGTGCCCCTAGAACATCACCCGCCGTATTAGCTATCGTTGCTCCATTGGCAATATATTCTTGTGATGGACTTATCTGACCGTTTTGTATATGTGGTGCCATGACGTTATTGGGCGAGGACGCACCCTTGAGCGCGATTGGTTGTGGCTCGTTATTGTGAATACGTGAGCCGTTCGCGGGACGTTGTGGTACAGTGTTAAACGCCGAGGCACTCGTGGCAGTTTTCAGACCACCGGAACTGAGCTTCGAGGGCAGATGTTCACCCATCTCTTCTTCGCCCAGTACTTCGAGCGCACGAGCTAATGTACTACCGTCGCGATAGCGCATCTCTGGCACCTTTTCCAGGCAACGCATAATAATGTCTTCGAGAACCTGCGGAATATTTGGATTATACTGTGTCGGCGGAATTGGTGCGTCCTGGATATGTTGCATAGCCACGGCAACAGGTGTATCACCATCGAACGGTGTACGGCCCGTCAGCATTTCGTACATCACAATGCCAAGCGCGTACACGTCAGCGGCAGGACTCACGATCTCACCTTGTGCCTGCTCTGGTGCATAGTATTGAACAGTACCGAGCGTCATACCAGTTGTCGTGAGACGTTCAGCATTGATATCTTTATAGACGCTCGCAATGCCAAAGTCGGTAAGTTTAATTGAACCATCGCGCCCGACCAGCACGTTTTGCGGCTTTACATCACGGTGTACAATGCCACGTCGATGGGCAGCTCCAAGGCCAAGCGCGACATCATGAGCGATGATAATAGCACGATCAATTGCAAGGACGCCGCGTGAGCGCAAATAGCGACGCAGGTCCGCTCCCTCGATCAGTTCCATGACAATAAAATAGCTGCCATCACTCTGACCATAATCGTAAACCTGCACAATGTTGGGATGTTGCAACGCTGACGCTGCTTTTGCCTCACGTTGGAAGCGCGTCACAAACTTTGGGTCGGTACTATAGACTTCGCGCAACACCTTAATAGCAACGATCCGCTCCATCCGCATATCACGCCCACGATAAATCGTTGCCATACCCCCACGCCCTATGGGGTCTTGTAATTGATATCGCTCACCCAAAACTTCGTTTTGCATAGCTCTCCGCACTGTACCGATGCTCGTACCCTAACAACACTTTAGGGCACGAGTCATTCTGCTACGAACACAAGGCGTAGGTCGATGGCATGCTGTCGTCGCTTACGTCCTTCCTGACAAGGGGACCCACCCATAAGTAGTTTTGTTCTCTTTTGAGTTCCTATTTTACTCTATATTGCAACATAATGGAACACCTTTACCCAAATTGGCAATAGAGGGTGTGCTAAAGCAGACCCGTACAGGAGTCACAGATGAGCGCGAGGGAGCAATGGTAACCATGTACGGGTCTGCTTTAGCACACCCTCTTGGTGTTCATCTGCATTATCGCGTCTATGTTGTTGATTGACAGCCACAAGGACGTGATAAATCGGTCCCTACTATATATTAAGACGTAGGAAATGGCGTAGTGCCCAATGTGCGCACATCGCCTGCCCGTCGTGTGATATGTAAAGCATCCATGTGTTCCAGGAGTGGCAAGATATACTTACGGCTCGCATTCAGCGTGTCCCGTGCTTCTGCAACCGTCATGGTCACATGTACATCCAGATAGTCTACTAACAGTGTTAACGCTTGTGTATAGGTTTCTTGAAGAAAGAGTACACCATCACCCAACTTCACGAGTTGCCCCTGCTCTATCAACGCGTTTATGATCTCGACACTTGCCAAAGCATCCGCTTCGCTTCGCACTGGCGGTGTATATGGGTTTTCAGCAAAGACCCGTAACACCTGTTCGACCTTTTGCTGTTGAGTTGGAGTAAAATGCGGCGTAAAACCAGGAAGACGTATAAGTCCACCTCCAACTCGCCCTGTATCAGCAACTACCTGCAACACGCCTTCCTCTTGAAGCTGGGCAAATACATCACTCGCCATTTTTGACGTAAGGTTTAAGCGTGATCGCCATTCTTCTTTTGAAAGTCCACTGCGTAGCGGATAGTGCTGGTGCTGCTCCTGTACCAGCCGAACCGCCTCTTCTACCAATAACTCCCAGATGTGTTGAGCAAACCAGAGCGTACCAACCTGTTTCACTCTTCCTTCTGATAACAACGTCTCTAGTATCTGTAACGTCACATCAACGGCTAAATTACTTTGCTTTGCAGCGTCTATCAGTTCGTAACCGACGAGTCCTTGTTTTGTTCCTGCTACCTTTGTAAACGCTTTTGATGTGCCAGAAATCGCGCGCACACTGCGCCGATCAAGTGCTGCAAGTACAAGTTCCTCTGGTGTGCCCTGTGATAGTCGCTCTAACACACTCACAACCTGCTCCTGAAAACGTTTATGGTAGCGCGGTGCGACATCCACCACTTCGCCTCCCCCAATGGTCAAGCTTGGTGAGGGGATACGCAAAATAAAGCGGTCACGCCGCGCCAACACTGCGGGCGAGTTCAGACGCAATTGGACCCATGCACTCTTTCCTGGTTGGAGTTCTTCGACATCCAGCAAGCGCACCTTCGCGGGTACTTCTTGTGACTCTATATAAAGGTCAACTTGTGTATTGTGTGTCAGAGGTCGTGGCGCATCGGCGAGCAGATCGATACGAGCGTCAAATAACAGTGTTGTATGTACCTGCCCTGGTAGGACAACGACATTTCCACGGGTCAAGTCGGAGCGTGGGATATTGGTAAGGTTCATAGCAACACGGCTTCCTGGTTGGGCTTGCTCGACCTGTCGTTTGTGAGTTTGCAGTGTGCGAATACGCGTATGAAGTCCCTGTGGTAGTATCTCAACCTCTTGCCCGACCTTAAAGCCGCCATCAAGAAGCGTACCCGTGACCACAGTACCAAAACCAGTCATACTAAACACGCGATCAACTGGCAGGCGTGGACGTGCGATATTCTGGCGTTCCTGCTCTACATCTAGCACGCGGTCAAGTTCCACCAATAGTTCTGGTATGCCTTGCTTTGTATATGCTGAGACCGGAAGAATGGCGGCCTCGGCAAGTGTTGTATGTTTGAGGTGTTCAAAAATTTCCTCGCGCACCAATTCCAGCCATTCCTCATCCACCAGGTCAGCTTTTGTGAGCGCAACGACACCACGCCGCACACGTAGCAGGTCAAGAATGGCAAGATGTTCACGTGTTTGTGGCATCACACCTTCGTCGGCTGCAACGACCAGTAGAGCAGCATCAATACCACCAACACCCGCCAGCATATTCTTGATAAAGCTTTCATGCCCTGGCACATCGACAATGCTGACCTCGCGTCCACTTGGAAGCGTCAGCCATGCGAAGCCCAAGTCAATCGTCATGCCGCGCTCTTTTTCCTCCGCCAAACGGTCTGGGTCAATGCCTGTCAGCACCTTGACCAGCGTTGATTTGCCATGATCGACATGACCCGCCGTTCCAATACAACTCATGATTGTGCTCTCTTGTCTACAATATACTGTAATACTATCCCCATAGTATATCATGACAAGGTATAGACAAACTGACTTAATATATCAATCAGCCTCGATTTGTGTACTCTCTATACTACACATAGATGGGGTGTGCAGAACATAATGGACACAATTATTTCTTGTCTGAACACATGCCCATTCAACATTGTAGTAGAACGTTTTTAATAAAAACAGAGACATTGTTATAAGGAGTACTTAGTTATGGGCCAAATTCACGTAAACACAGACCTTATGCGTAACCTCGGCAACATCTTTGTCAGCCTCAATGAGCAGATCAACAATCAACTTGAGCCACAAATCGCTCA
>CAXUHF010000022.1:0-10943 GCA_964250765.1 uncultured Ktedonobacteraceae bacterium | reverse complement strand
AGAGCATGATCGACCTTTGTAAGTTCTTCGAGTGTGATAGAACCACGGCGACGGAGAAGACGTGTTTTTTCAACGGTCATGACTTGCTCACACTTTACATCGGTGGAGTCGGTCAGGCCGTTTTCTTCATTGGGAGCGATACGGACGTGCAAGGGAAGTTCCCGCTCGGTACGACTCATAGAGGCAACAATAGTTAAGGGGTACGCGGAAGAGGCGTTCCCTCTATCGTTTTGGATGATTAAGGCTGGTCGTGTACCTTGTTGCTCAGCACCGCGACCTGGGGACCAATTCACGTCCCAAATCTCACCACGACGTGGGCTTGGTGGACCTTCATGTTGTCTATGGCTGGGCTGTGTCTGCCTGGCCTCACTACTCATGCGCTATGCAACCATACCTTCGGCACTGGCATGGAAAAAGAATTGGGCTTCTTCAAGGGTATCAGGGATGGTTCCGAGATAGTCGTAGGCTTCGTCAAGAGTTGAATTGAGAGAGGAAAGAGCTTGTTCACGCTTCTGAACAATCGCTGATTTGAGTTGCTGGTAGTTATCTTGTCTCATGATTTCCATAATTGTTTCCACTACATCTCCTAACGATGATTCTAGTTCAACTGCAAGAGCCTTTAGCTCTTTATGTTGCGTCGAGGGGATTTGGATCGATTTTCGGACGAGGTTCTCATGACGATAAAAATCTGTATGGACGACAGCCATGAAGATGCCTCCTATTTACAAGACGACGTATATCTCTTCTCTTTCCATTGTACTTGCCTTGTTGCCAATTGTCAATAAAAATAACGAGAATGTACAAAAGAGATATGTGATGCACTGACAAACGTCTTGCCAATGCATCACACATCTCTTTTGTATATTGAAGCTTGGGGAAGTGCAAGCAGAAAAATTGTGCCTTCGCCAGGGATACCAGAGCTTTCAGCCCAGATTTGTCCTCCCATTGCTTCAGCGAGTTGGCGACAAAGATACAGGCCAAGACCAGCACCACGCTGCACACTATTCATAGCTGGGTCTAAACGTACGAACTTTGCGAAGAGACGTGCGATATCTTTTTGCTCGATACCTGCTCCCCAATCACGAACCGTGAGCACGATGAAGTTTGATACCTCCGATGCTGGTAGTGGAAGTTGAGCGAGTAGTAAGCGTTGCCCAAGTGTTGTTCGTTCCACGCTGGATGCTGTAATGGCTATTTTTGAGCGAGGTGCATACTTGAGTGCATTGCCAATGACATTCAGCAAAATTTGCCGTAGTCGTAGGTCGTCTGCTTGCACATACCATTGTTCATCTACGTCTACGAGCAGCGTGCGATTTTCTATCGTGAATGTTGGCTCAAGAATTTCTGTAATACGATGTACCGTTTGCGACACATGTACCACTTCTGTGTGGAGCGTGACGCGGTCTTGATCGACACAGCTCGTGTCCATGACATTGCTCAGGAGCAAAACAAGCTCTTCACATGCAAGACTGGCAAGTCCTACAAAGCGTTGACGCATCTCATAATTCAGCTTCTTTTCATGTATCGTCAGCAGTTCGAGATAGCCCTGGACAGAGGTAAGTGGCGTACGCAGTTCATGTGAAGCAGTCATGAGAAAGTGGTTGGTGAGTTGCTCAGACTTTTGCGCTTCCTTGAGAGCCTGTCGCAATTTTGCGTACAGCTGCGCGTTAGTAAGCGCAATACCGGCTTGTACGCCAATCTCTTCTAAGAGCGCGAGATGGCGTTGTGTGTAGGCGTGGCACTGATAACTTTGTGCCGAGAGGATACCAATAAGTTCATCACCATAAAAGATAGGCACGAAGAGCAGGGATTGCGAGGGACGCTCGCTGCCAAAGAGATCACCTTCCTCCTGCACATAGACTGAGCGATAATTTGCTTCTGCAAAGGCTGCATAGTCTTCAGCAGTTCCAAAATAGTACGCTTGCCTCTCTCTGGAAAGCAGTTTATCAATCCAGAGGGGAATATCATCATATGGAATAGGTGGATACACAATTCCTTCGTCGATAAGATACTCCATTGTCATCGAGCCGTTTTGATGATTATAGCGTGAGATAAGCAGGGCATCGACAGGCATAATCTTGCGTGTCTGCTCATAGATAGTATAATATACGTCCTCCACATCGTGGAGCGCACTTGGCGCGAATAGGGCACGACCAATCTCTACCAGCGCCATTCGTTCCTCGTTGCTCTGCTGCGCCTCTTTGTAAAGTCGCTCCTCTTCAATCACCATCGCAGCTTGTTCTGCGAAAACATCGAGAAATAGCAATGCTTCGTCGGTCAGTGCCTTCTTTGCGTATGAATGACCGAGTACTAACAAACCAACAAATGTTTGTTGCTCGCTCATAAGTGGAACAAGAAGAATATCCTTCATCTCTTCTGTGAGGAGAAAACAATGAGAGGCAGATGGTGCTTGCCATAATGCTGATGTGCGAGGAAGAGCATATACGTCGTTGATGCGTTCGGCCTCAGCCATTAATAGCGTTACGTTCTCCGTGGAGAGAGGATGCTGACGAATGTGTTCTTCCTGTATGTGCGTGAGTCCAGCAGTAGTACGAACACAGAACTCTTCCTCATTCTCGTGCATGTACAAGGCACAGTGCTGAAAGCGCAGGGAGGTACATAGTGCAACAACGACTTTTTTTAGTCGCATATCAAATTCTTGTTGAGTTGTATATATATGCATGTACTCTCCCCTTCCTCTTTCTGAGCAGTATAACATTAGAGGGCAAGAGAAGTATATGTGTAGGGACCGATTTATCACGTCCTCTTAGCAATTGAAAAAGCCAAGAGGACGTGATAAATCGGTCCCTACAGGTGTATTATTTCGTTCGTTTTTAGAGACAAAGCCACCAATCGTAGAGATTACAAGATGCAGTAGGGGTATCGGTTGGTACTGGGATATCAGTTGATGTTGGTGCTGCCACAGTCGTTGTCGTGGTGGTAGTGACTGTTGACGTTGGTGTACTACTTGTTGTGCTGCCACTCGCAAGCCATTCTGTTCCATTAGGATACAAAACGCCATTCTGCGCGCCTGAGTCACCCCAGCCATTGTAACATGTATTTCCACTTTCGCAGGTTCCATCGTCGATGGCAGAGCTATCACCCGTCGCGATGACGCGACCAGAGCCGTAGGTGCTACGTGCAATGAAAACGCCTGTAGTGCCAGTGTTGGAAGAGCCTGTGGTATAAATGACGCCCACAACATTGGGATTGTCGGTTGGAGAAATTGTCTCGGTTGTACCGGCATCAATCAAGCTTGTTGTACCCGTTCCAAATGGTCCCTGCAGAATTGGATCGGGCTTAGAAGTATCGACGCCTGGATGGTCGTGCGCGATGTCTACAGCGTCGAACGTAATTCCAAAGGGATCACTACCAACGCCGCTATTGCTCATCAGATCATTGAAGATGTGCAGCGAGTCGTAGCCATCGTTGTTGCGATCACTGCCATTGTGGTCCGCTATCATGAAGAGGCCACCACCATTGTGAACAAAGGTCAAAATAGCAGTTTTCTCACTCGCGGTAAAAAGCGTGTTGGGTTCGGGCAGAACGAACGCGTTAAAGTTACTGAGGTCGAGTGCGTTGCTGCTATCACCATAAGTGATGGTGCTGGTGTTGGTCATCAGGCTATAACGACCAGTTTTTTGAAGCGCGACACCCCATGAGCTGATACCACCAGTCCAATCGGTCTCCACCTGTGGATTAGGGTTTTCCTTGAGTGGATCGGGCTGACTGGAACTGATAATCCAGTCGGCATTACCTGCTGTCTCAGCATGAGCGTCATCGAACAGGACTTTGTAGGAAGCGGATGCTGCCCTATGTGTATAGGTCGCGTGTGCCTTCCCAAGTGGATGTTGTACGAGAGCAAATAGACTAACCACAAGCAGGACAATAAGAGCGATGAGCGCGTAACGTTTCCACTGTTCGTGTGGAAGAGCTGTCATGAAAATATCTCCTTTAGAAAATTTGGTTCCGTTGCAAATGAACGTAGGCGGAAAGGGGTTTCTGGGGCAAGAACATGACAAGGGCAAGCCCATAGGCGTTAACGTAAGGGTAAAAAAGATGTCTCCTGTGAGACTTGCCTCTGTCATGCCTCCATTTCTGTCACACTCCCACGTTTCTGCCATGTTCCCACTATCACAAAAACTTTACAATTCTCTGCGAATTTTTATATACGTTTCTGCTATAATTGGGGTATGAAAATACTGGTGATTGAAGACGAAGCGAATATTATACAGGTAATCCGACTGTATTTGGAGCAGGCAGGATTTATCGTACTGAGTGCGAGCGATGGGATTGCTGGCTTAGAATTGCATGCTCGTGAACATCCTGATCTGGTCATTCTGGATTTGATGTTGCCTGCGCTTGATGGCATGGAGGTATGCCGCCGTATCCGCGCTTGGGCCAACACGCCCATTTTGATGCTGACGGCACGACAGGGTGAGGAGGACCGTATCGCTGGTCTGGAGATAGGAGCTGATGACTATCTGGTGAAGCCGTTTAGTCCTCGTGAGTTGGTGAGCCGTGTCAAGGCGATTCTGCGCAGAAGTGCAAACCTCAACAATGGAACAAAAGAACAAGAGCAAGCCTCTGAAGAAATAGACAAGAAAAAAGGTGAGGAACTTCGCTTTGAGAGTCTCGTCATCTCTATTCCGGCGCGTCGTGTGACCATCGTGGGACAACAAATTACGCTGACGGTAAAAGAATTCGATCTGCTTGTTACTCTAGCCTCCGCACCTGATCGCGTCTTCACACGTGAGGCATTACTGAATCAAGTATGGGGCTATACCTATCTTGGCGATGGACGGACTGTTGACGTTCACATCGGGACGCTACGCAAGAAATTGGAAGCGGTCAAGGATGCGCCCCATTATATACAGACTGTATGGGGCGTGGGCTACAAGTTTGTGCCTGCATCTACTGCTGCGGGGAAACTATGATGTTGCAGCGTTTCCGTCCCTCAAAATTGAGTCTACGTGTAAAACTTGTTCTTAGCTACCTCCTGGTGACGTTAGCAGCAATTCTGGTTATGACGTTCACTATCGCGCTAACGGTACAAAATTACTTTACAAGCACTCAACTCGACGGATTACGCGCTCGTGCGAATCAATTCACGGACCCTTTAGGTACGCTTCTTACACAAGGCAATCAAGGAAATACGCTTACTAGAGTCACACATGATCCTGATTTGATCGTTGTAGCAGACACGGCAGGTCGCCAACTTCTATGCACTCAACCAGCTTCACTTTCGCAGGGAAATTGTAATGACCCAACGGTAAAAGCGGCACTCTCGCACGCGGTTACGCAAGGAGAAACGCATGGCTACCTCCAGGTGTCGAGTGACGATGGTACATTTTCATCTTTGTATATCAGTGAGCCAATCAAATACGACGGGAACGTTGTTGGTGCCTTGTTTTTATCGCAACCAGAGATTGATCCAAACGCGTTTTTACAACCAGTCAATCAGGCCATTCTGATTAGTGGCATCATTGTTTCAGCAATCGTTATTCTCTTCAGCCTGTTGATTACGCGATTGCTCACCCGACCAGTTGAGGCACTGACCGTTGCCGCAGAGCAAATGAAGCGTGGGAAGTATACCGAGCGGGTCGCGGTTCCAAAAACACAGGACGAGCTGGGGCAACTCGCGCTTACCTTTAATGCGATGGCGGATACTATCGAGTCGGATGTCAATGAGTTGCGACGACAAGATGGAATGCGACGCGAACTTATCGCCAATATCGCGCATGATCTCGCAACGCCACTTACAGCAGTACAGGGCTTTAGCGAAGCATTGGCGGATGATTTAATCTCGAAACCGGAGGCACGACACGAAACGGCCCAGCTAATTGGACGCGAGGTGCAACGTCTACGTCGCCTTGTCGCGGATATGCAGCAGATGTCGTCGCTAGAGTCAGGGCAAATCAAGCTTGATTTAGCACCGCTGGATATGTATGAGTTGATGGACGAAACGCTTGCGGTGCTGACACCAGAGTGTGAAGAGGCTGGCATCCAGGTGCACAACGAGATCACACCAAACACGCCACTGGTGTTAGCTGATAGCGACCGTATCACACAGGTCCTGCTCAACCTGCTCGATAATGCACGTCGGCACACGCCCTGTGGAGGAATGATTACCGTTTCTGCTCAAGGGGAAGGGAAGATGCTGAAAGTGTCAGTTCAAGACACAGGGGTAGGTATCGACGCAAAAGACTTGCCGCACATCTTTGAACGCTTCTATCGTGCGGACCGTTCGCGTACAGGTGCGACAGGTGGTAGTGGTTTAGGTCTTTCGATTGTGAAGGCAATTCTCACCGCGCACCAAGGCAATATTGGCGCGGAGAGTACGCTGGGGCAAGGGACATGTGTATGGTTCACACTTCCACTCGCACCACAATCTGTATAAGACAGACAGAAAAAAGGGGCTTGACGACAAATGTGCGACATGATATAGTAGTTCCACATCAAGCCAAGGTAGCTCAGTTGGTAGAGCACAGCACTGAAAATGCTGGTGTCGTCAGTTCGATTCTGTCCCTTGGCACTTTTCATAAACTGAAACCTGTACAAAGCCAGTCTATAAAAGGCTTTATACAAGTTATATTTTTACCTTTTTTGAATAAATGTAGCAACCGTGTCTTTCTCTCTTTCATCCTACTTACAAAAATATACTAAATAGGTTTACCGGGAGTTTCATCTAGTACTGAAAACACAAGATTGACAAATTCATTGTATCGCTCCTTTTCTTTGATTACCTCTGTCAGGTTGAAAAATCTATCTATTGTCTTATCGTTAGAAATGCGTTCCTTTGCTTCGTTTGTAATACAGCTTGCAATTAAAATTGTCTTTGCTTCGGGAGCATCTTTCCGCGTATTTTCAAAAGATTCTTTTGCCGCTCCATAGCGTTCCAGTGCTCCTGCGGGATCGGTTCCCCCTTTAACTTCTATGACACCCCAGGGAAGACCATTTTTCCCCATAAGAGTAATGTCTGGCTCACTTGAAAATAACATAGAAGTTTGATTGTTTAACTGAATACCTCGATACTTCCCAATATCGCGCAACTGTTCTTCAAATTTTTTGTGGTCGTATCGTTCTATTCCGGTACCGACACGAGGTATAAATGCAGCCAATAAATCATGCTTTACGGCTTCTTTCACAAGAAGCTGTTGTACGACCTTCTCAGCTTCTTCTCCAATTGCATTACGCCAAGCTCCATCAATCTGTGAACCTGTGGATGTCAGTAGTAGAGCATTTAACTCTTTACCAGTGAAGTTTTCAATAGAGCTATCAATGATAAGAGAGATATGCTCATTGAATAAGCGGGCCAATGTGAATACCTCTTGAGTTGTTAAAGCCATAGCATTGTTTTGGTCAACCTCGTATTTTTTTACGTCTATCTGTACAAGGTACCCTATAGATTTTTGAGATAGAGCAGCGATATGTCTATAATAAGCTAACAGCGTTGGATATTCTCGAAGTAATCGAGGATGACAAAATACCTGTATAGGTTTCAATTCCTCGTGATGACTTATGTATGTAAAAGCATCCTCTTCAATACCCCATTTAGCACGTTCATCCCAACTGTAAAGTTCTTGTGTTGGAAATAGATCAGCTATCATAGCTGGAAACGCCAATACGTTGTATTCCTTGATCTTACGATAGAAGAAGGTAGATCGTAAACGATAGTTTATCTGGTGTGCTTCAATCAATAACTGATCTTGTACTTTCGCCATAGCAGCATCTTTCTCCCAAACATATACACACTTACGCAACTCTGTACGCCCATGACTGCCCATTTGCTGACTACTGTTTCCCTTACCTCTGCTAAGAGTCCATATGCGCTCGACAGTCAATCCAAACGACTTCGCCATATCTGATAGAATGAGATCAACAGGGACTTCTTCGCCAGCATAACGAACGTTGTCATTCACCATGACAATTTTTCCACCTGGCTTAAGGATACGAGCGAGTTCATAAACAACAAAGCACATCTCATAAAAATAATTATGTACTAACGAGGAAATACCTGCATTGTTAAGCATACCTTGAGTCTGATAGGTAGCTAGGATGGTGAGTATTTCTTGTAAACCTTTTTGTTTATAAAAGCAGCTTTCAATATTATAAAAATCTACCTCTCGCCCTATCTCTTTGTAGAAGTTGTGCAGTTGATCTTGCTTGCCTTTGTTCTCTACTGTACAAGAGAGCATATTCTGGCGAAGTTGTTTAACCTTATTATCGCTGCAGCCGAGATAAACTAACTCAAGAGCATAAGTACGTGTGTAATCATAGCGGTTTGCATAAGGCGGTGAAGTTAATACAGCATCAATAGAATTGCTATTCATTAAGGGAAGAATATCAAGACAAGAGCCTTCATAAAGTTCAGGTGGCACATAGGATATTTTTATTGCTGACTTTTCTTCAAAGAGAGATGGCTGAGTAAGTCGTTCTCCAAGGTCACTAACCATTTGCTTTAGTTTATTCTCAATTGCTTCTCGGAATATGTAAATCCTCCCTTTATTAAAAGGCTTTTCTCCCTGAGAACGTCCTGAACGTGCATCCCAACGTAAATATTGACCATCCTTTCTTGTATAACTTACTTCCTCAAGAATACAAATTGCGGCATAAAGAAGCAAATTCCTGATATCTTCATCTATAACATGTTGCTGGCAGTAAGAGATATAGCCAACAAGTTGCTTTTCTTCTGCCTCAGGAAAAGCACCATTTGTGATAGCAATATGCTTTATTTTGTAGTTCTCACAGTAGTAGTCAGCGAAGTTAATGAATATAATCTCTGCTACAGTGGTACGAAACTCGGTTACATCAACCCTTTCAGCAATAAAACGAGCATTAGTGGCATATACACCGACAGGTAAAACTTCAATTCCCTTTGTTTGCCATCCCCTAACACTTGCAGCAAACAGAGCTGACCCTGCTCCCGAAAATGGATCAAGCAATATTCCTGGCTTAGAATGCTTCAAAATATGGGTGATAACATAGTCAACAAATGGTTCTGAGAAACCTTCTTTATATCTGAACCAACTAAAAAAAGGTAGCTTCTTATTTGCTTGATTACTTACTAGAGAGCGATCTAACATTGAGTTAGTCGAAATTTTTGATTTAAATTTCTGATATAACTTCTCTCTCTCTATTGAGGATGAGGCTACTTGAGGAATAGAAGTTTGCAATTTACTCTTAGAAACGTTTGCAGGAGTATCTGAGGAAATATTATTACTATCCGTGAGTGCATCCGAAAAAATACCTCCTAAAAAGTCTGCACGAAGAACATTAGTAGCATCAGCTTTGCGCTTGGTCATCTTTTCGTCCTAAATTTTTTGCTTTTAGTAAGCTAACTTGGTAGACCTTTATTTTAAGTGTTACCAAAGTGGTTTTCAATAGGTTCTTTGCCCAATTCTCAACTTTGTAAAGAAAATATGCTAAAATGTACACAAGATGATGCAGCTATGGAGCGACCTCGAAGAGAATCAGCAACCACTACAGAAAACGGGACGTGTGCGCCGTCTCACGGAACCTGCTGTCCTCGCATCCCTGCGCGAATGGCTTTTGCACGAATATGTCGCGGACTACTGCCGCTCCCTCGCGGCAACACGCATCTTTCGACGTTGCTACCTTATAGACGGACTGGGCATCGCCGCTAAGAGTCGGAGCAAGTCCTCTCCATCCTCCTCTGCTCTTCATCCCACGCTACAGCCTATACGCGCATTAGCCCAAACACTGGCTGAGGAAAGCAAGCCCATCGCGCTCTATGGCCTGTTGCTAGCACACGGAAGTAGTAGACGAAAAGATACACGGCAGAAGCAGTCAAAAGAGCCAAGTCTACCGAAAGAAAGTGGAATTGTTTCCGCAAGCTGGTTGGAGGCCGCCCCATATATACTTCAAGAGATAGAGCAGTCGCCAACTATTCTTTTGCTCAACCCCTTTGGACACACGTTGTTTACAAATGATGACCTTACGCCACTCTATAAGCGTACTGCACCAACCGAACTGTGCTTCCTGTTCTCGCACAAACAAATAGAAACACTCTTTCTTACTGCTTTACGCTCACCCGCATACGCCATCGTCCTAACCTCAGTACTACGCACAGACCGTTGGAAGACGTTTTCGACGCAGAATACCGAGCGCAAAAAGACTGTGAGCGACGTGATTGACCTATTTGCGGCATCAATGCAGCGTCATTTTATATTGCCAGCGCAGCAAATCACCCTGCCCGTCCTTGCTCGTCCTGGCGTCGTTGAAGATATTCCCTATACATTAATATTCGCTACACGTCGCCAGGATAGCTTCATAAGTATGAATGACGCCCTATGTCGCTATCAACGTACCATCTATGAACAGCGTCATCGGGGTGTGCTGAGCGGAGAGTGGTTTGAGAAACAGTATCAAGAGCGTATCGAGGAGAAACGCCAACGACTACAGGAAAACCTTCTGCAGCAAGGACGCGCCAAGCGGATACGGCGCTGGCCTGATCTGCGTCAACAACTGCTCGTCGCTAACTTCGGGCACTTCCTCCTCAGCGATTACGACGCTCAACTACAACACCTTTTGCAGAGTGGCGACGTACGCTGCGAGTGGCGACGTACACCTTCTGAGAATGACCCTGAGCGATTACCAGGGAATGATGATACTTTGCTCTGGCCCGAAGCAAAAAATGCGCAAAAAGAAAGAGGCGGTACTAGGGGGAAACATTGAGCATGGGGACACTCAACGTTATAGTAACACCTCTTAGAATAGTGTACGTTAAAAAAACAGGTTTAGTGGCATAAATATAACTCAAAAACTCGAACATGGTGAAACTAGGATATCTCGATAAACTCATGTAGGGGTCTAATTCTATTACACCCTTGCGGCAATTGATAATGTGGCAGGATTTGATGAGGCGTTCCAACGTCACCCAACATTTGTACGTCGCCAAGAGGGTGTAATAGAATTAGACC
>CAXUHF010000021.1:57382-58436 GCA_964250765.1 uncultured Ktedonobacteraceae bacterium | reverse complement strand
TGCTGCGTCCAGCGCGAAAGGGACAATAGTGGCAGTTACGTTCGCAAGCTGTTGTCAACATGGTCTTTAGAATTGGAAGTGTCCCTCTTGGCGTCGAGACATTTGTAATGCACTCGGCAAGACTACGCGATTGATACAGAGCATGACGACGTTCCTGCTGTGGCCTATCACCAGCAGGTTCATAACTTGTCGCATCGCCCATCTGGACAAGTTTCGTCAAAGTGTCGGGAAGTGCTTGTACTAACATAGGAACAGTATACTGAACTTTTGTTCTATTTGTCAATGTATACGATACGCTACAAACTTTGTGCTATACTCTCTTCATGAACATACATATTCGCTATTTTGCTTCGTTGCGCGAGATTGTGGAGCGTAACGAGGAAACGCTATCAATAGATGAAGGCACCCGTGTCACCGATGTACGTACGCTACTTGCTACACGCTACCCACGACTGCAATCTATTTTAGAACGCTCGGTATGCGCGGTCAATCGCGGCTATGTGACACCAGAGACAGTGCTGCATGAGAATGATGAACTGGTGTTTATTCCCCCAATGGGCGGAGGAACGTCGATGGAACCGTTGATTCAGCTTACACGCGAACCACTGAATCGGGATGCTCTAGTTGCGGCTACAAGCGATCCAAGTGTGGGGGGCATCGTGGTGTTCGAGGGCGTGGTACGCGATAACGCACGCGGGAAACAGGTACGCTATCTTGAGTACGAGACCTATGAGGAGATGGCGGAGCAGCAGATACGCACAATTATTGGAGAGGCGCAACAACGCTGGGGCATCGAGCGGGTCGCGGTAGCGCATCGCTTTGGACGGTTGGAAATAGGCGAGGCCAGCGTGATTATTGTCGTGGCGAGTCCTCATCGCGGGGAGGCATTTGAGGCATGCCGCTATATTATTGATACGCTGAAAAAGACGGTCCCCATCTGGAAAAAAGAGGTTGCCACCAATGGGGAAGAATGGGTTGAAGGGTAAGAGAATGTGGCTGGCCAAACCGGGTGGGGGTTTGGGGCCGCAGTCTGGTTAAAATTTTAGTATTTATT
>CAXUHF010000021.1:56343-57372 GCA_964250765.1 uncultured Ktedonobacteraceae bacterium | reverse complement strand
GTCCTCTTTGTGTTGGTTGTGTGTGCCCCCGCCACATTCTCTTAAAAAGTATGGTATACTTGCCGCTAAGGACTAGTGTGGTTCTCGTTTTCCCAGGAGGTGTTGATGAACTTATTTGAAAAACAAGCTCGACTCAACCAACTCTTCACACAGAGTCCCGTCAATGCGGCCTACCTCGCAGGTTCTCTCAGCACTCGGACCTCTTTTGGACACCTCAGCGACGTGGATATTGCTATTCTCTTGACCGATTCGATCAAAGCCGACCAGTTTCTGGACTACCAACTGTACTTCTTCAGTGAACTAGCGAAACGCTTAGAGTCGGATACTATCGACGTGGTTATTCTGAATCAGGCATCACTCCTACTTAAACTTCAGGTCATCAAATATGGACAAATCCTGTTTACGCGTAACGAAAAACAGCGCGTCTCATTTGAGTCCAAAGCTGTTATGGACTACCTGGACTTTAAGAAGTTCGACGAAATTCAGAATCAGGCGTTGAGTCGTCGTCTTTATGGGCAGGTAAACCCTGTCATGCCACTGGATAAAGAGACGCTACAACCCAAACTCAAACAGTTACGCGACGCAACCGCTATTCTGCATGAATTGGGCGATACAGACCGTGAAACCTTCACGACAGATTATCATGTCTATAGCATTGCAGAACGTTACCTGCAATTAGCAATCGAGGCATGTCTACACGTCTGTAGCACAATAGTTGCGGCACTCGGCTTGCGTCGTCCAGAAGGCTATCACGAGCTATTGAGCATTATCGCCGCACAGCAAATTATTCCTCGTTCAGTAGCCTATCGTTTGGAAGTGCTTACAGACTTGCGTGATGCACTTCTTTGCGATCCCGGCACATTGAGCCGCGATGTCCTGTATGAGCATGTGCAATATCGTCTCACCGATCTCGAAGCGTTCGCAGACGCAATAGACGAGAAGCTTGCTGCATAAAATGGTGAGGAAACACAATAACCGGGGGGGGCCCCGCCGCGCCCAGAGGGGTTTGGAGAAAAAAATTATAAATAT
>CAXUHF010000021.1:19608-56333 GCA_964250765.1 uncultured Ktedonobacteraceae bacterium | reverse complement strand
ATATATCCCCCACCCCCCCAGCGCCCCGCCCCCCCCCCCCCCCGGTTTTTGTGTTTCCTCACCATTTTATGCAATGATGCCTTCGCGTTCGCGAAGAGCATCTGCCTGTTGCTTTGCTTCGTCAGCTTCGGCAGTACGACCTGTCTCACGATAGATTTGCTCTAATGTCTCATAAGCGAGCAACATTGAAGGGTCCATCGAGATAGCTTGTTGAGCCGCGTCAAGTGCCTCACCATAACGTTTGGCTTCGCGCAGCGTATCGGCAAGGTCGTTATAGTAATCGACATTCAATGGGTCACTGTCAATGGCGTTCTGATAGTTCTCGATAGCCTCATCATAGCGTCCAAGCGCATCGTACGCACTGGCAAGCTGGTAATAGCCTTCTGGATCATCCTCTGAACGCTCTAGCAATGCGTTGGCTGTCTCGATAGCTTTGTCATGCTGACCCAGTGCATTATAGGTATCAGCAAGACCAGCATAGGCAGCGGCAATATCATCGGATTGTAATTCGTCGGTACGCTCAATCAGACTCTGATACGAGGTCAAGGCTTCGTCATAACGTTCCGCCTCAAGATAGGCTTCCGCGAGGCTAAAGCGTGCGGTAACGCGCTGTGGGTCGATTTGAATAGCACGGACATAGGCATCAATAGACTCAGCAGTATTGTCCTGTACAGAGAGCCATGTACCTAGATGCTCCCATGCCTCTGCATCATCGGGGTCAATAGTGACGATGCGTCTGTATACCTCTACCGCCTGGTCACGCTCGCCCATTTGCTCATACACTGCCGCCAGCATATCATAACCAGCGCGACCCTCTGGGTCGAGTGAGAGCATTTGATTGGCAATAGAAAGGGCATCATCGTATCTACGCATATCGAGATAGATGCTGGCAAGTTCTGCATAACGGGTTGGGTCGGCGGGATCAGCATCTACACGTTTTTCTTGATCCATCAAACGACGCTGCTGATCGTTGACGCGCTCACGCACATCACGCAGGCTATCGGCGGCGACGTTATTCTCTGGATTGAGAATGAGCGTCTGGCGATAGGCTTGAATGGCATCCTGATAGAGATTTTGTGTACGGTAGGCATCGCCGATACTCATATACAGCTCGTCGTTTTCAGGGTCAATCTCCTGAGCCAACTGAAAGGTCTCTAACGAGTCTTCGTGTAAACCCAACTCGCCATACAAGTTGCCGAGATTGATATAAGCGTCAAGCAATTGTGGATCAAGATCAATCGCACGTCGGTAGCCTGCGACCGCGAACTCTGTCTCACCAAGATATTGTTGGGCGAGTGCAAGATTATAGCGTGCGCGCGCGTTTTCGGGATCAAGAGCTACAGCCTGCTCGAATGCCTCAGCAGCAGTTTCGTAGTCTCCCTGTTCAGCTGCCGCATTACCACGATCTGTTAGTGCCTGCTCTGTTGGTTCCTGTTTCGCCTCTTGCATTTCCTGGCGACTCACAAAGTGAATCGGTGCACTATTATTTTGTTCTGATGTAACTGGAGTATTTTCTACATTCTCTGTATTTTGTGTGTCATCCATAAAATTTTCACTCCTAAATGGATATGTAATATCGTGTGTAAATCCTTGCGTAGTATAGCACAGTTGGTTTAGACGTAACAGAATCAATCTTCATGTATCTCTTGTCGCCTTAGGCGACAAGAGATACATGAAGATTGATTCTGTATCACTTCACGCGTAGAGTAAGTTGTACATCGTAGTGTACGCTAGAATAAAATGCTTCGGTATACTCGATGGGTGCCCCTGTTTCATCAAAGGTTGTACAAACAAGGCGTAGACCAGGCTCGTGGGCAGCCATATGGAGAAGTTCAGTTTCACGTTGTGACGGACTATCGCCTTTAAATGTCTGCTCGGTGATGTAGGGATGCATTCCTTCTGAGGCCATCAAGCCATAGAGTGACCCTTCCGCAGTCTCTTTAGCACGTTGATAGATGTTCGCCGCCCGTGGATGAGGTAGGTAATCAACTTCTAGTGCAATAGGAGTGTCGTCGGCGGAGCGTAAGCGTTCCAGGCGGACAACCTGATCTTCGTCGCTCAGGCGTAGTCGTTCGCGCACAGACTGCGAGCCACGCACTAATTCGCTGACAAGCAATACACCGCCAGGACGCTTGCCACGGCGTTTTAGCTCGTCAGTAAAGCTCGTGAGTTCACTAATGTTTTGCTGGATGCGTGGTTCACATACGAAGGTACCACGTCCATGTTGACGATATAAAAGTCCTTCATGCACCAGCTCAGTGAGGGCTTGACGCACGGTAGCGCGGCTCACTTGATACTGTGCAACCAATTCTGGTTCCGAAGGTATAGCGGTATGAGGTGCGAGATGACCAGCGCGAATCTGCTGCTTCAACACCTCTTTTAGTTGGTAATACAATGGGAGGGGGTTTGAACGCTCTAGTGTCGGCATATACGGTTTCCCTTATGTCCTGACAACAGTTATATTGTGCAAAATGTCGATTGTGGGTAGCACGTCAGGATATGAAAAGAATATATCACAAAAGGGCGAAGGCGTCGAGAGGGAAAATATAACTTAATATCTGTATGAATACCTCCATGTGTAAGTCACAATAACATGGAGGTATCCCAGAATGTCAGAAGGACATCAAACACTTCTACTCACTTGTCACCTGAGCAGCAACTGCGGGACCAATCCAGACCGTTTGAACATTGACAAATTCGCGGATACCAAATGAAGAAAGCTCTCTTCCATAGCCACTACGCTTCACACCACCAAACGGTAGGCGTGGATCGCTGGCTGTCATACCATTGATAAAAACTCCACCTGACTCGATACGACGTGCGAGCTTACGTCCACGTTCCACATCACCAGTCCACAAATTACCACTCAGTCCAAAGGGTGAGTCATTTGCTAATTGTATGGCGTGCTCTGCATCATGAGCGCGAATGATAGCAGCAACTGGCCCAAAGGTTTCCTCTTTGAAGATAGGCATCTCTGTCGTCACGTTCGTTATGATTGTGGGTGCATAGAAGTAGCCTTTCCCTTCGAGGCGTTTACCACCCAATGCAACCTTTGCACCCATCGCAATAGATGCTTGTACCTGCTGATCGAGTTCCTCGCGTAGATCGCCACGTGCTATCGGTCCAACCTGCGTCTCACGGTCGAGGGGACTCCCAACACGAAGTTTCGACGCTGCAGCTACAAACTTTTGCTCAAAGGCATCGGCAACTGCCTCAACCACAATAAAACGCTTGGCTGCAATACAGCTTTGACCAGTATTTTGAAAGCGAGCACGTACCGCAACCTGGGCGGCGGCATCAAGATCGGCATCTTCCAGCACAATAAATGCATCTGAGCCACCAAGTTCAAGGACATTTTTCTTCAAAGCATGTCCACTGGCTGAGGCCACCGAAACGCCTGCTGGCTCACTGCCTGTGAGAGTTATGGCTGCGATGCGCGAATCAGCAATCAAATGCTTCGTTTCCGCACCGGGCACCAGGACCGTCCGAAAGACGCCTTGCGGTAGGCCAGCTTCCTGGAAGACGCGTTCGATTTCTAACGCAGCCCGCGAAACGTTGGAAGCATGTTTCAGCACAGCAGTATTACCAGCCATGAGCGCGGGTGCGGCAAAACGAAACACCTGCCAGAAGGGATAGTTCCAGGGCATTACAGCAAGCACAACACCAAGTGGTAGAAATGAGACATAGCTCTCAGTGGCATTTGTAGTGACGGACTCATCGGCAAGAATACGTTGCGCATTGTCAGCATAATACTCACAGTTCCACGCGCACTTCTCAATCTCGGCTTCCGCCTCGGTGATAGGTTTCCCCATCTCTAATGTGATGATCTGCGCATATCTATCCTTATGTTCGCGAAGATAGCTTGCAACCCGACGCAAATGTATCTGCCGTTCATCGAATGAGGTTTCGCGCCACTGCTCAAATGCTTGACGTGCCTGACTTAGTGCTTCATCTACCTGCGTTGTTGTATACTGCTCAAATGTTTCAACGACTTCCTCTGTAGCGGGATTAATGGTTTGGATGCTCACAATACTACTCTCCTTTGTATGTTGATGAAGCTCTATAAACGTATACTTGTAATGCCTGATTCGCTAAAAATACATAGGTCAACTTCCAAGTTTTTCGCTCATCCAGTCGGCCTGCTGCGGTCGATACTTATAGGGAATGTTGTTACATACATGGTTGCCATCGTCGAACATCCAAAGCTCTGCTTTCCCACCTGCTTCCGCTACCATCCGCTCTGAGTCCTCAGGCGGAAAGAGCCTATCGAGGCGTCCCATAATGACGAGAAGTGGACTTGTTACCTTCTGTATCACCTCATGCAGATTGAACTGTTCTAGTTTCTGGCGTGCATTCGCTTCGTCTGAAGCTTTTAAGCGATAGATGAAAGCTTCTTGTGTGAGCAGGGGATAGCGGTCAAAGTGAGCTGCAAGGTTGTACGCCCCTGCGATACAGATGGCAGCTTTGACACGGGGTTCAAAGGCAGCGGCACGCGGAGAGAAGTAGCCACCTAAACTCACTCCCATAATACCTACGCGTGTAGCATCCACATCGTTTCGCTGTTCCAGATAGTTGATAGCATGCTGTATAGGAATTTCAGAGTCATAGCGAAGCGGAAGGTCAAATTCCATTTCTCCCTGACCAGGGCCGTCAATGGCAAGCACTGCCATGCCTCGTTTGAGAAAGTCATCTCCATACGTATGAAGCTCTTCTTTCACAGAATCAAGGCCAGGCAGAAGAATGACGACGGGTGGTTTAGCAATATGCTGTGGCTTTCTGAATATACCATACATAGTATGTCCTTCTATGTAAGGAATAGCCACCCGTTCACCTGGGAAGTCGAAATAAGGCAGTCCTTTCTGATATGTACGCACAACGTGTTCGTGTGCCACACGCAATTCTTCAGGGTGCTGCACAAAGAGAAATTTGCCAAAGTGATAAGTCATGGTGGCATGCAGATAGTGGTACGCGGCAGATTGGTAGTGTTCTGCGGCTTCTGCTTGTTCACCCATCTGTTCATGCATAACTGCACATGCAGACCATTCGCGGCTCCAGTCAGCCCAACGCTCAATGCGCTTTGTCAGACGCTGCACATCGTTTGGGTCCACTCCGTTCACAACGAAGCGAGGTGCCCAATTTTCGATTGCCATCTGTACGCGTTCCTCTGTTGCCATGCGCTTATCCTTCCCTTCTCATTCATGAATGCTTTCTCAATTGAACTGGACGTGTTAGATGAAGATGCCATCTTCCCAATGCTTGAAGCGAATTACACGGTCAGAAAGACGCGTTAGGTCGTCATGCAAGTCTGTATCAAGCGTTCCAATAAGACCATTTACGGTATTGCGTTGTAGATTGGCGACCACCAGCAAATGCTTATCGTTCTCATCGTTCGGATCGCATTCAGCAACCATCGTTGTCAACAGAGCTTTGTAGTCTTCCGTCGTATCTACCAATGCATCATACGCCTCTTGAATAGCCTTGACTTTTGCCTTACAGATATCGTAAACCTTCTTCTCGGTCATAAAAGTTCTTCCCTTTCTTTACTCCTATTACATGCGTCGCCAGCGAAATGGCAGTTCGACTATCGTACCTGGGGTCTGAATGGCAACGAGTTGTTCAAGTACAGCTTGCAGGATCATACGCTGCTGGTCTGGTTTATGTGGCTCTCCCATTGGATTGCCAGTTGGAAAACGCATGTAACAAGCACGCGAGATATTGGCATGCGCGGTAATTTCTGGGCGTACCGTCACCGAAATGGTGGGGATGCCTTGCCGTTCAATCGCTCCTTGAAGCAGTCCCACGGACTGATGGCACATTGGTCAGCCAGGTGTTAGCACAACAGCATCTGTTCCTTGCACTAATAGCTGATTTGCCACAATGGGTGCCGTCGTGTCACGGAGGAGACGACCATCGGGAATGAATCCCATAAAGCCAAAGTTCATGGGTGCTACAGCACCAACGATACTCATATCGACCAGTTCATGCAGTCGGTCTATAGGAAAGACACAATTGGGATCGGCATTGGCATCGGTCGTATCATAGTGTGTGTGGTCTACGGCCAATTCCGATGCGGGTGTATTTGCAGGAATCTCACGGAAACTAGCGTCGCCATGTGGGTCCAGGAGATTATGAGCGGGTTGGCTCTTCAAGTGTACTCCTGCTGTAGAAATCAGAGCAATGGTACACTCCGCTAGTGGCTTGAGCATCGGTGCCCAAGCTATCGACGCATTAGGTGTGAAATTAGCATTATCATGCATTTCGCTGGTGAGTTTGAGCCAGCGCCGAAAGCGTTCGTCCAGGTCTGGTGTAGGCATAGCCTGTCATCTCCATTCTGCACACACAAAAGGCAAGTTCGCGCTATAAGAATTACACATTGTTAGGTACGTAATCGACAACGAAGGTTTCCACTTCTCGTTACTATTGAACCATCATTGCAGACTCATGTTAGCATTGAACAAAACGCATCGGGTACTGATGAAGCGACTCAACGCCCTCCGGCTTCACCCTCATCATCTCACCCACTTGTATACCCCTACGTTCATCTTCCGTAATCACATTTGGTTGAATCACTACAACCATGTCCTCACGAAACACAAAAGGTTCTGGTAATGTAGTACTTGTTCGCCGCGTTCGTAAAATTGGCTTCAGATAGCCTCCACCAAAGCCGTGAACCAGATCATCGCAGATGGTGAAACCTGCTTGATGGATATAGTCACTTACGTCAAGCACCTCATCGCTTGTTGCCCCTGGACGAATCACGGTTGCGATACGATTGAACGCCTCTACCGCTACCTCATACATATGAAGATACTCGAGGGTTGGAGGTGTACCAATGGCAAAAGGTCGAAGAATCTGTCCTGCATATCCGTGGTAGTGAGCACTGATCTCAGTGATAAGAACATCACCTACCTGGAGAACGCGGTTTGACTGGCACTGACGAGGAACGCATAGACTTGGGTTACTCATAGGAGTCGTACCCATGTAGTGTATGTGATTCTTACCACCTAATCCTAGATACGCCCTTTCAACTATAGCCGTCAGCTCATGTTCGGTAATACCAGGACGTGCCTCTCGTTCGAGTGCCTCCATAGCAAGATCACTGAACTTTGCTCCTTTCCGCAAGAAGTCTATCTCCTCCTCACTCTTAATGAGGCGGAGTTGCGACATCTGTGGCGTAAAATCCGTAAATTCCGCCTGCGGCATCATTTTCCTCAGCAGTTCATATTGCTTGAAGGAGAGAGAGCCTACCAGTCCAATACGGCTCTTGTCCAGCTTTCTCTCATGCAGATTTTCAGCCACAGCAAGTACAGTATTTGGCCCTCCCCATCGCACGTCTGCGACATTGGATATCTGACGTGCGTTAGGGACGTGATTAAACATCTGTATCAATAGAGTAGGTTCACCCTCAGCAGGAAAAACGAGACATGCTTCTCTAGCCGTGATGAAGTTTGAGAGATACAGCACCTCGTGATATGACCCTGTTGTGCTATAAAAAATAAGTGTCGGAATTTCGGCTTCTCGCATCGCCTCTCGAACACCTTTATACCGACGGGAAAATTCTGCTTCGGAAAAACTGGGATACAGGGTCTTAATGTTCATGCTCCTCCTCTATAAAAAAAAAGGCAAGTTCGTGTCACAAGAAATATAAATTGTTAGGTACGTAGTTTTGCACGCATCCAATCACCCTGCTGAGGTCGATGTTTATAAGGAATGTTGTTGCAAACGTGGTTGCCATCCTCGAAAAACCATAGCTCCGCACCTGCTTCTGCCGCTATACGCTTCCCCTGTGCAGGTGGCACAAGCCTGTCTTTAGCACCTTGAATAACAAGCAATGGACACGTAACTTTCTCCGCCACACCCTGTAAGTTGAATTGCTTTAACGTGTTGATTGCTTCGTCTTCGTTGGAAACTTTGAGTCGATGAACCAACGTTTCGCGGCTTATCAGGGGGCGTGAGCGAAAGTTTTCAGACTGGTCGTATGGTCCGCAGTTTTCGATTGTCGCCTTGATACGGGGTTCAAAGGCTGTGGCACGGACTGCAAACTGACCTCCAAAACTCACACCCATCATGCCGACGCGGTTGGCGTCCACATCAGATCGGCCTTCCAGGTAATCAACGGCATGTTTAATAGGAACCTCATAATCATGGCGCAGAGGAAACTCAAACTCCATTTCGCCTTGTCCAGGACCATCGATAGCCAGCACCGCCATACCGCGCCTCAAGAAATCGTCGCCGTACACATGAAGTTCTTCCTTCACGGAGTCCAGTCCCGGCACAAGAATCACTACCGGAGGTTTGGGCGTATGCCAGGGCTTTCTCAGAATGCCATACATGGTCGCGCCTCCCTCATAGGGAATAGCTACACGTTCACCCGGAAAATCGAAATAGGGGAGTGCTCGTGTGTAATCACGCACCACATGTTCGTGTGCGATGCGCAATTCTTCAGGATGCTGCACAAACAAATACTTCCCAAAGTGATACGAGATTGCCGCCTGGAAGTAGTGTTGTCCTGCTGATTCATAATACTCATGAGTTTCAGCCTGCTCACCCATTTGCTCGTGCATAGCACCACATTCGGACCACTTCTGGCACCAATCATCCCAATGCTCTATACTATTGGTAACGCGCTGAAAATCATTGTTGTCCACGCCATTAGAAACAAATCTGGGTGCCCAGTTGTCGATTGCGCTCTGTACCTGTTCATCTCTTGCCATAAACGTATCCTTGCTTTATGAAGCGTTAGAAAGTGTACCACCGAGGTAAAGCCGACCAATCTCAGGATTGTCCAGAATCTCCGTATGCGTTCCTACCAGACGCACCTGTCCGCTTTCCAACACAACTCCATTATTGGCAATACTTAGTCCTGTACGTGCGTTTTGCTCGATCAATAAGATAGTTCTTCCACTCTCCTGCATGACCTTGATGGTCTCTATCACCTGTTTGAATGTCTTAGGGTCCAACCCCATCGACGGTTCGTCCAGTAAGATCACACGTGGGTCTAGCATCAGGCAGCGTGCGAACTCCACCAGTCGCTGCTGGCCTCCTGATAAGTTACCCGCCTTCTCATGCGAACGTGTTTTGACTACAGGAAACAACTCTTCGACTTCACGTAAACGGTGCTCAACAAGCGATCTGTCATGTAACGTAAATGCTCCCAATCGCACGTTCTGCTGCACTGTCATAGTCGGAAACAGGCTATGGCTTTGTGGTACCTGCACTATGCCTAGCGCGAGTATACGACGTGGTGATAATCCAAGCAGCGACTGACCATCAAAAGTAATCTCACCCAGTCTAGGCTTCAACAATCCGCTGAGCACGCGCAACACCGTGGACTTCCCTGCCCCATTGGGACCAACGATACATGTCGTGGTCCCTTTCTCCACCTCTATGTCTATACCTTTCAGCACATCACTTCCATCGTAGCCCGCGTAGATATTTTTTAATGTCAACAGCATATGTTTAATCTCCCAAATACGCTTCGAGAACAGCGGGATTTGCACGCACTTCTGCAGGCGTCCCCTCAGCAATCCTGGTACCACGATGCATGACAACTACTTTATGACACAGATTCATCACAAACTCCATATTATGCTCGACCACCAGAAAGGTCACACCACGCTGATTTAAAGTACTAATGCGGTCCGCGAGGTAATTCACCATAGTTGGATTGACACCACCTGCTGGCTCATCCAGCAAGATGACCTGCGGCTCAGCAATTAACACAAAGGCAAACTCCAACAGTTTTTTCTGTCCAAAGGACAAATTTCCCGCAAGCAAATCTTTAAGCGAGGTCAATCCCACAAAGTCCAGCAATTCTATTGCACGCTTCTGCTCATGCGTTGAACTCCAGCGGCTGATCAGACCTTTGAAGTCATTGCGTTGAGCCGCCACGTGCATATTTTCTAGCACCGTTAGACGTGGAAAGATGCGTGTTAGTTGAAAGGTACGTCCAATACCCAGGCGAAAAACCTTGTCCGGTGGTATATTGGTAATAGGCTGTTCTCGAAAGCGCACCTGTCCACTATCGACCTGTTCGTAGCCAGTCATAATATTAAACATGGTGGTTTTCCCCGATCCATTAGGACCGATCAGGCCAGTAATAGAGCCTGGTTCCACACTGACTGAACAGGTATCAAGCGCACGAATGCCCCCAAAGGACTTAGAAATGCCTTGTGCTTCCAGCAAGCTCATAGATTGATACCATCCTTTCTTTCGGTACCAACAGGTCTACTCGGCACAGTAGGTCTTGTTGACACGCCTGAAGTGGAAAGAGCGGCAACGGATAGAGCATTATCTGGATGCTGACGGAGACGCGCGTATTGATATTTGACCCATCGTTCGTTCAGCGTGGGAATAATACCTCGTGGCAGCAGCAGCATAATTATCAGGAAGAGTGCTCCATAAATCACGAGGTAATAACCGTTTGCACCGTACTGCAAGGTGAAGTATTGTTGAGCCGGTTCGAGAATTAGGGCACCTAGAATTGGGCCACTTATTGTTCCCAGGCCACCCAGATAGGCCATCAAAACTACTGCAACATCGAAGGTTGCATCAAAACCGGAGGGCGGGTAAATCGACTCTACGAAGTAGGCCCAGATAGCTCCAACCATACCTACAATCAAAGCGGAAATGACAAAAGCTACAAGTTTGGAAGGTCCCGTCTTCACACCAAGGCCCAGTGCCCGATCCTCGTCATCACGTATTGCCAGCAAACCCAGACCATATTTGGAGTTTCGTACCCACCACGCTATCGCGACAGAGACGAGCAGCAAAGCCAAGGCTACATAGTAGAATGGAAAGGCGAAGAAGTCCCCACTCCAAGCAATTGGTACAGGCAGGCTGAGACCAGTGGAACCGTTTGTAATATTTCTCAGATTGTAGCTCAGCAGCTGTAGAATAAAAAACATAGCGATGGTGATTACAACGAAGGTATGACGTCGTACACGTAGGGCAATCCAGCCCAAGGGGATAGCAAAGATCGCCGCCGCCAAGCCTGCAAGAGGAACAAGTAAAAATGGTAAATACCCACCAGGAACCTTCCAATCCTGGCACATAATAGCCATCGCGTAGCCTCCCAACCCAAAGTAGGCGGCATGACCAAGCGAGACATACCCTGTAAAGCCTGAGAAGATATTCCAGCCTGTTGCTGCTGCAGCAAAGATCAACGTAAAGATCGCTATAGTAGTAACAGTCGGATTCGGGAATATCAATGGAAAAATGATAGCGAGCACGATCAAGAAGAGTACAAACCCTATCGTTTTGAAATTCTTCATTGCTTCCTTCCCTCTACCTGTCCAAGCAATCCCTGTGGTCGGATCAACAGGATAATTACCAGCAGGATGAAAAAGACGGTACTTGCCCAGACGGGCGACCAGAGTACTGAAGTGACATCTTCAATCACTAACATACTTAAGGAAGCTATCAAAGCACCTGATAGACTACCCATTCCTCCAAAGATGATGATCGCAAGGAGACGCGAAATCAGGTCGTAGGAGCTACCAGCATTGAATGCATTGGTTGCCCCAAATGCCATACCCCCTGCTGCCGCTAGAGCAATCCCAATACCAAACGTAACCGCTGAAACACGTTCGACATTGATGCCAATGAGTTCTGCCGCTGTACGATTCTCCATCGAGGCACGCACACTGTAGCCAAATTTGGTGCGATAGAGCAACAGGTAGAGTGCTCCTAGCAAGCCCAAAGCTAGTAGGAAACCAAACACATAGATATAGGGGAGATAGAACCCTCCAACCTTTAGCGAGTCAGTGATGTACCAAGCCTGCAATTTGACATTGTTAGCAGAGAAAGCAAGGTTCAGTAAGCCTTCAATGACCAGTGCTACTCCATACGTTACGAGAATGGAGAGCATAGTGCGGTCACGCTTAATTGGGCGGATAAAGAACCACTCGATCAGCAGACCCAGGACAAACATAACTGGCAGAGTGATGAATAGACCCAGAAACAGATCAATATGCAAGCTTTGTTGCAAAAAATAGCTCAAATAAGCACCCAATATGACCAAAGCCCCTTGACCGACATTAATAATATTCATCACACCGAAAACCAGTGTCAGCCCGGATGCCATCAATGCATAGACACCTCCAGTAAGTAACCCGGTGACAATGGCCTCTAGAATAAGGTTCATGATGCGTCCTCTTTTCCTTCTGACATAGAAATTTGGTTACGACAGGTCCATTCTACCTACCTTCGAGATGCTTTACCTCACACGTTCTGTTCTATAGAATGGTGTGAGTACTTGCTGCCATATTATTGACAGCAAGCACACGGTAGATATTCGTACTAATCTCATTAAACTCAGCACTAGGACCAGTGTGGCTTAGGATACTCAGGAGTATTCGACGCTTGCGCGGTTGGATAGACCGAAACCAATGATCCTTTCTGCCATTGGAAGAGATACCCTGTCGCAAGGACATTTTGCCCTTGAGTATCAAATTTCACAGGTCCTTGAACAGATTGAAACGTAGCACCTGAATGTAACGTATTAATCAACGTTTTGTTATCAATGCTGTTCGCTTTGGTCGCGGCCTGCTGTATTACTTGCCCGACGGAAAATGCCTCTGCTACGTCAGCACTAATTGCGTCGGCAGTACCACCATACTGTGCTATGTAGTCCTTCACCATCTGCTCATTCTGAAAGGTTTTGATTCCTGGATACCATCCGCCGTTTGGAACGAAGACACCCTCAGCATTGGTAACTCCGCCAATAGCTTTGGTGAACTGTGAACCTTGGTCTGGTCCTGCGGTGGCAATAACGGCCTCTGGATTGTAATGCTGTTGCTTGAAAGCCTGAATATACGCAACGATATCAGGCAATAACGTACCCGTTACGATCACTTGTGCGCCAGAAGAGACCATCTTTTGAGCAATGGGGGAATAGTCAGTAGTTTCCGCAGGATACACCTGGTAAGAAACCGTTTTCACCCCAGCCTGTTCCAGATATTTTCTCGCAGTATCTACCTGTGGCTGAGTAAACGGATCATCCTGAGTAGCATAGGCCGCAGTCTTGGGCCGTTGCGCCGCTGGCAATGCTTGAATATACTGTGTAAAACTGACCAGAAGATTTGCGACTGGTGCCGAGACATCGAAGAGATTGGTTAAGCCTTGCGTAAAGACGGAAGGTCCACCTCCAGCACCTTCAGGAAACGCAAATCCATAGCGATTTGCGACAACGGATGCGGGTTTCGTGAGCAAGGAGGAGAATGGTCCAAATACAAGGTCACAATGATCAGCCGTTATCAGTTTCTGATAGTTGGTGACGACCTGAGATGTACTGCTGGCGTCAGAGATGATATCTAGTTGGACTTGACGCCCCAGAATACCACCATTTTTATTGACTGTAGCAGCCCAAAGCTTATATCCTTGCTGAAAGGCAAGACCATCAGCAGAATAGTCACCGGAAAGCGAAAGTGAAATACCGATCTTGATAGGTGTTTTATTCTGACCGGTACCGCTTGTAGTAGATGTAGTAGTTCCACCACAAGCACTCAGTATGAAAAGCAGCACGAACATCGCGCACATGCCGTTCAAAACTTGATTTTTCCATAGGGAAGGTCGTCTTCTCATGGTTGTTCTCCATTTACTTAGAAGTAACATTGTTGTTACCCCATTACATCGTTCATGGCGTGAAAGCAAACTTATATAGCATTCTTCACGAAATGCCAGAAAAGGTACGAACTTGTTACACGCCCTCCTATTCTATCATGTTAGTCGTGTGAAACTCGTTTGGCTCATCACCCTCCGACAACTTACACTAAAATTCCCAGTGGCTCCTCTATAAGGTTCGCTACACTATCCAAAAATTGCGCTCCTCGCGCTCCGTCCACAGCGCGGTGATCACAAGAAAGAGTAAGAACTAGCATAGGTTGCACTGCTGGCTGACCATGTACAGGCACGACACGCTCGATAATGCGACCAACAGCCAGAATAGCAACTTGAGGTTGGTTGATAATAGCATTAAATGCATCAACGTTGTACATACCAAGATTGCTTATCGTGAACGTGCCCTCACTTATGTCTTGTAGTCTGAGTTTCCGCTCCTGGGCTTTCGTGACCAACTCCATTCGCCGTCGAGCGATCTCAGCTAGACTCAGCGCATCTGCATGATGGATAACGGGCACAACTAACCCATCTTCAACAGCCACGGCTAACCCCATGTGCACTTCTGGCATTAGCGTTATTTTGCCGTCGCTCCACGATGCATTGATACGAGGATGCGCACGTAAAGCTGTTGCAACAATTTTTACGAGTAGATCAGTAAAGGTTATTTTCACAGAGGAACGCTTCATGATCTCTTCACGCCAGGTAATTAGCCGACTCCCATTGACTTCACGTGTAAGGTAAAAGTGTGGAACATTGGTCCAGCTTTGTGTAGTACGCTCCGCCATGATACGCCACGTCGTACTGAGAGATAACCCACTTGACCCGTTGGAACTTACGGGAACCTTTTCTACAGGTGGAACAACCTCTAACAACTCGTTCTCCGTAGGCTGTAGAGATGATAAAGGTGGAAGTACCGCCAGTACATCAGCAGCAAGTACCGCACCGTCAGGCCCAGTGCCTTTCATCGTCGCAATATCTTTTCCCTGCTCCATCGCTAACCGACGTGCTTTCGGCGAGGCTATTACCACGTGTGTTCCAGTAGATGCCTCAGTCACTTGTTCTGAGTGCTGCTGGTTTTGTAGGTACGCCAGTACGTCCGCCTTCTGAATACGTTTGCCTGATGACGGTGTGACCAGATTCAAATCGACCTTATGCTCGTCAGCTATACGCGAGGCGAGCCGACTAGGAGGCATCAGAGAGACGTTCACCCCTTGATTCTCCAGAGTTGGAGGAGGTATGTCTTGAGAATCAGGTACTGAAACTACAGGTGGTTGCACTGCCGGTGCCGCTTCTTTTTGAGCGACCTCGTTGAGAGCAAGGATTTGAGCAATTACCTGTCCGACAGGAACGTCATCACCAGCCGTTGCAGCTAAGCCAGTGAGCACACCATCAGCAGGCGACTCAAGCTCGACGGTTGCTTTGTCCGTCTCTACCTCGACGATGGGCTGGCCCTTCGTCACCTGCTCGCCTTCAGCCTTGAGCCACTGTACAACTTTCCCGGTATCCTGTGCCATGCCGAGCACAGGCAATATCACATCTGTCGCCATTATCGGTATCCTCTCATGGAAGAACAATAATACCGTTGTTCTTCCACTTCTGATGTGTTTCTGAAACCTGTGGTCTACGCGAGTGAAGAGTTGACCGTTGCGCTCTGTGCTACACTTGCGACGGAATTGCCGTTGAGGTCCGCATTGAGATTTGATTGAGACTCACGAATTGTGGGCAATGGACCTGTCGTCGTGTAATAGCGTATACCGGCAACCAACAATTTCTCTGCCGGGAAACGCGTAATTACCTCACAGCCAGTCTTAGTGACAACTAATTGCTCTTCAATACGTGCCGCCGACCAACCGTCTGACGAAGGCCAGAAGGTTTCAAGAGCGAAGACCATGCCTTCTTCAATGACTTCGGGGTGATCAAGGGAGACAAGACGGCTAAATATAGGTTTTTCCCAGATGGAGAGTCCGACACCGTGACCATATTGGAGCGCAAATGCAGCTTCTTCGTTCGGGAAACCAAATTCCTCTGCCTTAGGGAACAATTTGACCACATCGGCGGTCGTTACTCCTGGCTTAATGGCGGCAATGGCATGATCTAAAATGTCACGGCAACGTTTGTATGCTTCGACGATAGCAGGTGAAGCACTACCAATTGCGAAGGTACGGTAATAGCAGGTACGATACCCGTTATAGCTATGTAAAATATCGAAATATGCCGGATCTCCTGGTCGTAAAGCACGATCAGTATAAACATGAGGATGAGGACTGCAACGCTCACCAGAGATCGCGTTGACACCTTCTACCTGCTCAGAACCCATATCGTACAGTACTTTACTAACCAGACCAACACACTCGTTCTCACGAAAGCCGGGCTTCATTGCACGATACAGTTCGTCATAAGCTGCGTCCACCATCATACAGGCGGTGTTGAGCAGAGTGATCTCGTCCTGAGTCTTAATCAAGCGCGCAAGTTGCATTAGCTGCTGACCATCCACAACATTGATACCTTCGGCCTGTAACGCGAAGAGTACAGGAAGCTCAACAATGTCTACGCCAACAGGTTCGTTTAGTAAGCCGCGCTCTTCCAATTCAATGCGAATCTTGCGTGCCACATCTTCAGCGCGCCCAGATTCGGGTGACATCGCTCCACGTTGTGTAGAGATGCCTGCACGGGACCGCTCGCCGAGCCAAGGACAATAGATTTGATGATGGCGCGCCGCCGAACCGAAGTCCCACAAAATCGGCTCGGCATCCTGTGCCAGCAAACTAAAGCGCGTAAGCTTGTCCATAGCCCATGTTCCAATATGTGTCGCCGTGATATAGCGGATATTGTTCATATCAAAGCACAGCAACGCGCCCATGTTTGATTCTTTGAGCAGGCGTTTGATACGATCCAAACGCTCAGTGCGGAGACGTTCAAAATTGGTTCGTTCTTCCCAATCCACTCCCATAAGTCCATAAGTTTTGATCGCCATGATAACTCCTTGAAAGAATTTCTCTTCCTCTATACTCGTCCACAGAGTGTTTTTGCTGCCTCTGCTACCGAGGTAGCAGTAGGAACGGTCATGTCTTCCAATACGGGCGAGAATGGTACAGGGACGTTCATCGCTCCCATACGCTTGACAGGAGCATCTAGGTAGTAGAATGCTCCATCAGCAATCACCGAAGCGATTTCAGCCGTGACGCCGTACTGCTCGTAGCCCTCGTCCACAATAATGGCTCTGCTCGTTTTCTTCGCGGACTCAATTAGAGTGGTTGTGTCCAGAGGCACAGTAGTACGAGGATCGACGATTTCCGCACTGATACCCATTTTTTCCAGTATATCGGCAGCCGCTAGAGCAATTTGTACCATGCTACTTGTCGCAACAAGCGTAATATCTGTTCCTGTACGCTTGATATCAGCGACACCAAAAGGAATAGTGTAGTCTCCTTCTGGTACAGGTCCCTTGAGCTGATACATCATCTTGTCTTCAAAGAAAACCACTGGATTATTGTCACGAATAGCTGTTTTCAGCAGACCCTTCGCATCATAAGGTGTCGAGGGAAGCACGACCTTTAAGCCTGGAATATGGCTCACCCATGCATGAAGGCTTTGGCTATGCTGAGCAGCGGTGCGACGGGTTGCACCTAGCGTTGTACGCAAGACCATTGGAACCTTGAGTTTGCCACCTGACATGTAGTGAACTTTGGCAGCCTGGTTAAAAAGTTGATCCATAGCAATACCGAGAAAATCACCAAACATGATGTCGATGACCGGGCGCAAACCCGTCATCGCGCCACCGACTCCGATGCCTGTAATCCCTGCTTCAGAGATAGGTGAGTCAATGACTCGACCCGTCCCAAATTCTTCAACCAGCCCGGAAAGCACCTTAAATGGTGTGCCCGCTTCGGCGACATCTTCGCCCATGATAAATACATACTGATCTCGACGCATTTCTTCTGCCAGTGCTTCACGAATAGCCTGACCAAGCGTAATCTCTCGTACCTGTTTACTCGCGTTCTGGCTGATAACTGTACTAGGCGTAGACATCTTGATCGACCTCATTTCGCTCTGGATAGGGTGCGTTCAATCCAAATTCGACACCAACCTCAATTTCAGTGCGTACTCGCTGCTCTATCTGTTCGAGCGTTGTTGCGTCGAGCATCTGCTGCTCGGTCATCCACTCGACAAGCAATTTGAGCGGATCTTTTTCTGTTCGCCACAACTCCTCCTCTTCTTTTGAGCGATAATACGCACGCTGAATATCACCAACATGATGACCATGATAGCGGTAGGTATTGCATAAGAGGAATGCTGGTCCTTCACCATGTCGCGCACGTTCAACAAGGCGTTGGGCTGTCGCGTAGACCACACGAACATCCTGACCATTTATCTCTTCCGTGAGGATACCGAACGCTTTAGCTCTGGCACTCATATCCCCTGCGGTTGTCTCAGAATAGTGTGTATATTCGTTGTAGAGATTGTTTTCACAGACGTAGATAATGGGCAATTTCCACAATGAGGCCATGTTCATCACTTCATAGAGCAAGCCTTGACCAAGCGCGCCATCGCCGAAGAAACAGACCGTGACCTGATCGGTGCCACGCATCTTGCTCGAAAACGCGGCTCCGGTGGCAATACCTGTGCTACCCGCGACGATGGCGTTCGCGCCCAAGTTGCCTGTACTCTGGTCGGCGATGTGCATAGAGCCACCTTTGCCTTTACAGTAGCCAGCTTCTTTGCCCAGTAACTCAGCATACATAAGGTCAACCGAAGCACCTTTTGCAAGGCAATGTCCATGTCCTCGATGTGTACTGGTGATATAGTCATCACGACGTAAGGCTTCACACACTCCCACGGCGATAGCCTCCTCACCGATATAGAGGTGAGCAAGACCAGGCATTTTCGCGGTAGTGTATAAAATATTGACGTTCTCTTCAAAGACGCGAATCTTGAGCATCTGCTCATACATGTGAAGCCATTGCTCTCGACTCACGAGCGATACCTCTTTATGACTTTCAAACTCCTCTACAGAGTTAGAGGTCTCAGGATGTAGCATTGTTCTCCTCTATCCTTATGTGTGTCTACATCTAAAAGATGCACTATACGATGACGGAATGACCTAATGACGATGCCTTAAAAAATACCTTGTTCTCCTTTAAGTAAAGAAAATGGAATACATGTTTCTCAGGACAGCGCGTGACGGAATTAGAATATCAGGTACAAACTACTGTTTCTGTAGTCCAGACATCAATGCTAGGACTTCATATACAACAGCAAAGTCCTTCTTGTCTAACCCTAAGGCACGGGCAGAGGTAAGTGGTTCGTTAGAGGCAGCGACGATTGGAAGCGGAACGTTGAGGTTTCTACCCATCTCTAACGCAAGCAGCATATCTTTCTGCATCATGTTGACGTTAAACCATGCTTCTTCTGGCATATCGAGGATAAATGGAACGCGGTATTTAAGGGAAGGAGAGGCGATAACGCTGTTGAGCATAGTTTCGATAGCAGTTTCTCTAGGAATGCCGCCCTTTTCGGCAAGCAGCAAGCCTTCACAAAAGCCGAGGAATTGGACTTGCAGGCTCAGGTTGATAGCAATCTTCATCAAGACAGCCTGACCGTTTGTACCAACATAATTCACTTTTGGCCCAATATTCAACAGTACTGGCTTGACTCTCTCGAATGTTGCGAGGTCGCCACCAACCATAACTGAGAGATTTCCTTGCTCTAAGGTAATGACGCTCCCAGAGACAGGAGCGTCGAGCATCTGCGCTCCCTTCGCCGCGACCTGACCAGCAACCTCACGCGTGGCGGAGGGGCTAATTGTGCTCATGTCGATGTAGATTTTGCCCGGTTCTAAACCTGCCAGGACGCCATTATCACCACTTACTACGTCCTGCATTGCACTGGTATTTGTGACCATACTAAATATAATATCTGATGTTTCAGCCACTTCGCGTGGCGTGTCGGCCCATTGCATACCAGCGTCAAGAAGCCACTGAGCTTTTGTCTTAGTGCGGTTATAGCCTATAACGGTGTGTCCCGCATCGAGAAGTCGCTTCACAACACGACCCCCCATAGCCCCTAGACCAATATAGCCAAGCTTAGCCATAATAACCTCCTCGTGCTTGTTGTTACATACACCACTGTATGTACATGTAAAGAGACACCACCTTTGAGTTCTACGCTGTTCCTGTATCCTCGCGAACTTGTCTCAGATGAGCAAGCATTGCTGTACAAGCAGCCTTCGGGTCACGATGAATAATGGCATCCAGTATCTGCTTATGGTGCTGTTGCCCACGTTCTGGGCCACCATCCACAGAAAAGATCAGTTTACGTTGCTCACTTAACAAAACGACGATAGAGTCTACCAGAGCTAAAATAAGCACATTTTGTGTTGCTTTGGCTAATGCACGATGAAAATTATTATCTGCGGCGATAAATGCATCAACGTTTTTCAAGTTGATATCCATGATATCTATGGCGTCTTGCATAGCAACATATTCACTATTCGTTGCCCTTTCAGCGGCGAGTGCTGCGATTTCTGGTTCGAGGATAAGACGTACTTCGTTGAGTTGCTCAAGACTATGCTCTTGACCTACTCTCATCATCAGTCCTAGTGAATGCTGCATCGCTTCCGAGGTTTTATCAATAACGATTGTGCCCCGTCCAGGACGCATATCCACCAGCCCTTTTTGCGCGAGCGTCTTCATGGCTTCTCGCACAGCTGTTCGGCTCACTTGAAACTGTTCGCCTAATTCTCGTTCGGTCGGCAGACGATCACCACTGCGAAGCTCCCCACTCAAAATACGCTGCTCTATTTGCTCCGCTATACGTTCAAAAACCTTGCTTGACTGTAGTGGTTTATACAATACTTTCTCCATCTCCACACAGTCAATACGATAATCATATTTTACGTATGATTATCATACCAACTTTTATTCCCATTGTCAATCCTTCTTGAATAGCAACTCTCTTCTCTTATTTCTCCATTACTCATCTGGAAGATGGTGCAGAATCGTTCAATCATGTTCGACAATCATTCTATCATTCTGTGCTCCAGAGTGTCTATAATGATCTCCAGACAGAGAAAATGCCTCTCTGCTTTTGTAGACTTAGGAGAAATTGAGAAAATGGACATCAAAAGAAGTGGCTCACAACCTTCTGGCAAAGGGCCTACCGAGTACTTTACTGGCACAGTACGCATTGATCCCTTGTTCGCGGCACCCGATCCGGCACGTGCGGTTGGTGCCAGTGTCACGTTCGAGCCTGGTGCTCGAACAGCATGGCATACCCACCCACTGGGCCAGACGCTGATCGTGACGGCTGGCTGTGGACGGGCACAACATTGGGGAGGACCAATTGAGGACATCCGACCAGGGGACGTAATCTGGTTCCCACCAGGGGAGAAACATTGGCATGGTGCCACGGCAACCACGGCTATGACGCACATCGCTATTCAAGAGTCACTCGACGGCAAGACCGCCGACTGGATGGAAAAGGTCAGCGACGAACAATATCAGGGCTGATCGTGGAGGAGAGTCGTTGCGCCCTTTCACCACGTCGCGCCAGGATGCCCCTGTTCTCTCAATATGGGGAGGAACGGCGCGTTCCTTTAGGTATGAGATATGCGTGACTTAATACACTGAGGAAAACAAAAATCTTTGTGAATGAATACGACACCTTGACAACATCTTTTCTTCCAAGTATAGTATCACCAGCATAATTAACTGCGTTAACTATTAACTCTGTCCATTAACTTCTGTACAAAAGCTGAAGAAAAAAGAGGATTGCGAAAGATGTCCAAGCAGAGATTCTATGCTTCAAAAGATGCAATACCTCAGTCAACCGACCTACAACCGCTTCAGGATGTTCAGGATCGTCTCGATTCTTGGGTGACGAGTAGCCATGATCTCGCGAATCCGCATTACGAAACACTGCCACTTCCCGTTCTACTGCTTCATCTATACCGTGATCTGCTTCGTTTTTACGAGCAACGATTGGGTATGAGTCAATCACGTGTGATGCTTCTACATGAGTTGATGCATACCGGCGAAATTCATCAGACCGAACTGGCGCAGCGTCTGGGTATTGAGACAGCGTTGCTAACCCGTTTTGCCAAACAAATGGAAGCGTCAGGCTTGTTAAGTCGTCGTGTTGATCCGCGCGATAATCGCTTTACGTTGGTATCGCTTACTCCTACTGGGCAGCAGGTATTTCAGGAAATGATGGTCTTTAGTCGAGAATTTGAAGCTCGCCTCATAGAGGGACTCAGCAACGATGAGGAGGCAAACATACGACGAGCACTCATTCATATTCAGAAAAAGTTCTCTTCTCTGAAAGAACCGGAAAACGAAATGTGATGATGGAGAGTTACTATGAATGAATCACAGCAGAAGACTTCCGAACGGCGGAGAGAAGATTACAAGCCACTTACAGGCCAAGCTCAGTATGTCGATGACCTCCGGCCAGAGCAGGGACGCCCTCCGACACTTCACATGTTGGTTGTGCGCAGCCTTTATGCTCACGCGAAGATTACCACTATCCAACTCGATGCCGTAAAAGCATATCCAGGCGTGTTAGCTGCTTTTACAGGTGCAGAACTGGTCAACGGCATGCCCACCTTAGCTACCATTCCTGTGCCAGGACTCCGCAAGCCAGAGCGCCGTCCTCTAGCCGTTGGGTACGCACGTTACGTTGGTGATCCGGTTGCCGTGATTTTAGCTGAGAGTCTTTCTATCGCCGAAGATGCACGCGATCTGGTTGAGATCGATTACGAGGTGCTCCCGGCAGTCGTGGACTTGGAAAAAGCACTGGATGCGAACGCGCCTCGGCTCTACGAAGAGTATGACTCGAACGTGGCGTTTACACATAAAACGAGCGGCGGCGATCTTGATACAGCCTTTCAGCAGGCCGATCATATAGTACATCTGCGCCTCGTTAACCAGCGACTTGCTCCCAGTTCCCTGGAACCGCGTGCGTGCTTCTTCGACTACAATGCACGGCTTGGAGAACTCTCTGCTTGGATGTCGTCTCAGGCCATCTACCGAGCACGAGAGACGCTGGCTTCATTCCTGGGACTTGACCAACAGCGTATTCATGTCTTCAACGCTGCTGTGGGCGGAGCCTTTGGCGCGAAGAATGCCCTTCTAGGTGAAGAGATTATTGCTGCCCTCCTGTCCATCAAATATGGACGACCAGTCAAATGGATCGAGCAGCGTAGCGAGAATCTTCAGGCCCAATCGCAGGGACGTGGACAGATCAACTATATTGAGGCTGCGGTTCAAAACGACGGTAAACTGCTTGGCCTGCGTGTGCGTTCGCTCGCCGACCTAGGCGCATTTCTAACCTTTGCGACAGCTATGGTTCCCACTCGCATGTCGTCGATGCTATCTGGACCATACCAAATACCTGCGATAGAGAGTCAGGTGGTTGGAGTGTTCACGAACAAAGCCACTACCGCTCCCTATCGAGGAGCAGGACGACCAGAGGCTGCTTATATCCTGGAACGTACTATGGATCGCATTGCCCATGATCTAGCTCTTGATCCTGCGGAAGTCCGGCGTCGCAATTTCATTCCATCAAACGCCTTCCCATATACAACTGTGACTGGTGCTGTCTATGACAGTGGCGATTATCAAGCCACACTTGAGCGAGCATTAGAACTGGCTGATTATACGGAATGGCGAGCCAAACAGCGTCTATATCGTGAGCAAGGCAATTCCAAGCTCCTGGGAATTGGTTTGGCCTCCTTTATTGAAGTATCTGGCGACCCCGCCACTGCTGCAGGAAGCACCGTTCCACGTGAAGCGGCAACGGTGCGTATTCAAGCAGATGGTAGGATTCTGGTTCAGAGCGGAGTTTCCCACAATGGTCAGGGGCACTTTACCGCATTTGCTCAGATTGCAGCCGAGATTTTCAATCTTCCCGCTACACAGGTTGAAGTGTGCATGAATGATAGTAGTTTGCCAGCCTATAGTCTCGGTACCTATGCTAGCCGAACCACTCAGACGGCTGGCTCTGCTGTCGTCTTAGCTGCTGAAGCAGTCAAGGAGAAAGCATTGCAACTCGCCTCTCGTATGCTGGAAGTAGCACCAGCCGACCTCGTGCTAGAGAATGGTCAACTTAGTGTGCGCGGCTTCCCAGCACGCACAATTGCTCTCGGTGAACTCGCTCGCATGGTCGAGAAACAGCCAGATTTGGTTGAACGAGAACCGCCTAACCCAGCCAATAAAACACTCATCAAGGGGCTAGCTGCTTGGCGCGATTTCAGCAGTCCCGGCGCGGCCTACTCTTCTGGTACGCATCTTGCCGTCGTCGAGATCGACCCTGAAACTGGTGAACCGCGCATCCTGACCTATGTTGCAGTGGACGACTGTGGACATGTCCTTAATCATCGCTTGGTCGATGACCAACTTCATGGTGGGCTTGCACAAGGCATCGGACAAGCACTGTACGAGGAGGTTGTCTATGATGAAGAGGGTCAGTTGTTAAGCAGCACCTTCATGGACTACGCCCTACCAAATGCAGATATGTTACCTACATTCGTCACCGATTTTATCGAGTCCCCCTCACCCTACAATCCGTTAGGCGCAAAAGGAGCGGGCGAGTCAGGCTGCATTGGTGCGCCGCCAGCAGTCGTCAATGCAGCGTTAGACGCGCTTGCTCCTTTGGGCATCAAAGCTCTTGATATGCCGCTCAAGTCAGAGAAAATATGGGCGGCAATGCAGGCGGCGCACGCAGGCACCCTCACGCAAGCAGAATCATTGGAACCATTTTTGTTACCAAGTTTCCCTTTATGATCAGAAAGGAGTAAGACCTATGCAAATGCGAGCGATGGTGCTTGAAGCATTTGGAGGAACGCTCAAACTTGAGAGCAGACCAGTGCCAGAGCCGGGTCCTGGTGAAGTTCTGGTACGTGTTGTGGCCTGCGGTGCTGGCTTGACGTTGGAAAGCATTCGCCTGGGTCATCTCGGAGGGTCTACTCCACGTATTTTGGGACATGAATATTCAGGGACCATTACGGCACTCGGAGTCGGTGTCGAAGGATGGCAGGAGGGCGATCCTGTAACGGGTTCATTCTATCTCTTTTGTGGTAATTGTGTAATGTGCGCCTCTGGACGCGAAACGCTGTGTCTCAACAATAAGGGCAATATTGGGGCGAAGATAGATGGAGCATTTGCCGACTATGTGGTCGTGCCTTCCCGCAATCTGGTACATATTCCCACGGGTGTTGACTTGCGTGAAGCGGGCATTATTGCCGATGCGGTAGCCACGCCCTATCATATCGCACGTGAGCGAGCGCACATCGTCGCAGGTCAGCGTGTCGCAGTGATTGGTGCTGGTGGCGGCGTTGGTATCCATATGCTCCAGGTGGCAAAGGCATTTGGGGCTTTTGTGATCGCTGTCGAGCGTGATGCGGCGAAACTTCGTCGCCTCCAGGATATCGCGCCAGATGCCCTGATTGACGCTTCGGAGTCAGACTGGCAGACATCTCTCTCGAAAGTTGCCGATGACCAGCTCGATGTCTGCATCGATTTTGTGGGATCACCGGAAACGACTAGCAGGGGTCTAGCCGCACTTGGACGAGGAGGTATCTTCGTTATTGCCGGTTCCATGCCACATCTGCGCTCTGACAAAAATGCGGTGATTTCGGTAGCTCCGATGTATATGGTGAACAAAGAACTCAGCATTCTGGGAACTCGTTATGCCACACGTGCCGAGATCGCCCGCTCGTTAGAACTGGTCCGCGACGGGAGAGTCAAGCCCATCATCGGTGCCACTTTTCCTTTGGAACAGGCTGAGGCTGCGTTTGAGGCTATTCGACAGAACCAAGTATTTGGGCGTGTACTCCTTGATTGTACCAATTAACGCGAACACGTTTTATTTTCAGCAGTGTCTTTGATAGTTGTTCCTCCTTACTCATTGTAGAGAGAGGAGACAGAAAGGCTTCTTATGAGTACTGTAAACACATCCACGCGTTATAGCCGCTCAGATGCCAAGTCCAATGCCAGAAACAACATGCGCGGCGTATGGGGGGCAGTTCCATATCCTTTTACTACCGACGACGAACTCGATGAGCAGGGATTGAGACAGAACATTCGCTACTGTATCGACAACAAGCTATTGGATGGCATTTATTGCGGCCACTTCATGAGCGAGTTCTGGGCACTTACCAAGGAGGAGCGCAAACGCGCTGCCGAGATCGTAGTTGACGAGTGCAGAGGTAGTATTCCCGTAATGGTGCATACAGGATATACTTCAGTTAAGGAGAGTGTTGAGCTTTCCCATCATGCCGAGCGAATTGGAGCCGATTACTTAGCTGTGGGCAACCCCTACTTTATGGCTTACGATGATCTTCAAGTCTACGACTACTTTCGTTACATTTCTGAGCGTACTGATGCAAGCATTCTGATCACTAATACAGGATATACAGGGATTGTTTTGTCTCCTGAACTTATTAACCGCTTAGCAGACCTCGAAAATGTAGTTGCCGTGAAAAACGGTCCTAAGATGCCCCATACCCTTGAAACATTGCGACTGGCAGGTGATCGTATCATTATTAGCAGTCCAGATGAGCGTGTCTGGTTCTCGCTCATGGCTGAACATGGATTGCTTCTCTACATGTCCTCAGCAGCTCCATTTCTCCTACAGAAACCAGGTCATACCCCTTTGAAAGATTACACAGAACTTGCCTTACAGGGTCGATTTGAAGAAGCGGGAGTTATTGCCAAAAGCTTTGAGCCTGAGCGCACAACCTTCGAGAAATGGATCCGAGATCCTTGGGCCACACGTCGCCTGATGCCCATCGCCTACTTGAAAGCATGGTGTGATTTGTTGGGCATGACAGGAGGTGTAGTACGTTCACCTTTATTACAGATGACTGATGCTGAACGTGAAGAACTACGTCAGGATTTAGTTCGTATCGGGTTACTCTAAGTATTTCATTAAGGGAGACAAGAATGGCTGAACAATTCGATATCGTGATTGCTGGTGCAGGCCATAATAGCTTGATTACGGCAGCATATTTAGGCATGGCAGGCTACTCCTGTTTAGTGCTTGAGGCTCGCTCGATCATCGGGGGCGACACTATGACCGAGGAGTTGACCCTGCCCGGCTTTCTCCACGACACCTGCTCCACGACTCACGCAATTTTCCTGCAAAGTCCCGTATGGAGCAAGCAGGAGCTACCACTTGCCGAGTATGGTCTGGAGTACATTCACGCTGATCCCGCTTCCCATGTAGTCTTTTCCGATGGAACGTACATAACCCAATGGCTGGATATCGACCGCACATGTGAAGAGATCGCCAAATTCTCGCGCAAAGATGCCGAGACCTATCGGAAGATGATGACCGAATGGCGCAGCGTCTCGCCTATCTTCAACAACATTCGTTACGCCCCTGCAGGCTGGAGTAAACCGCTTGCCGAGGAACTGGCTACACATCCTCTAGGTGGAATTTGGATGCGCAGGCAAGCACTTTCGGCCTGGGATATTATTGACTCGTCTTTCGAGGACTGGCATGTGAAGTCCTGGCTGCTCTGGTTCGCGGAAGGCACGATGCAACCAGGCGAGCGTCCTGGCACTGGCACACTGGCCTACTCCTTCGTAGGTGGGCGTCAACGCAATGGATGGGTTATTCCTAAGGGTGGCTCATGGAGCTTACCTCAAGCGTTGCGTCGCATCGTTGAGAAACATGGTGGCACCATCTTAACCAATCAACCAGTAAATCGACTGATTCTGGAACATGGACGTTGCGTGGGCGTTGAAACTGAAACTGGTGAACAGTTCCGCGCACGTCACGCAGTCGTCTCTTCAATCCACGTCAAGCACCTGGTCGAGATGGCCCCACCGGAAGCATGGGGAGAAGCTTTCCAGTACGGCGTAGAAACTTATAAGCCAGGCCGCTCTATGTTTGTTAGCCACTACGCCACGACCGAACCGCCCAATTTCACTATTGAAGGTAGCACCCTTCCTGTCGTCGGAGCGGGCGTCGCGCAAACCCCTGAGCGTCAACTGCGTATCTCCGAGCATTTTCAGCATGGAACGGTTGGCATGGATGCTCCAGTACTACTCGTACTCACGCCTTCCGTGGAAGATTCGAGCCGGACTCCAGCAGGCAAACATATGGTCAAGGTGATTAGCGTCCATCCTTATGAATTGCGTGAGGGACCAGAGCATTGGGACAATATCAAAATGGAGGTCGCGGCACGAGACCTGGAAGAACTACGCAAATACGCACCAAATCTGACAGATGAGAAGATACTGGCTACCGAGGTTCGCAGTCCGCTCGATCTGGAGCGTATAAACCGCCATAACTGGCATGGGAGTTGTCATGGAGGAGACTTGAGTCCCGCTCAAGTGGAAACGCTTCGTCCTGTACCGGGTTATGCCGAACATCGCATGCCCATTCCTGGCCTCTATCAGACAGGCTCTACCACCCACCCTGGTGGTTCAGTCACTGGTGGCCCTGGACGCAATGCTGCGATGGTCCTTCTCAAGGATTTGGGCCGAGATTTTCACGAGGTGATCCACTCCTAACTACAAATGTAAGTTGAGAGAAAAAACACACCATTTCAGTTTATGAACTGAAATGGTGTGTTTTTTCTAGTGGTGTTACTTAGCTGCGCTATTCTCAGCAAGTACACGATCAATTTCGCTCTTGAGGCGCGTTGGATGAGGGCCAACCAGACGACCAATTGCCTTGCCACCCTGGAAGATCATCAACGTTGGAATCGCTTGAATACCCAGTTTGCTAGGTGTCTCGTTATGCTCGTCGATGTCCATCTTCGCAAAGCCGAGTTTGCCCTGATACTCTTCGCTCAAGCGTTCGTACACAGGCGCAATTGCTCTACAAGGTCCGCACCACGCAGCCCAGAAATCAACGATAACTGGCTTCTCGGACTGAAGAACCTTATTCTCAAAATCTTGATCGCCAACATGAAACAGATTCTCGTGTGTAGCCATAGTATTTTTTCTCTCTTTCAAATGCAAGTAGTCTATCTAGCTTCCTGGTAGCACTTTCGCGTATGCCAAGATAAAATTCTTTCACTAGAGACAACACCATCATACAGTATTCTATTCCATCTTCCTATCACTTATCTACGACGGTTTCCTCCACCTTGAAGAATGGAGAGAATGCGTAGGATATAGAGGAACAGATTGATCAGGGTGATGAAAAGTGAGACAGTCAAGCCAATGGCGTTTGGCAATGTATCAGCCATGTAGCGGGCACGCTGCACATAGTACAACACGTAGCCAGAAAAAATGGCAACGCCAACGACCGAGATGAGCAAACCACCAATACCAGTATTAAAGATCGGAAAGAAAATGCCCAGGACGCCTGCGACTAACAGCAAGAGTAGACCAAAGAACAGGTAATCGCCAATACGTGTAAAATCGCGCTTCGTCGTCCAGGAATACGCGGCTAACCCAAAAGCTGTGAGCGTTGTAATTAAAAACGCTTCTGCTAAAATGTAGCCACCATTGACGAGATAGTAACTGATGAGAGGCGCAAGCGACATACCTTCAAGAAAGGTGAACAGGTAGAGCAAGAAAAGGTTGATGCCGGGTTTCTGAATCAGGAAGTGGAGCGCGAGCAAAACGACAAAGCCAGCAATTGCGACAGCAAAGAATGCACCATTACTGGTGGCGTTGGCAAACACCACAAAGCCTACAAAGGTACCAAGCGTGGCAAACAGAAATGAGAAGGCCAGTAAACCCATAACTTTGCTAATCAAGCTACTTGACTGAGTACCTTCATAAGCGGGTGCAAGTGTTTGATATTGGTAACGAGAACCAAATGTATTGCCGCCTCCAAAGGGACTATTATTTCTTGGGTTATTATAGTTATACATGATGAACCTCGATGCAGAACTGTTCGTATAAAACGGACATGGTGCAACATTTCGGAAAGCACAGAAACAAGACTTCTGTGCTGTAGTAATTACGCAAGGAAAAGAGGATAAGTTGCATAGTATTCTACAATAAAGAAGCTTTTTTTTGTCTATTTTATTCCCAATGGTACAGGTAATCGAAGTTCATAAGGACGCGATACATCGGTCCCTACATCACGCTCCACACACCACAAATCTCGCAGATAGCAACGCCAACTTCACCAAAAGTTTTGCTGCGTGTATTCCAACGGTCATAGACGATGGCGATTGAACCGCAATTCCAGCAACGGGCACGTCCACCTTTTTTACTCTCTTGAGTAAGTTGTTCTAGCAGTTGACTCCGTGCCTCTTCCGCACCAGTATAGCCTGGGTTGTAGGAGAGATGCAACAGGTTTCCTAATGGCAAACTAATCTCGTGCGATGGTGGTGGCAATGGCGGAACAGAGGTAGCAGGTGCATTTGCTGCTTGTACAGTTTGCGGTGGAACCTGTGGTGGACGACGAAATAGTTCGCCACGGGGAGTACGACGACCACTTTCAATAAATGCTTCTGGTCGCTCTCCATTGTGTCTTTCTGGTGCTTGCCGTTCTGAACGTTCACCGTTCGTAGCATGAGTCACAAATGGTGAAGATGGCTGTACGGGAGCCTCAATAGGAGACGATGGCTGGGAATTGCTCTCTCCACGCTCTACAGGAGGAGTGACAGAAGGCTGAGAGGCTTGTTCTGCTTCTCCTGCTGACATAGTAGATTCAGTCGGTGCAGATGTCGCGCTAGCATTTTCGGTTGTTTCAGCACTGGAAGTATTGTTATTTTCAGGCTGATCAGGCGGATTAGCGCGTCTTCTTCGCGTTATTGGCATAGAGGTGCTCCATAAGAAGTTGTGATGTGTGTACGCTTCACAATGATATACACTATGCGCAAAAGATAAGTACCGAAGTATGTAGCGCATGTAGTATAGAACAAAACGAAGAGATATGACGGAAGTAAATATATACTTGTGGTGCTTGCCTATCCCCTTTAAAAGAGATAGGCATACACCAAAACAAATCCAGGATAGAAATACAGTATCTTCATCCCGAAGAAACGTTGTATTTATTTAAAGAAGTCTGCGTTTATCTTAATAAAGCTTTTCCACTCGCTGGGAACTGCTGACTCCTCAAAAATAGCAGTAACAGGGCATGCAGGTTCGCACGCACCGCAGTCGATGCATTCATCAGGGTTAATAAAAAGCTGTTCAGCTGCCTCAAACCCCTCTTCACCTTGCGATGGGTGAATACAATCAACGGGACAAACATCTACGCAAGATGCATCTTTAACACCGATACAGGGTTGGGTAATCACATATGTCATGAACTTGAAATCCTCCTCTTGACTCGCCAGCAACAACTAGAGAACAGTTCGTAGCGACTGTTTTTGGCAACCTTAGTATAGAGTGTTGCATAGGCAATGTCAACGCTTATCAGAAGCAAATCACGAGCAATTTTTGAAAAGAGGTCTTCATTCTTCCAAGGAAACAGGTCGAAAAACAGGGAGACCGCAAGGGTTTCCCTACATGTAGGATTCCACAAAAATGTAGGGGAGACCCTTGCGGTCTCCCTGTTTCCCTCATAAGGATGGAGACCTCAACAAATTGCTACATTATTCTGCATCGCCAAAGATGGTGTAGTGCCAACTCTTGCTTGCTTCGCCGTTAAGCTCGATTAGCACGTGCTTAATCTGAGTGTATTCATCAAACGAATACATCGACATGTCCTTACCAATACCACTTTCCTTGTACCCACCATGAGGCATTTCAGAGGTAATGGGCAGGTGATCGTTGACCCAGACGGTACCAAACTGAAGCGTCTTACTGGCACGCATCGCTTTATAGATGTCGCGTGTCCAGACCGAGGCAGCGAGACCGTAGACAACGTCGTTGGCTTTTGTGAGCACCTCTTCCTCGGTCTTGAAACGACTCACGACAAGCACAGGACCAAAAACCTCATTCTGAATGATATCGGAGTCGTTACGGTCCTCAGCAATCACGGTTGGCTCAAAGAAAAAGCCTTGCTCAAAGCCTGCAATTGACCCACGCTTACCACCTGTGAGAATATTCGCACCTGCACGAAGCGCACGCTCGACATGACCTTCGACGTTATCGCGTTGGCGGGCAGAGATCAATGGACCCATATCGGTCGTTTCTTTTGATGGATCGCCGACACGAATTTGCTTAACCTTGCTCATGAATGTTTGCATGAAGGTGTCATATATGCTGTCCTGCACGTAGATACGCGTTGCCGCCGTACAATCTTGTCCACAGTTGACGTAACCACCGACAACGGCCCCACTTGTCGCGGCGTCCAGGTCCGCATCGTCAAAGACAATAAAGGGAGCCTTACCACCAAGTTCGAGATGCACACGCTTAATCGTGTCGGCCGCCGCACGCATCACATATTTACCACTGCGTGTACTTCCTGTGATCGAGACCATGTTGACGTTCTTATGGCTCACAAGGCTAGGTGCTATCTCTGGCCCATCGGTGATGATGTTGAGAACACCGTCAGGAATGCCTGCTTCAAGCGCAAGCTCGCCGAGTCGCAACGCGGTCAAGGGTGTTTCGGGTGAGGGCTTGAAGATAACCGTGTTGCCAGCAGCGAGGGCCGGACCAAGCTTCCATGCAGCCATCATGAAGGGATAGTTCCAGGGTGCAACCGAGGCGACAACACCAACTGGCTCACGGCGAATGATGCTTGTGTGTCCACCCGTATATTCGCTTGACGCACTGCCAGCGAGGTGGCGCGCCGCTCCCGCGAAAAAGTGCAGGTTGTCAGCCGCGAATGGAATATCGCTATCACGTGCCAGTTTGATAGGTTTACCTGTATCTTGCGATTCCAGGTCGGCGAGTTCACCCGCATGTTCCTCAGCCAATGAAGCCAGTTTCTCAAGAATCGAAGCACGCGCTCCATGCGTTAGACCCGACCAACGCCCATCGTCATATGCTGCACGAGCCGATGCCACAGCATGATTCATATCATCCATCGTGCTTTCTGGCACCTCTGCAATGGTTTTGCCAGTCGCGGGACTAATATCCTCAATAGTTTTGCCTGTGCTACTACCAACGAGTTTTCCATCAATGAGAAGCTTAAATTCGCTCATCGTCGTTGTTCCTTTCGGAGAGTTAAAAATACACTACTTCGTGCTATAACAAGCTTTTCTCTCCGATATTCGCACAATTTTTCCTCTTCAGTACGAATATCGGCTATAGATACTGACATCATGATATTTGTATCTTATCACATGGTGAATGGGTGGGTGTGCTAAAGCAGACCCGTACAGGGCTTTCATTCCGCCTTAGCAATCATAATTAAAAGGGTGTGCTAAAGCAGACCCGTACAGGAGTTACGGGCGGTTGCGGGATAGAAATTCTGTACGGGTCTGCTTTAGCACACCCAGCTGTCCACAATATTCACGACAACACACGTTGTTCACTTTCGACATGCATATCGTAGCGTGCAGCTTCGCGGAAGAAGATATCAGTTGGCACACCTACTTCGGGACCGAATGCACCACGCTTGGTAATTTCGCCACGAGCAAGCATTCTACCTGCAATAGCAAGCGGCGTGCCAGTATCTAACGCACCTGCACCAATACCCCAACGTGTGTAAGGGCGAACAACGACCTGATTCGTGATCTCTAACTGCTGCCCATGCGCTTTGCCTTGTGCGACGATACGCAACACATCACAATCTTGCGGCTCGACCTCTTCAACCGGAACCATTTCCAGTAAACGAGCCAGCACTTCACGCGGTGATACATTGACTCCTTGCACATGAATTGGCTCGTTGCTACCAAAACCAAGGTCCACCAGGAATTTGAGTTTTGTCAAGAAGTCATTGGGAAAGGCAATCTTGAACGAGACGTAGCGAATGCCCTTGTCCTGAAACGAGGCTGGGAAGGTCGCGCATTCTGAATGCAACGAGTAAATAGCGGTGGCGCGTCCAACAGGTGCGGGAAAGACAAGTTCTTCCTGCCCTGTTAAGGGTTGTTGTGCATGCCATGTTCCGTTCTCAAAGACTTGAGGCTGTTTGGTAAATTCATCGAGCACGGTGCGAATAGAATATGGTGCAACAAGCGGGGCTGTTGATGGCGTTTCATCTCCACAACCAAGTTGTACTTTAATACTTTCTACGCTATCCAGTTTATCAACAGCCATACGTGCGAGCAGGTTTGTGATACCGGGAGTACCTCCCATACCGAGAATCGCAGTGATACCTGCTGCCTCTACCTCATCGTTCATTGCCAGCAGCGTGCGTGACATGTGAAAGAGTCCACCAAGATCAGCATAGTGAACTTTGTTACGAATGCAGGCTTTCAGAATTGGCAGGTTGTAAACATACTCTACCGCACTCAACACAACGTCGGCTCCACGTAGAAGTGCGTCTAGCCGCTCTTCCTGTGTTACGTCAATCTGTTGAACACGTATTTTGCTACTATTTAGAAGAGAGGCAACTTCGTGTGCGCGTGCCTCGTTATAGTCCGCGAGCGTGATCTGGTCTACGTCGTCGTATTCTGTAAGCGTGCGTACCGTGATGCGCCCCATTGCGCCTGCACCACCCAGAACGATAATGTGCATAAAATTATCTCCAATATGGCCTAACAAATAATAGGGCAATGCTACATGTCGATGTATCGACATGTAGCATTGCCCTATTATTTGTTAGGCCACTGCTGTATCTGAATCACTTTTAGGTACAACGGTGAGCGTGCTGGCTTCTGCAGAGACGCTCGGTGTTGAGGTGGACGCGTGCATCGCCTGCAAAGTATCTTCCAATCGGTTCAGGATTGTGTCGATCTCTTCACGAGTGATGACCAGAGGCGGCTCAACACGAATCACACGCGAGTTGTTCAGTGTGCCAGAGATGAGGACGCCACGTTTGAACAAGCCTGATGCCACCTCATAGCCGATGTCGTCATTGATGAAGTGTTGCCCAATCAACAAGCCTTTACCTGTGATGTTCGTATAGATATCACTATGGCGAGTAGCGATATCCTTCAACTGCTTGATGAAGTAGTCGCCCTTTTCGGCGGCTTGCTCAGAAATGCCCTCTTCAAGCGTGACATTGATCGCGGCAATCGCGGCGGCACACGCTAACGGATTACCACCCGTTGTGGAGGTGTGGATAAATGGATTGCTATTCATCACGCTCCAAATTTTTGGCGTGGACATGAACGCACCAATTGGCATCACACCACCACCAAGAGCCTTCGCGGAACAAATGATATCTGGTGCAACGTCCCAATGATTCACGCCCCAGAGCTTGCCGGTGCGACCCATGCCCGTCTGCACTTCATCAGCTATAAGAAGGACTTCGTACTCGTCGCAGATTTGACGGAGGCGAGGCCAGAAATCGTCGGGAGGCACAATCGCGCCAGCTTCACCCTGTACAGGCTCCATGACGACGGCGGCAATGTCATTACCGACTTCACGCGCGATACGCAGTTGCTGCTCAACTGCATCAGCGTCCCCATAGGGCACATGGAAGACATTGTTATGCAATGGCATGGCAGGTTTACGGAAAATGGCCTTACCTGTGAGAGCGAGTGAGCCAGTCGTCTTGCCGTGGAAACCGCGCACCGAGGCAATAAAGCCACTCTTACGCGTATAGAGCTTCGCAAGTTTCATGGCACCTTCGACTGCTTCGGTACCACTACCTACAAAGAAACTATATTGGATGTCACCGGGAGTAATCTCAGCGAGCAGGTGAGAAAGCATACCACGCAGAGGATCAAGAAGTTCTTGCGTCGGTAATGGGCTTTTCTCTAACTGTGCTTGCACGGCCCCAACGACCTTTGGATGTGACCAACCGAGGTTGAATACGCCAAATCCACCCAGACAGTCGATGTATTCGCGGCCCAGCACGTCCTTGAAGGTTGCGCCACGCCCTGTCCATTCGACTGCGGCATAGTCGCTTGCTTCGGCGACTGACTTACGATACTCGATAAAACCGCTATTATAATATTTCGCAAAATTGCTGACGGTGGTCTCGATCAACCACTCTGACTCGCTCTTGCTCAATTGTGGCTTATGCACAATATCGAGATAACGCTGAGAATCGTTGAGGGCCTTGAGTAATCCATCGGTACTCATAAAAAACCTTTCCGGTAACGCAGCACTTTGTTGACCACTCTACGTCGGGCTGCGCTCCGAACTAGCCACTATCGGTCAGGCGATGACCTACACATTCAGCTTGTAGATATGGGAATGTCTACTTATCCTGAAAGATAAGCAGGGCGTGTCAAAAACTCAGGAAGCTTGCTACGGGTTAAAGTATACCTGTTTACGAGAATGCTTCAAAAACAAAGAAGTGCTTAGCATTGAGAATACAAAAACGTCATCCTAACAAAAAGCGTTCAGGATGCAGCATAATGGGGAAAGAGGCATCAGGGGTAGCATGTGGACAAGTGAAAGCCCCGAAATACATAGAATTTCGGTATATAGCGGCCTCTTCTTTTTCCTGGGATATCAGCAAGCAATCTCATAAAAACACCATGCTCTATTGTGCTGTCTGTCGCGTTTGGGCTTCCTTGTGTACAGTATAGCTTATGTTATGCTAAGAAAGCAACCCCTGTCTGATCTGTCAAAACCTTGACAAAATACGATATATCGTTTATAATCCAAACGTGTTTAATATTTAACGTATTAATATTTTGTGCTATAAAATATTAATCAGGAAAGGATATGTATGGATTTACCTATTGATAATAATCATGGTCGTCTGAGTTACTGGCTATTCTACGCGCAACGCTGTGTTGGATATGGGTATGCAGAAGTGCTGCGGTTACACTGCGAGGAGCGTGGCAAGCCGTATGTCATCACACCGTCACAATGGGGTGCATTATCGCTCCTGATCGTACAGGATGGCATGACCATCGGTGCCATGAGTCAAAATCGTGGTGTTGATCCTCCTGCGGCGACAGGCATTATTACACGATTGGAGCAGACTGGGCTGGTGGAGCGGCGACATAATCGTGAAGATCGCCGCATTGTCAAAGTCTATCTCACTGATGAGGGCCGAGACATCTCAAACACACTGGTTTCTGTGGTGGAGCAATTCGAGCAAAGTCTAAAACGTGGGTTTGCCGAAGGCGAGCTAGATCGTTTCGAGACACAACTTCAACAGATCATCTCGAATATCTCCGAGATAGGGCCAGGGATGGGTGATCGCTTTGGGCTGCTTCCGAAGGATGTTGT
>CAXUHF010000021.1:0-19508 GCA_964250765.1 uncultured Ktedonobacteraceae bacterium | reverse complement strand
CGGTGACAGTTTTGAGGTAGCACAACTTGGGGTCGAGTTGATGAGATTGGAGCATCCTGACATTCTCAATTAAGACAGGTTCATCTTTAACAAAACATTATGAATATATTGAACTGTAGGGGTCTAATTCTATTACACCCTTTTAGCGACGAACCATTTTAGAGAATATTGAAACGCTTCTCATTACCTACAAACATGGTCGATTGCTCACAGGGTGTAATAGAATTAGACCCCTACAGTTCAACGAACCTAATTATTTTATGACACTAATGTGTTATATACTTGTTGGTAATTGATTATCAGCAGGACGCACTACATTGGTCCCTACGGCAATCCGTTAAATAAAACTCGACTTGGAATTAGGAAACATACATCAACATGAACAAATATCTTACACGCACACACGCATCCTCTTCGTGGGGACTTATACGCGTATGGACGCGTCTCACACAAAGAACGAGTTCACAGAGTGGAGTCTTACACGCATTACCACCACCTGTGATTGTACTCCTTGCGATTGTCTCGGTTCAGGTTGGCGCTGCTCTCGCAAAAGGGTTATTTCAAGCAATTGGCTCAAGCGGCACAGTATTTTTACGCGTTGGTTTTGGTGCGCTCATATTTCTACTTATGGCGCGTCCACGCATACGTGGTTATTCACGTGCTGATTACATGTTAATCGTGTTATTTGGGCTAGCGATTGCGTGTATGAACGCTGCATTTTATGCTGCTATAGCGCGTATCCCGCTTGGTATCGCGGTAACACTAGAATTTGTTGGACCGTTGAGTGTGAGCGTATTTGCATCACGAAAACGTCGTGATTTCTTGTGGGCTGGTCTCGCGGCGGCTGGTGTTGTGTTACTTGCGCCTTTCGGCAACACGACAATTGACCCGTTAGGCGTTGGACTTGCACTGTTAGCAGGTGGTTGTTGGGGAGCATACATTTTGCTCAATGTGCGCATCGGGCGCACCTTCGAGGGCAATAGCGGGCTTGCATTGAGCATGAGTGTAGCCGCACTTGTGCTATTGCCTCTTGGAATATGGAGCGGCGGAGCTACGTTACTTAACCCAAAAATTCTGCTTCTAGGCATTGGCGTAGCAATCCTCTCTACAGTGATTCCCTTCACGCTCGAATTAGAGGCACTACGCAGACTGCCAGCACGTGTCTTTGGCGTGCTCATGAGCTTGGAGCCAGCCATTGCCGCACTCGTCGGCTTTATCGTTTTGAGAGAGACAACAGGCTTACGCGCATTGATCGCGCTTGCACTAATTGTAATTGCATCAGGCGGTGTCTCGTTTTTTCAACAAAAGGGTATACATGATTCGATAGAATAATAGACAAATTTTGATACCCCAATACGGGAACATGTACGTGGTAGGGACGCAATCAATTGCGTCCCTACCACGTACATGTTCCCGTATTGGGGTATATATCCTATGCACGAGGACCATGCTCGAAGAAAATTACTTCCTTCGCATCATGACGGCTTCCCTCACTAGGAACCTCGTCGGGATAGCCGACAGGAAAGATACTGTAGCTTTTCCAGGTTTCTGGAACGTTAAGGAAGTTGCGTAGCTCCTCTTCCATTTGCAAGTTCATATGCTGATTCGAGGTAGCTAATCCAGCGGCTGCGATAGCGTTCCATACGTTTGCCTGAACAATTCCCAGTGCCTGAGCCGCGAAATTCTTCACTATCTCAGCAGGCATGCCGGACGCAAGTTGTTTCTCTGCGACAGCTGTATCCTCGAAAAACACAATGCTGAAAACACCTGCACGGTATCCAGGGATGCGGTTCAATGCACGTTCCAACTGTTCGCCCTGAAGTTTTTGTTTGAAGGTAGATTCAATGAAGTCCCAAAACTCTGAATTGCGCTCTTTAAGGACGACCAGACGCGTTGGCTGGCTATTTCCAGAGGAAGGCGACCAGCGAGCCGCTTCAAGAATGTGTTGGATTGCCTCGTCACTCACTGGACCAGAGGCAAGTTTGCGTATGGAGCGTCGCTTCAACATTGTATTGAGATGACTTTGAAGTTCTGTATGATTGAGTTGTAAAGTTTCGTTAGATATCGCCATAGTATTCTTATTTTCTCTCCGATGTTCTGTTTTTGATTTTGCAGTAGAAGGTTACTTCCTTTTCATATTGTATCACAAGAGCATACATTTGTAAAGTTACTTATTAATAGTTAGTAAAAATATAAGAGTTGACGTTTCTGTCAACCTTGTCTATACTTCTCTCATACAGTCCAACATAGTACTCTTACTGTTTGTTGTAGAGACCAGATTATGCAATTTAACAAAACAATGCGGAAACGTCGAATGTAGGAGCTATAATTCATTACGCCCTTGCCCCGTCGCTGCTGATAAGGGCGTAATGAATTATAGCCCTACATTCGTTAAATCGCGTTATTGCGTCCACCGTGCAATTTATTGCGCGAAATCGTGTCGAGATTCTAGCTGATAAATCGGCCTCGGACGCGATAAATCTGATCCCTACGATGGCTCGTAATACAAAACTGTGAAAGCAAACGTACATGAAGAATCTTGATGATATGCCGTCTACTCCCAAAAATCGCAAGCGTATTTCTCCTCGTTTTATTGTGACCATGCTTGCCCTGCTGGTGGCATTGGTTGCAGTCGTAGCGTTAGGCATATTTTCTACACAGGGCCACAACGTCGCCTTATCCGCCGCGCGTAGTACATCAGCGCAAGACGGTATCACGCCTACGGTGCAAGCTATGCCAGTTCGAGGTGCCATAAGAGTAAATGTAACACTAGATGAGTATAAAATCACCTCATCTGTAACGAATTTCAAGGTGGGAACACCGTACTATTTTGTTGTAACAAATATAGGGGACACACTGCACGAGTTTTTTATTATGCCCGATAAACCGAATGGCTCAAATTATTTAGTCAACGGAGAATACGAAGGTAGTGCCGTACAAGGGCAAGAGATAGAGCCTGGGAAAATATTGATGGTGAATTATGTCTTCAAAGCCTCAAACACTACGCATTATGAGATAGCCTGCCTCATGCGCGGTCACTACGCGGCAGGGATGAGTCGCCCAATTATTGTTAAATAATAACCTACCCTGGGCTTTATTCACTAGAGGAAAATGTAGGCCAGACTGCAAGGGTCTGGCCTACATTTTCCTCTAGCGAATAAAGCCTCCTCAGTTTGACTCAACTTCCTTGATGTTTTAATAACTCGTGATGATATGTTTTATAATATATAAGAATGACTTGTAAACAGCAAAACTATTGATAGCAGAGAGTTTTAGAAAAGAGAAGGAAGCAATGACGATCATACCCATAACCACGGTAAATACATCGAACAAAAATGCGAAGTTCACGGGGCCAATTATCGATACAGATATTCATGAGACGTTCTCTTCATGGAACGACCTCATACCCTATTTGAAAGAGCCGTGGCGTGGATTGATTGTAAATGGTTCATGGAAGGGTGCAATTCAGCTTACGGCTCACTGGGCAAGTCATGGTGTCAATCGAGTCGATGCAAATCCGGCATCGGGGGCGACGGCTGGTTCTAGCTATGAGTTGCTCAAAGAGCAGGTATTAGACCTGTACCCCATCAAGTACGGCATCCTGACGGGGCAGTTTATGCCAGGAATTATGCCGATGCAGTTCGAGTTCGCATCTGCTCTGGCCTCAGCCTACAACAATTTCATGTTTGAACATTGGCTGAGCCGCGATGCCCGTATTCTTGCTAGTATTCATGTAGCCCCACAGGACCCACAAGCGGCTGCACGAGAGATTGATCGCGTTGGCGACCATCCACAAGTCGTACAGGTTATATTGCCAATTGCGCAAACTGCCTATGGCGATCCTTTTTATCATCCTATATTTGAAGCGGCAGAGCGTCATAATCTGGTTGTGGCGTTACATCACTCTGGACCTGTACAAGGTTCACTAGGACAAGGACGCTACTACATTGAGTGGCATGTGAATGTGCCACAGGGAGCAATGTCGATGCTCACAAGCTTTGTGGTCAATGGCGTCTTCGATAAGTTTCCAGGACTCAAATTCGCCATTCTTGAAAGCGGATATAGCTGGCTTCCACATCTTCTATGGCGGCTCGATCAAAACTATCGCTCGCTGCACCAGGAGATTCCCTGGGTGAAACGTCTTCCTTCGGAGTACATTCGTGAACGTGTGAAGTTTTCTACACAACCGACAGAGGATGTAAGCGTGCAGAACTGGCTGCGTATTATCGACATGCTTGAAAGTGATCGTATGCTTGTCTTCGCTACGGACTATCCACACTGGGATTTTGATTCGCCAGAAGAGTCTATTCCACGGGGCTTACCAGCCGACCTGCGACAGCGTATCTTCTACGAAAACGCACGCGAATTATATGGGCTAGACTAGGAAGAGGCGAGATATGCAGTATCGTGTGTGTGCTGTGGAGGACGTTCCACGCGGCGAGAAGCGAGCATTTACGATAAAAAACATCCCTATTGTGATGGTACATAGTCAGGAAGGAACCTTTTATGCGATCTATAGAATATGCCCGCACCAGCGTGGCGACCTCTATTATGGATTGCTAGGTGGCCTAACCGATGCAACACAGCCGGGCAAGGAATTTGAATACATACGCGAGGGTGAAATACTTCGCTGTCCCTGGCACAGCTTCAGCTATGATGTGACAACTGGAGTTTGCCTCACTGCTCCAGAAAAGTTGCGTGTCAAGACCTATCCAGTGGTGGTGCGTGAGCAAGAGGTATTTCTGGAGATATAAAGAAATACAGGGAGACCGCAAGGGTCTCCCCTACACATAGAGGTGACGGTGACATGTAGGGGAGACCCTTGCGGTCTCCCTGTACTGCTTATCTCTCGTAGTTAATCCGCTCGCGCTAACCTGCGTTCCAATAGCCCTGATAGCAAGGCGAGTGGATAGCAAATCAAGAGGAAGATGAGCGCACCAAGGATATAGATAAAAAGTTGTCTTTGTGGGTCCGACGATTGTGTACTAGCTAATGCGGTAGTCGTTTGCTGTAACTCGATAACGCCACCGATACCAGAAAGAAGCGCGGTATCCTGCACAAGCGTGATGAAGTAGTTGGTGAATGGTGGTATTGTGATACGTATCGCTTGCGGCAAGATGATATGACGCATTGTCTGTTGTGAGTTCAAGCCTAGACTCATAGCGGCCTCACCCTGCCCCTTGTCTACTGACTCAATACCAGCACGGAACACTTCAGTTAGGTAAGCACCATAATTGAAGCTCAGGCCAATAACACCATAGAAGACAGCATCAAATGGCTGTGGGTCGGGCAGCAAACTGTTACTTTGTAGAGCTGTAGCAATTTGATAGGCGATGTTATATGGGTCAAAGCCTATTGTCGAGAGAGCTGTACTCACTCCAAAGCCCCACAATAACAATTGTACTAAAATAGGTGAACCACGTATCACCTCGACATAAATGAACGCAATCCAGCGTATAGGGGCAAAGCGAGAACGACGTGCAAGCGCACCAATTAAGCCAAAGATAGTTGCTAGTATCATGCTAACGATTGATAGGGCAATCGTCAGACCTGCTCCTTCGAGCAGTACAGGCAGGTCCAAAAGTAAGGTACCACGGTAAGAATAAAAGTAGTAAAGAATTCCGGCAATGACAAGTGCCAGTATGACGTAGAACCCATAATTCAGTGCGGCAAAACTGGAACTCGTCCCAAGTAAACCACGTCGTTCAGCTACAGCTGCTCTTTGCATCTCCTCATCTCCTTTGTTATAGTGCAGCGCGTAGCCGACGTTCAAAAGATCGCGCGAAATACGAGATAGGCATACTCAAAATGAGATAACATACAATGGTCAAAAAGTAGATCGGTAGTAGATTGCTCCCATTATGACCACGCCAGAAGTCGAGCTTTGAAGTAAGTTCAAAGCCTCCTATAAAGCTGACAATGGCAGAGTCTTTCAGCATATAGATTAAGTCATTGGCGAAGGGGGGAATCATAAGCGGTATTGACTGTGGAAAGATAATGCGAAAGAAGCTTTGTTGCTCTGTTAAACCCAGTGATAACGCAGCTTCGCCTTGTCCCTTATTCACAGAAGCAAAGCCAGCCCGAAATACTTCTGCCTCATACGCTGAATAGTTCAAGGCCAGCGTAGCAATGCCAGCAGTCCACGCATTGTCATATGGCGCAAGGCCATAGTTTGCGAGCAACAAACTCAAGCCATAATAGATAAGAAATATTTGTGCAAGCATCGGTGTACTACGCACAACCTCAATATAGATACGTGCCGGTTTGTTGAGCCAAAGGATAGGAGAGTTACTCGCGTGAGCAAGTAAGAAACCCAGGAGTAAAGCAAGAGAAAAAGAAACAACACAGTAAATAATGGTGTTTTTGATACCATCAAGAAAATCAGGAAGAGCCTGTAGAATAAGAGCCATACGCATTTGTCCTTTAAGAGAGGAAAGGTCTGTAGGGGTCTAATTCATTACACCCTGTTGGCAATGCACTACTTCAGAGAGGGTTGAAACGCTTGTCATCATCCGCAAAAAGGATATATTGCCAACAGGGTGTAATGAATTAGACCCCTACAGATACGTCGTTACATCACACCGATTTCGGCTTGCTGGTCGTTCATAAGTTGCCACTTTGTATAAATCGTTTTCAGCGTACCATTCTTCTTGAGGGTGGCAAACGCTTGATTGATCTCAGGTAACAACTTCGCCGTATTGGGACTGCTCTTGTTGAAACCTACATAGTAGTTATCAGGGTAGATTGGCTTACCAAGCAACGTCAATTGTGGAATTGGTGACGCACCAGGCCCTGTACCTAGGATATAGTAGGCCGCGATGGGAAAGTCGAGGAAGAAAGCATCGACTTTCTTCTGCACAAGATCGCTAAAGGCGATGTTGCCCTGATATGACTTAACGTTGATCTTAGAGTCTGCCTTCATGAGTGTTTCAGCGAGATAGCCTGAACCGGTTCCAACCGTATACCCCTCCAGATCTTTGACACTCGTAGGCGTCTTGCCTGTAAAGCGGCTGTCATCCTTACGCACAATGACTTGTTGTCCATAGCGATAATAGGGGTCAGAAAATAATTCGGTCTTCTCGCGGTCAGTAGTCTTTTCCCAACCGTTCATTACAAAGTCAACTTGATTTGCCTGCAATGCCTGTTCAAGGTTGCCATAACATACCTCAACCTGCTTCTGCTTAATACCCATAAGCCCAGCAATCGCAGTCGCAATCTCGACCTCAAAGCCAACAAGCGGCCCATTAGGATTTGCAGGGTTTTGAAAGACATAGGGAGCACCACTGACATAATCAGCACCCCATTGCAGTAGAGCAGAATTTTTCAGACCAGCAGTGCCGACAGGTGTGACGCCAGCAGTGGCTGCGGTTGACCCACCTGAGGTAGTGCTCACATTGCCACCACATGCAGCTAGCAACGCTTCTAAACCACCTGCCATTGAGAGCAGGCCACCCGCCTGTCCCACACGTTTCAGGACTGTTCTACGGTTCATTTCGTAAGACATGAGATAGAATGCCTTTCTATTATCGCTCCTGGAAAATATCAAGAATATCTAGGGCAAGACAGACAGCACGCGTTCCAGGAATACTTGCGTGCGCTTTTCTTTTGGTTTCCTGAAAAGTTCTTCAGGATCACCTTGCTCGATAATGCAGCCATCGGACATGAATACAACCCGATCAGATACATCGCGTGCAAACTGCATCTCGTGTGTCACCACCACCATTGTGCTGCCCTCATACGCGAGGTCTTTCATGACTCGAAGGACCTCACCCACCAATTCGGGGTCAAGTGCAGATGTTGGCTCATCGAAGAGCAAAGCCCGTGGTTGCATTGCCAATGCTCGCGCAATAGCGACACGCTGTTTTTGTCCACCAGAGAGACGGCTTGGGTAGACATCACGCTTCTCAGAAAGACCCACTTTTGACAACAAACTTTCGCCCAGTGCCATAGCTTGATCCTTTGGAAGTTTACGTACAAGCAAGGGAGCTTCAATAACGTTCTGGATAACCGTCATATGCGGGAAAAGATTGAAGTTTTGGAAGACCATGCCAACTTCACGACGGATAGGACTTAACTGCTTTACAGAGAGAGAGGAGTCGAGCAACTTACCCTCGATATAGATTTCGCCGCTTGTGGCCTTCTCTAACGCATTGAGACAGCGAATAAGCGTACTTTTACCAGAACCGCTAGGCCCAATTAAGGCGACGACTTCACGTCTGCGCACCTCAAAATCAATGTCTTTGAGAACATGCTTATCACCAAAGAACTTATTCAGTTTCTTGGCCTGAATAATAAAATCGCCCTCAACGGGTTTAATCGAGAGAGGGCCACTTTCTATGATGGTGGCAGGCGTGGGAACAACACTAGATATTCTGTTCTCTTCGGAGTTCATGCAATGCTCCTTCGTTTGCTGCAAAGGCACCACGCGACGATACAAGGCAGCCATTACCGCCGCTAAAACGCAGCCATGTAGTATTGAAATAAGTATAGAGACTCATAAATACTCTGTCAAGCATATGATACACTGCTTGGTAGGGACCGATGTATCGCGTCCTCTTAACAATCGAACGAGGACGAGATAGGGTGTGCTAAAGCAGACCCGTACAGGAATTTCATTCCATCTCGGTACCCATTGGTAGCTCCTGTACGGGTCTGCTTTAGCACACCCTAGCAACCAGCACTAGCATAGTTTATTGCCGTACTCATTTGTTAAACCGCATAATTGGTTTCTACAGTTAAGGACATTTACCAAGTTTGGCAGGTACATCATGGCATTTTTTACTGCGCCTCATGCTACTTTGTATTACGACATTTTTTCGCCAGATATCACAGAAAGCGCGGCAAGGGTTCCATCTTCCGTTGTGCTGCTCCTTCACGGCTTTCTGGGAACCCCTACGAGTGACTTCGCAGCACAACTACCGCGCTTGACGAGCCAGTATACTGTGCTTGCGCCGCACCTGCATGGTTATGGACTTTCTTCCCATCGCACCTCATACAACACCTCCTATTATCGTGAAGATGTCGCTGACGTGATCGCACTTCTGGATACGCTTTCCCTCGATACCGTCAATGTGCTCGCATTCAGTGACGGAAGTATCGTTGCGTTATTACTCGCCGCTTTACATCCACATCGTGTCAGAGCCTTAGCCGTGCTTGGCGCGCAAGCGAGCGTTGACGAACAGGATGCCAGCGCACTTCGTCAATGGCTACTCGAACAACCACTATCTGAAACATGGCAACAAGAATTGACACGTTTGCATGGAGACTCCTCCTACTGGCGTTCACTTTTGTCGATGTTTGTCAAGGGACAAGAAGACCTTGTACAAGCTGGAGGTATCCTGGTGACAGAAAAAGAGTTAGCAGCGATACAATGTCCAACGCTGCTTATGCATGGCAAACGAGACCGTGTTGTTCGTTCCGAATATGCTAATGCACTGCATGAACACATTCCTCATTCTCACCTGTTGCTTTTTGATGCAGGTCATGCAGCACACTTGCGCTATGAACAAGAATTTACGGAGATGATAATGCGCTTTTTTCGGCAACCGCGTGAATTTACGCTCTGAAAATAACTCCCCTACCAAAACGTGGTATGCTAATATGGAAACTTATCTATTGTTCTGATGTAGCTGAGGAGATGTAGTTCGATGACAACCGAGAAGGTTGCTATTATCATTCCTGCGTTGAACGAAGAGGCCGCTCTTCCGCCCCTGCTGGCAGAGATTCCCCCCGATATCGCTCAGTATGTGCTTGTTGTTGACAATGGAAGTACCGATGCCACGGCTACAGTAGCAGCAGGTGCAGGTGCTAGGGTGATATCCGAACCGATACGGGGCTATGGTCGTGCCTGTTTGAGTGGCTTTCAGGCCGCGAAACAGTTGGGGGCAGATATACTTGTCTTCATGGATGGTGATGGCAGTGACGATCCTGCTGACCTTACCCTGATGCTCACACCCCTGTTTGAAAGACGAGCTGATTTTGTGATTGGTTCACGTGTGAGCCAGCGAGCTGAGCGAGGTGCCATTCTCGCACAAGCACGACTGGGTAATTGGCTTGTAAGCGGCATGATTCGTACTTTATACAGGACCCGTATTCATGACATAGGCTCGTTTCGCGTCATCCGTTGCTCTGCTTTAGAAGAACTGCATATGCGTGAAATGACGTATGGGTGGCCTGTCGAAATGGTCGTCAAGGCGGCACGTGCGAACTACCGCATTCTTGAACTCCCCATTCACTACCGCAAGCGTAGTCATGGGCAATCAAAAGTTGCAGGCACGATTGCGGGTAGTATCAAAGCAGCGTACTACATGCTAAGTACAACGCTCCGTTATGCTGGTATAAAGAGTACAACGAACGTAGCGATGATACGGGAGGCACAAGAGACACATGCCTGATTCCACCTCTGATACCGCGCTCGTCGTGATGGCTCGCTATCCTGAGTTAGGAAAAACCAAAACACGGCTTGCCCGTACTCTTGGTGAGCATGAGACAATGGTTCTCTATCGTGCCTTTCTCAGCGATATTGCACAACGTCACGCAGGACAGACGTATACGCTCTGCTGGGCCTATACACCTGCTGAAGTCAATTATCAAGAGCTAATAGCAACACTTTCGCCTAAACACGCGTCTGCCATGCGCTACTTTCCACAACAGGGGGCAGACTTTGGCACACGTCTCCACCATACATTCCAGTGGACGCACGAGCAGGGCTTTGCATACACGATTCTCATCGGTTCTGACTCCCCTCAGATTAGTCGAGAGTGTATCGTGACCGCACGAAAGGCACTCGATGAGGTTGATGTAGTGCTAGGTCCATCCGACGATGGTGGCTATTATCTGCTCGGTATGCGTGTACCATTCGATGTTTTTAGTGGTATTCCGATGAGTACCGATGTTGTAGCACAGAGAACACTTGAAGCGGCACAACATCAGGGCTTGACAGTTCGTCTTCTCGACTCGCTCTTTGATGTCGATGAACTTCCTGACCTGATGCGACTCGCACAGATGTTGAAGAAAGACTCAACACTTGCACCTGTTACCGCCGCTCACCTGAAAACCATGAGGAGCATTCATGACCATTACACAAGCAACACAGACAACACCAGTAATGACACTTCCACGCTCAATCTACATCGAGCCAACCAGCCGATGCAATGAGCTGTGCCAGCAGTGTCCACGCACACTACTCTCACGCGAGGATGACCGCGACCTAAGCTACGATAACTTTCTGCGTATCGTAGAGCAATTTCCGGTACTAGATCGTGTTGTGCTGCATGGATTGGGTGAGCCATTGCTGAACAAAGACCTGCCGCGCATGATTCGCTACCTTAAAGATCGTGGGACCTATGTCCTCTTCAACTCAAACGGTATTCTTCTGAACGAGAAACGCGGACAGGCATTGATCGACGCAGGACTCGACGAATATCGTCTCTCGATGGACGGTTCGACGCGCGAGATGTATGCCCATGTGCGCGGCGTCGATGCGTTCGACAAAATCTGGCGCAATGTACGAGCGTTCATTCCGATGCAGAAGGCCCAGGATGCGACCAAGCCTGCTCTCTCGGTCTGGTTCACAGCAATGCGTGAAAACTTGCATGAGCTACCTGGATTGGTCGAGCTTGCAGGTGAGGCAGGCGTCAGAGAGGTGTATATGCAGCGCCTCGTCTATTTTGAAGAAGGGCTAGCCGCCTCAAAGCAAGCGCTCTTCCGCCGATCATCAGCAGAGGAATTGGAGCTTGTGCGTTCCTGTGAGGCACGCTGCAAAGAACTAGGGATTCGCTTTAACGCCGCCGGTTCCGCAACACCTGTGGAGAGCCTTGTGCGTGACTTCGGGGACCGTCCGTGGTCGGGATGCCGACGCCCCTATGAGTTGACATACATTACATCTAGTGGTAATGTTCTTTCTTGCTGCTTCGCACCTTTTGGACATAAGAGCGCACGCGAGTACAAAGAGGAACGGGTGCTAGGCAATGTCTTTGAGCAGTCGATAGATGATATCTGGCACGGCGAGAACTATGAGTCCTTCCGACGTGCCTTTGAGAGCTACCATCCCGCCAAGCATTGTTCACAATGCGGTCTGAATTGGAGCTACTAAAATTTGTGAGCAGGGAGACCGCGAGGGTCTCCCCTACACGTTCATGTAACGCAAAATGTAGGGGAGACCCTCGCGGTCTCCCTGCCCTGCTGGAAAGCGAGTGCACAATGATGTTAACAGACTTGACGTATTATCTGACCTTCTATATCATTATTCCCGCGGTCTATATTTGCATCCTGGGTCCTTTTGAGACATTTATTCACGAACTAGCACACGCACTCACCAGCCGTATCCTCACTAAGCAACCAACCCAGGTGTATCTTGGCATTATTCCACAGGATGATGAGGTATTTACTCCACAGTTAAAGCGTCCGCGCACACTCGTTTTCACACTCGCAGGAATTACATTTCATTTAAAACCATTTAGTGGCCCACTTGGGTTCGCTCACTGGGAACCCGTCGATGAGCATGAACTATGGACCTATCTCGCGGGTCCTCTAGCATCATTGCTCCTCACAATTATTTTTAGCATCACAACATATTTCGCACGATCACATACGCATGCATTTTCGATCTGGTACTACATCAATGAATTTGCCGCAATTGCCGCGTTTCTCCAATTTCTATTTACAATAATTCCAATGCGCTACCCATCGTGGTGGTGGAAATACGCAGGTTATCCAAGTGATGGCTATCAAGTGCTACAAATTCTTAGAAGTCGGCGGCAGACGGTGGTGATGCCGTAAATGAATCATAAGAGATACGTCAACTGTAGGGGCTTTAATTCATTACGCCCTTTGCCCAACTGTGATGCCGGACAGGGCGTAATGAATTAAAGCCCCTACAGAACACTTCTATTAAAAAGAGGAACCAATCCACTGCTTTAGGACAGATACCAGTTCGTCTTGCTCTTCTATGAAGACCATGTGTCCTGAATGCTCGAATACGTGTAGTTGAGCATTTGGGATGGTATGCGCCATCTCTTCGGCACCAGCCATTGGCGTAACCCAATCGTAACGCCCTTGTAGGACGAGCGTAGGGATAGCGATATCTTTTATATGTGGGCGCAGGTCGTATTCTTTACTGAGTGTTCCCATCATGTAGGTGGCGATATCCACGTTCATCAAAGGATTGTTGAACAGGTCGCCGATGTACTCTTGTTTAAAGCCTTGATGCCAGTAGAGCGGCATGACTTCTTGCTCAAAGCGTTTTAGCTCGGCCTCGGTTGCCTGTCCAGTCGATTCGCGGTAGGCAATTTCACGCAGTTCTTTGCCACGCTCGCCACCCACAAGTTTTTCTAACGCGTCCAGGTCGTAACCACCTGTCCACGCAGGCGAGGTGTCGAAAAGCACAAGACCAGAGGCAAATTTCGGGTGACGTTGGGCAATGCTAAGGGCAACAAAGCCACCGAACGATTGACCAAGCACAATTGGATGTTCGATAGAGAGGGTTTGGCACAACAGGACGATATCGTCAGCCATGATACCAAGTTGATAGTATTCGTGTGTGTGACGCTGTGAACGCCCATTGCCACGTTGATCGACATACACAAGTTGCGCAACATCGCTTACAGGATCAAGCCAAGGACGTAGATAGCTGTGGTCAAATCCAGGTCCTCCATGCAGAAGTATCATCGTCGGCTTTTGTTGAAAGTCTGTCGCGGCGTTTAACCCACTCCCTACTACATCAAAATAGAGTTCAGTCCCGTTAACCGATAATTTCATGTGTTGCCTCTTTCGCTGGTTAGTTGACTATCTTTTCCTCCACCAGCATATCACCTTGCACCTGTTCGTGTCGCGCCTCATATTCACGGCGCCTCTGCAAACGCATCATACCTTGATCCTGCTTCACTTTCCAACGTAAACGAAAGAGGAGAATAGTACACATGGCGAGTGCCTCCACCGTCGCCGATCCTGATAGTGCAAGTGGAATTGCCAGGATAATGTACGTGCCGTGAAACACCTGCAAGAGAAAAACGATTAAGCCATAGCGCATGCCGAGTGCTAATGTGTTTGTAATGAGAGGAGTACGCGTGTCCTTCAACGCAAAGAAACCATTCGCCATGAGTTCTCCCGCGATGATGCCGGGCAAGCCGACCGCATAGGCAATTAACGCAAGATTTGTAAGGGCCGACGCATGAACAGTGAAAGCACCGTGCTGGAACAGTAGACGAATAATTGGTTTACCGAGTAACCAGAGGAGAATAGCACAGGGAACCGCAAGCACAATTGCAGCACCCATGACTTTTAGGGCGGTCTGACGCATACGCACATAGCGTCCAGCAGTTGCCTGCGTCGCAAGGTGCGGTAACAATGCAAGCCCGATAGCTTGCGCCATCAACGCTTCTGGTAGAGCATAGAGGAGTTGCGCATTATGAATTGCGGCAAGGCTTGCCTTGTCCGGCAAGTACGAAACGAATGCGGTATCTATAATGAAGCCTGTCGAGCCGATAGCGACCGCGAGCGCGTTTGGACCGAGGAGTTTCATCACTTGCCATAGACCAGGATCGCGTATATCCCACACAAACGAATAATGAAATCCTTGCTTGAGCAACGCAGGTACCTGTACCGCAACTTGCAGGATGGCAGCGACGAGAATACCATATGTTGGACCATAAATACCTACGTGAGGAACGGCAAGCGATACTAGCAGACCACCAATTAATCCAAGGTTATAGACAGCAATAGAGAGTGCAGGCAACAAAAATTGACGTTTACCGTTCAACACCGCGGTGATGATGGTGCCAAGTCCTAGAATAAGCGGCTGGACAAGAATAATGCGCGTGAGTGATGTTGTTAACGCCTGCTCTGAGTGTGAGTAGCCAGGCACAATCAACGTGTTCACAACGGTCGGCGCAAAAAATTCTCCGACAAAAATGAAGAGCGTAAGCGCAACAAGCATTATATTAAAGACAAGGCTCGCCAATCTCCACGCTTCTCGCTTACCATGCTCATTTTCGTGCGAGAGAAAGATAGGAATGAAAGCATGTGTTAAAGCACCCCCGGAGATAAGATTAAAGAGTGTATCAGGCAGACGAGACGCAGCATAATAAGCGTTTGCCTCTGGGCCAGCACCAAAAAGAGCATTAAAAATAGTTTGACGTACTACCCCTAAACCACGCGACGCAAGAAGGGCAAGCATGAGCAAAAGAGCAGCCTCCACAATGCTGAAGCGGCGCAGCGAGAAGTTTTTTCCAGGAAGAAAGTTCTTTAGATTAAAGCGAAATGTTCTTCCTCCCCACACATTCTGTCGCTTTCCAAGCTCTTTTTTTAGCAAAGGGACGATAGATGTTTCTGGTAGCGGTGTTTGAACATCTGTATCTATTGGAACAGCTGGCTTTGACTCAGGCGATTCGTGTAAAATGACGCGCCCTCCTAACAAAAATACATAGTAGAGATTCTTTCGTATCATTATACCAGTGAGGACTATATATGACGAATGAGTACTCAGAAAGTACCATTTTTACTGAGGAAATTAAATAAGAAGAGGGATGGAGAACATTTTTACGACAAGAAAAAAGGCTGACAGGGGTGTCAGCCTTTTATTATCTGTATCTGGTTTATGCCTGTACAGTGTACTTGGAGCGACGACGACTGATTGAGCCACCCTTACGGCCCGCAGCCTGCGCCTCTTCACTGGTCCACTTGTGAGCTGTGCCTAGAGCATGAGCGGCCTTGCCACCTTTACTAGCAATCTCGCGCTTCTTCTCGGCAGTCATCGAAGCAAAACCACGTCCACGACCTTTTTGTGTCTGCATTATTTTTCTCCTCTTGCGTTTAGCAAATACGCTCTCTCTATTTTTAAAGAAACTTTTTCCAGTACCTGCTCTTTATAAAACAGGTCTCAGTGACCTCCACCAAGCAAAGCATAACAGGTACTCTACTACAGTTCAAGTCATCTATAGAAAGTATAAGCTTTCTCTAAGGTAGCCTCAACCACTTCTAAGAAAAATGATGAGCTAATAACACTATTCGTGCTTACTTTTTCATCGAAAAAGGGAGAAAATCCTTGTTTTCTTAGAAAATGATGAGATGGAATATGTAAGAAATATGACACAAAAATCCCGCTTTTTCTTGAGGAGAGGGCGGAAGAAGCGCGTAGTTGTGCTACACGCTCTTTGTCTGCGTCAGATTTTTAATTAAAAGAGTCATGTCATCAACCGAAAAGGGTTTTTCGAGAAGAGATACCTGGAAATGTTGTAGTGCTTTAATATCATTAAATGTCGCAGCGGTAGTTAAAATAATCGGGAGTGAATTGAGTATGGGATTATTCCGAATTTGTTGTATCACTTCGGTACCAGAAGTATTACCTCCCAAGCGCCAGTCGATGATCAGCAAATCTATAGGGGATTGTGCTCGCGTGGTAATGGACGTTAATGCTCGAAGACATTCTTTGGCATCAGGGTAGTTCGTAACCGTATATCCCTCGTCCTTTAGCACAAGAAGAAGCATTTCCTGAATCGCTACATCGTCTTCAAGAAGTCCTACATGCATAGCTCAATCCTTTACTCTACAAATATTTACTAATTTCTACATGCTCACTATAACAAACTGGACAATGTTTCGCAAGAGTAAAGGAATTTAGTGGAACAAGACAGGAGCAGAGCACCTGTCACTACTATACTGACCTCATGATGCGGCTGCGCCACGCAAGTCCATGTATAGTAGTGGACAGGTGCTCTGCTCCTGTCATGCTACCTTCACGCCGATGTATAACTACCTTATCGTGAACAGTAGGTAGCGTAAACGAGACACTAGTACCATTGCCTTTGCTACTACGCAACGTGATAGAACCATCCATTGCCTCCACCAGTGTACGTACAATATAAAGACCTAAACCCAAACCAGCAATTCTTTGTTGCTCTAACCGTTCGCCCCTCTGAAATGCATGGAATAGTGCGTCCTGTTGCGGCTGCGGAATTCCTAATCCCCAATCACGTACAGTAATTGAGGAGCGCGTGGCGGAGTTGCGCACACGTATCTCTATTGATCCCCCGTCGGGCGAATATTTTACCGCATTCTCTACAAGGTTCATGAGCACCTGTCGCACTCTATCTGGATCAGCCCATACAAGCTCAGATGTTGTATCGAAGCGACAACGGAGCATATATTTTCCTGACTGTTGCTGCTCACATCTGTCTTGTACAACGCGAATAACCCGTTGACAAAGAAAAACGATATTGACCCATGTACAATGAAGTGCAAGCTGTCCACTCTGGATACGCGACACATCAAGGAGATCATTCACAAGAACCTCCATATGCTGCGTCTGCTCCATGATAACGTCAAGATAATGTTGTTGTAGTTCTGGTGTCATGTCTGTATGTGTCGGTCCATATGCCTGTAAAAGGCCAGCGTAGCCCTTAATCGCGGTCAAAGGCATACGCAAATCATGACCTACCAACGAGACAAGCGTTTGCTGTTCCGGTACTACCGTGTGGATGTGTCGCTTTCGTTTCTCTTGCGAAACAGTTATTACAGCATCAGAAAGAATGTCTTCTACCTCACGTGCAAGCGTTGGTACAACTTGCTCTAGTAAAGCACACTCACCCTGCATAAATCTGTTGGGTTGAGTATCAACACATACAAGGAAACCGAGTAAGCCCCCAGGACGTACAAGCGGCACAATAACACTACTTTTGTAGTTTTCGTTCTGTATAAACAGAGATACAACATCGGTTTCTTCTGTCACTGATAACAGAGCAAGCAAAGGATGGTCTGCTTCGGATGGAGATGCAAGGGACAAGATGACATCAGCACATTCAAGAAGTGCACGAACACGTTGCACGATAACATGTAAAGATGCTTGTATAGTCGTCATGTCTCTTCCCTCCCAACTACGCCAAGTATGAAATTCTTTTTCAGTATAGAAGGGGTCGCAACAAGCAAGGGGTGAATAATAGAGTCAAGCAATAAAGAACAAATGTAGGGGTCTAATTCATTACACCCTGTTGGCAATTGACTATGCTGGAGAACGTTGAAACGCTGGTATCTATCCTGTAACATTGTGTGTCGCCAACAGGGTGTAATGAATTAGACCCCTACAATAGCATAACCAAGCGCATGATAAAATATAATATCACTCAGATTGGTCTTGCTGTGCTCGTGAAGAATACTCCTGCACTAGCTTTTTGGGAAAAGAGAGGCTATGTACGTGGAAAACATACACGCGATCAACATGGTAATGATGTTTACGAATACTATTTAACGCGTGCAATACGGTAGCTAGTATATAATTTACTTCAATAAGGGGCAAACGATGATAACATCAAGGAAAGAAATATAAATATATGAACATTTTGCTGACAGGAGCATTTGGAAACATTGGCTCTAGTACGCTGCAAGAACTGGCACGACAGGGACACACGATGCGTTGCTTCGATGTGCAAACGCAGAGAAACGCGAAACGCGCACAGCAACTTGCTCAGCAATTTGCGTTCGAGACAGTATGGGGGTGATGTTCGCAACGCTACACAAGTCGCGGATGCAGTTCGAGGGCAAGAGCTTATCATCCACCTGGCCTATATGATTCCTCCTGCTGTCGATGAACACCTCGAAGAGGCACGCGCAATCAACGTCGATGGAACATTGAACATTATTGGTGCAGCACAGCAAGCTTCTCTCCGTCCAAAGTTGTTCTTTGGCTCATCGGAGGCGGAAAAAGTTGTCAGATACGCTATCGTGATTATTTGAATCGTTCATTGCGGATAACAGGTATCAAAGAGCTACCAGAAAGCGCGTTCACAACCGAAGAATACTGCACCGATTGGCTCGATACAAGTAAGAGCGAAGCGTTACTACACTATCAACGTCACACCTTTGATGAGATCATGGCTGACCTCGCAAAGGTCAATGCTCCTCCTGCTCCTCTACGCTACATCCTGCCATTATTTGCTCCCCTCATCAAGCAGCAGATTCTCAAAATGTCTCCGTACTATAAGATATAGGGGCTTTAATTCCTTTCCTTAATCCCTTGACAGGTCAAAAATAGCAAGCTATAATGCTAATATGCTAGTAAACTAAAACACGTGTTAAGAATATCAAGGGATAAGAGATGAAAGAAGAGAAGCAACAGTTCAACGTGTATCTGAAGCCTGATACGGTCAGACGCATGAAGCATCACTCGGTTGATGAGCAACTTTCTCTGTCTGATTTAGTTGAGAAGGTGTTTACTGCGTATCTCTCGAAAACTGGAGACACTGATAGTGCAAAAGAGCGTATACAACAAGTACAGGAGACAACAATGCTAAGCATACAACCAATGGTACATGTTGAAGATATGAGTAAAGCGTTAGATTTCTACACGAAGCTTGGTGCAACGGTGCTTCATGGTAGTCGTGATGGCGATTGGGCTTTACTGCGCATTGGCAACACTGAATTAGGTTTACTGGCTCATCCAGCGAATCCAGAGCAGAACGAAGGCAAAGTCGAACTCAATTTTGAGTACAGCGACTCATTAGAGGACTTTGAGAAAC
>CAXUHF010000020.1:43824-58636 GCA_964250765.1 uncultured Ktedonobacteraceae bacterium | reverse complement strand
CCCGCTGTTGTTTTTTTTTTTTTTTCAAAAGCCGCCGGCCACAACCCCCGGGGGTTTTCCCCCCTCTCCTCTTTTCCACAAGAAATTTTTTATTGAACACCTTGATTGGCGTAACGCTCGGCATAATCACCAATAATGGGCAACTTGAAGTATTTACCCTGGAAGCCATTGATCATAAGTACAATCCATCCTACAAAGGTAGCAAGGCCGATCAAGCCGATTACACATGCCGCCAGCAGTGATAGAAAGGGAACATTTGTGGCTGAGACAAATCTAAGCACAAGTTCTAAAACAGCTGCACCACCAAAGAAGAGGATGGATTGCATAGCGTGAAAACGAACAACGCGGTTCTTTTTCTCTATGAAGAAGAAAATCAAGCCAGTCACCCAGCCAAAAACGTAGCTTAAACCGGATGCCACATTTTGGGATAAACCCATAGATGTTGTACCAGCACCCGGCATGCCGTACTGCTGTTGCTGCTGACCATACATTTGCTGTTGTCCATAACTGGGAGCTTGATATCCTCCTGGCTGCTGTCCATAGCCAGGTTGCCCATAAGGTTGTTGTCCATAACCAGGTTGCCCGTAACCCGGTTGTACAGGTGGTTGCTGACCGTAGCCTGGTTGTCCATATCCTGTTTGTGCAGGTGGTTGTTGCCCGTAGCCAGCGTATCCACCATAGCCAGCTTGTTGGCCTTGCTGCTCTGGCTGGACATACTGCTGTCCACTATATGGGTCGGTGGGCTGAGGCACAGAATTGTAGCCACCGAGTGGGTTGGGGTTCTGGCCTTGCTGGTTGGGGTCTTGTCCCTGATAACTCATGAGTTTTTCCTCTCTCTACAAACAAAAAATGAAATCATTGCGGCGAGAAGCAACATAGCTTCCCTCTTTAGAGTATGTAGATAGGGAAGCCGTCTAGGGGTCTATTTCTTTCAGCTACTACCTACCCCTATTCAGTATACGCAGTTTGTACCCAAAAGTTGGGTCTCTATGCTAATGAAGCAAGCAAAATAAGCTCCTCAACCAGTATAACGAACGAAGCAGGCATTTATCTCATACGAGTTTTAGATGTTGTCCTGTTTAGCATTTGCCTGTGGTACGTCGTGTGAATGCTGCTCCACAGGTAGAATCATGAACGGATCGATACCGTCTTGCTCCCATTGCTCATTCGCTATAATACTGGAACGGCGAGAAGTGGTGTCATGGAGATTCTGTGTTTCATGGTATTCTTCCAAGCGGAGCGGAGGTTGTGTAGACGTTTCTTGCTCCTCAGAAAGAGGAGCATCAAGTAATGCGGCGTCAATAACCTGGTCCATAGTATCTACTAGTGTGAAATCCATGCTCTGGCGTATTTTAGCTGGAATCTCTGCCAAGTCATTTTTGTTCTCGGCAGGTACAATCAACTGCGTGATATTTGCCTGATGCGCAGCCAGGACTTTCTCCTTTAAGCCACCGACTCCTAGCACACTCCCTAAAAGTGTGATTTCGCCTGTCATAGCTAAATTGCTGCGTACAGGGCGGCGCGTCAGGGCGGATATAATCGCGGTGGCGATGGTAATGCCTGCGGATGGCCCATCTTTTGGCAACGCGTTTTCAGGCAGGTGAATGTGTAAATCGCTGTTTTCCTGGAAATTGGGATCGATGTGCAGTTCATCAGCGCGTGTGCGAATGTAAGAGAGGGCGGCACGTGCCGACTCATGCATAACATCACCAAGTTGACCGGTGATGAGTAGGTCGCCCTTGCCAACCATCGTCACCACCTCGACCGAGAGCAACATCCCACCATTCTCGGTTACTCCCAGACCCATTACTGCACCAATCTGCGAGCGTTGTACTGGTGGTGCGCTACTGTAACGGGGTGCTCCTAGATATTGCTCTAGGCTATGTGTGGTGAGACGTAGACGTGTACTTGGTTTTTCCAGCACACGTCGCGCCGCTTTACGGCTGATAGTTGCTAACTGGCGTTCAAAGTTGCGCACACCAGCCTCACGCGTATAGTCTGTGACGATATGCTGCATCACGGCTTGTGGTATCTTGAGTTGCTCTGGAGTCAAGCCGTGTTCATTCAACACTTTAGGCAAGATATGACGTAGCCCGATGTTGACCTTCTCATCAAGAATATACCCAGGCAATTCGATGATATCCATACGATCAGCAAGTGGACGCGGTATCTGATATTTTACGTTCCCTGTACAGATGAAGAATACTTCGGAAAGGTCGAAGGGCACTTCCATATAATGGTCGGTGAAGGTGCTATTTTGCTGTGGATCGAGTACCTCTAAAAGTGCTGATGCTGGATCGCCACGATACTCGGATGATAATTTATCAATCTCGTCTAGTAAGAAGACAGGGTTACGCACTCCTACCGTCTTCATGCTTTGGATAATTCTACCAGGCAGTGCTCCAACATAGGTGCGTCGATGTCCCCGTATCTCGGCTTCGTCATGCACACCACCAAGCGAAATACGAGCAAATTTGCGACCTAAAGCATGTGCAATCGACTGTCCTAACGATGTTTTCCCGACACCCGGAGGTCCAATAAAGCAGAGAATTTGGCCTTGACTCTCGCTTTTTGTAGCTGGTCCACCCATTCCTCTCTGTTGTTGCCGCTTGAGCAGTTGTTGTCGTAGCTGACGCACGGCGAGAAACTCAATGATGCGCTCTTTAATGACCTCTAGTCCGTAGTGATCGGCATCGAGAATACGGCGCGCTTCCACAAGATTGAAATGGTCTTCCGTTCGCTCGTTCCACGGCAAGGCTAACATCCAGTCGATATATGAGCGTAACACAGTTAGCTCGGCTGACTGCGCAGGAGTACGCTCAAGGCGATCAATCTCTTTGCGTACTTTGACCGCAACCTCGCTTGGAAGAACCTTTTCTTTTAGCTTAGCGCGCAGTTCATCAGTCTCTGAAGAGATATCCATACCTAGCTCTTCTTGAATCGCACGGAGTTGTTCACGGAGGTAAAATTCCTTTTGTGAACGGTCTACCTGTGAATGGATACGGCTACGAATGGTGCCCTCAAGCTCTAATATCTCGATTTCGTTGCCGAGGATAACGCAGATTTTGTTCAGTCGTTCCAAAGGGTCGAATGTCTCAAGCAGGTCTTGTTGTTGTTGTACGTCAGTGATGACGTGTGCTCCTAGCGTATCGGAAAGGCGTGGCAGTGTTTTAAGGACGATAATGGAGTTAATGTCTTCAGTCGAGAAACGGCGGTTCAGTTGTGCATAGCGCTCAAAGAGATTGGTTGCATAGCGTATGAGCGCGTCCGCTTGTGGGCCTTTGTGTTGAGGCTCTATCTGTGTACTAACTCTGGCATGCAGGAATGGCTCATCATCAAGGAGTTCTGTAATTCTTACACGTTGGATACCACGTACAAGTGCCTGGATTGTGCCATCTTGCTGACGCTTTATGGAAGAAACCTCGATCAACGTGCCAACCTGGAAGAGGTCTTGCATCTGTGGATCCGCGATTTCGGTAGAGTGCTGCATCACAACAACCATTGTATGCTCAGGCTGCATCATGGCTTCTTCAGTGGCACGCACCATCTTTTCGCGACCAATGACTAGTGCGTGACTATTATGCGGAAACACAACAACATTCTTCAACGCGACAAGAGGATACACCTCGTTCCCATTGTGCGCACTTTGTACAATATTCTGGTGTTCCGCATCACTCATGTATATACGCCTGTCTTTCTCGCGCCTCGCTACTTTCTACCTACCTACCTACTACCATTATAGACATTATGGAACCGATTATGTTTTCAACAAAGATTACATTGTCTGTAGGGACCGATTTATCACGTCCTCTTGACCTTTTCAATCGCTACCTAGGACGCAATAAATCGGTCCCTACAGACAACATATCTCAAATAAATATGAGCCTGCGTTAAGCAGACTCATCTTCGGAATAGGCGTTGTTGCGATCACCTCTTGTCACAAGCAGTGGTTTATGATGATCGGAAATTACCTCACCGTTGATGATGACTTTCTTCACATCGCCACGCGAGGGTATCTCATACATCACGTCGAGTAGCACGTCCTCTACAATACTACGCAGGCCACGTGCTCCCGTACGTCGCTTGAGTGCCTCATCAGCAGCAGCATCAAGACCATCGTTGGTGAAGACCAGTTCTACACGGTCAAGCTGTAGAAATTTCTGATATTGCTTGACTATCGCGTTCTTCGGCTCTGTCAAGATACGAATAAGTGCAGCTTTATCCAGACTTTCCAATGCGACATTAACAGGAAGGCGTCCAACAAATTCAGGAATAAGACCATATTTGAGCAAGTCATCAGGAATCATTTGTGCTAGCACAGACTCTTTGCTCGCCTCATCAGCGTCGTCCTCACCCTTCGAGCGGAAACCAATGGTTTTGTTGCTCCCAAGTCGGTGCTCAACAATCTTGTCGAGTCCCTCAAACGCACCACCACAGATAAAGAGAATATTCGCGGTATTGATCTGAATGAAGTCTTGATGAGGATGTTTACGCCCACCCTGTGGTGGTACATTGGCAACGGTACCCTCAATAATTTTGAGTAGGGCTTGCTGTACGCCCTCGCCAGATACATCGCGTGTGATGGATGGATTGTCTGACTTGCGTGCGATCTTGTCAATTTCGTCGATGTAGACAATGCCACGCTCTGCACGTGCAACATCAAAATCGGCGGTCTGGATAAGGCGGAGCAGAATGTTCTCAACGTCCTCACCAACGTAGCCCGCTTCCGTAAGTGCGGTCGCATCAGCGATGCAAAATGGCACATCTAGGACCTTCGCCAATGTCTGTGCAAGAAGTGTTTTTCCACACCCTGTTGGTCCAATCATGAGGATATTGCTCTTGCCGAGTTCTACATCATCAATCTGCATTCCGACACCAACGCGCTTGTAGTGGTTATAAACCGCGACTGAAAGTGTCTTTTTGGCCCGCTCTTGTCCGATAACGTACTGGCTCAATTGCTCGTAAATCTTCTTAGGTGCTGGTATCTTACCAGTTTGGAGCCGTGGCTTAGAGACCGTTGCCTGCTCCTCTTCGATGATTTCTCGACATAGATCGATACATTCATCGCAGATGTAGACACCACCAGGGCCAGCGATAAGCCGCTGTACCTGATCCTGGCTCTTGCCACAAAACGAGCAACGATACGTTGTTCGTACATTTTTCGAGTTTGCCACGTCTGTCACCTTTTCCCTTTAGAGGTGTGCTTCAATAGTTTTCTTCTACGTTAGAGGCAAGGATATCCCATAAGGGATATCCTTATCCTCCATCTCTACTGTTCCGTTGTCGGTGTTTCGGGTTGAGGTGTTGCAGACGCCTCATCGTCAATGGGTTCGGTCGCTGCTGAAGTTGCCGTCCCCTCCACATGTACCACATCCGGTATATCTAGTGTATCTGTTGTTTCTGCTTCGTCCGAAAGTTCGCCACCCACAAGAGCGGCGGCCTCGGCATGCTCTACGCTTGTCTCTTCTTCAAGTTCCTCATCCTGCTCCGCGTCAGGATCGGGGTCGGTTGTCAACTCAATAAGGCGGGTAAGTGCCTTCTCGCGTCGATAACTAATGGCGAGTGCGCGAATTTGCTCTTCGGTCCGTGGCAACTCCTGCCCTGCTTGTGCATATGCATTGAACAAGGCTTCGAGGTCTTCCGGCGTGATATCAATCTTTTCCTCTGTCGCAACCTCGTCAAGGACAAGTTGACGTTTGACTTGCTTCTCTGCCTCCGGCTTTGCCTCTTCGACCGATTCGTCATGAGTCTTACGAATCATCTTGAAGTACTGATCCAGTGAGATACCCTGTTGCTCTAATGCATGGCCCATGCGATGGACCATCTCGTGCGCCTCTTCGTCAACCAGCAATGGGTGTAGCGTTATCTGTGATTGATCGATAACGGCGTTGATAACCTGTTCGCGCAGTTCGTCACGGTTCTTGCGCTTCTTATTCTCAAGAATGTTATCGCTCACAGCTTTGCGTAGGTCTTCAAGCGTAGTGATTTCGCCACCACTGGCCTTTTCCGCAAACGCATCGTCAATCTCTGGCTCGTGCTTCTCTTCTACCTTATGCAGCAGAATAAAGAAGTCGGCCTGTTTGCCGCGATACTTTTCGTTGATATAATCTTCTGGAATTGTGGTTGAGAACGTTTTGCTCTCACCTTGCTGCATACCAACGACCTGCTCATCCATTCCCTTAAATAGGCCACTACGCTCGTCTGTTAACTCGAAGGGATTGTCCTTCAAATCCGAGATTTGCTGGTCGCCCGATGTAAGTTTCAGATCAACGGTCACGCGGTCATTCATAGCAGCTGGACGCTCAACCTCGACCCACTCCGTCTGACGGCTGCGCAGCGACTCTATCTCTTTCTCGACCTCTTCCGATGTAACCTCGGCCTCTTGTCGATCAAAATGTAGGGATTTGTAATCGCCTAAGACAGGGGGAGTGAGAACTGGAACCGTGAGACTGAAGTGATAAGGCTGGTCCATCTCGAAGACGGGTGCATCTACTTTTGGCTGTGAGATAGGGGTAAGTTCGTGTTCTTTGACTGCGTTTCTGTATACTTCTGTAATCAGGTCATCAAGACCTTCTGTGTAGATACTATCTTTGCCCACCTGACGTTCTAATATAGAACGCGGGGCCTTTCCTCTGCGGAACCCAGGCACATTCACCTGTTGCACAAGTTTGCGATATGCCTTATCCGAGGCTTTTTGCATCTCGTCCCAGGTAACTTCTACATCAAGGACGGCCTCACTGGTAGGCAACTTTTCAACCGAGACCTTCACATTTCCTCCACTGGTCAATGTGGCAACAACGCCTCCATCGACTCTGTACAATATATTCGCGTTTTTTTGCTGACACAATATATTACAACATATTGCGCCTTAGTATTCCTATAGAGTAGGGACCGATTTATCACGTCCTATGTAGGGTTCGAGGAGACACATCGAGATAAACGAATTGTCGCCGAGATATTGCCCCACCTCATCCCCAGGACGCGATAAATCGGTCCCTACAGAACACAATGTTGTGGAATAAAAATGGGCGGTAAGAGACTCGAACTCTTACGGTTCATCACCAACAGATCCTAAGTCTGCCCTGTCTACCAATTTCAGCAACCGCCCAGTGTTGTTTGTACAGGACAATACATGTCAAAATGTTGTAATGCCCTCACCTGAGGATAATACATCAGTACGTTCACTGGTGTCAAGATAAATTCATTATATACAGGGCTTTTGGGGGATAACATCTTGTAGGGGTCTAATTCTATTACACCCTGTGAGCATTCTGCGATGTTGGAGGACATATACAAATGTTGTAATATCTCTCGAACGTTGTCTATTGCCGACAAGGGTGTAATAGAATTAGACCCCTACAACCTCTTCAATTCCTTCCACCATTTTCATATGCCAATAATATATTATTTCCTCATAACCATACATATGTTATACTCTCCCCATGATTATAGGTGCATGTGAACTTACATTACATTTGCCGGAGTCTCATTCTCTTAAGGATAAGCGGCAGGTTATCAAATCGGTCATGGCACGGGTGCGTAACCAGTTTGAGGTAGCAATTGCCGAGGTCGAGGACCAGGACGTTTGGCAGATTGCGAAACTGGGCGTAAGCTGTGTCAGTAATAGTAAACAGCACGCGGACGAGATACTTGGGCGCGTGCAACGTTATATAGAGGAGACGCGTCCAGACGTGATTATCTCGAATGTTGAAATCGAATTAATAAGTTGGTAACTATGCTATGTCAGTAATAAAAATTATGTCTATAACTTCATCGTTATCTAAACCTGCTATTCTTTTAGGCGTGCGCGTTGATCGTATCACTCAGCAACGAGCGATAGAGCGTATCGACGAGCTTGTTGTGCAACATAAAGAACATCCCACGACATCTCTCTGTCAACAGGTTGTGACCGTCAATACCGAATTTGTGATGATGGCACAATATGATACCGTCTTTCGCAACATCATCAATCATGCCGCACTCGTCGTCGCTGACGGCATCGGCATTGTATGGGGTACACGCTATATAGGTAGACCGACACCCGAACGTGTCACAGGAACAGATACGTTGGTAGAGATCGCCAAACTCTGTGTCAACAAGGACTATAGGCTTTACTTGCTCGGTGCCGCTTCTGGTGTCGCGGAAGAGGCTGCTACACGGCTACAAGTGCTTGCTCCTGGCTTGCAGATTGCTGGCACCTATGCAGGTTCACCCGCGCCAGCAGAAGAGGATGCGATTATCGAGCGTGTACGAACTGCAAAGGCTGATATTCTATGCGTCGCATATGGTGCGCCTGCACAAGAAATATGGATTGCGCGTAACTTATCGCGTCTGCCTGTTGCGGTTGCGATGGGCGTTGGTGGTGCCTATGACTTTCTATCGGGTCGGCAACTTCGCGCACCACGAGCTATGCAGAGTCTGGGGCTAGAATGGCTCTATCGCTTATACCGCGAACCGTGGCGCTGGCGACGTATGCTGGCGATACCGCGCTTTATGTTGCTTGTCGCCCTGAAAGGACGAACAGGAGTAGAGATATGATACAGGGAGCGTCAAAGGGTGGAATAAATCAGACCCCTACATCATTTTCTGTTTCGCGTTTGCGCTCGATTATAGAAGGCTTCAAGGGGAAGCGCGTACTGGTGATTGGCGATATGGTGGCGGACCAATATCTGATTGGACGCCCAACGCGTATTTCGCGTGAAGCACCTGTCCTCATTCTTGAACTGGATGAGGAACGCACGATACCAGGTGGTGCTACCAATGTTGCGGTCAATGCAAGGTCACTGGAGGCAGAGGTATTACTGGCAGGAGTCGTGGGTAGCGATGTGCCAGGAGAAAACTTGCGTCGCGCTATAGATAATTTGGGTATGCATTCCGAGGGCTTGTTTACTGATATGACGCGTCCCACATCGACGAAGACGCGTATCATGGCGGGTAGTCCGCAAATTGTGCAACAGCATATTGTGCGTATTGACCGCGTTGATACGTCAGATATAGCGGAGCCATGCAAGGGACATATTCTCGATTACATCAAGACCATGCTGCCCACGATTGACGCGGTGGTACTTTCGGACTACGAAAATGGCGTGATTAGTCCCGATATCATCGAGGTGTGTATTCCTGTGGCGCGTGCTTTGAACAAGGTGATTGTAGTCGATTCGCACGGTTCGCTGTTCCGCTTTCAAGGCGTGACTGCGTTGACGCCGAACCAGCCAGAGGCGGAATTGACGCTTGGTATGACTATTACGACGCAGGAGCAATTAGACGAAGCGGGTCAGCGTTTATTAAGTGGTAGCAATGCACAGAGTGTCTTGCTCACTCGTGGTAGCGAGGGAATGAGCCTTTTTGAAGCAGGTAAGGCACCCACTCATTTTCCTATCTACCCACTCCCAGGTGCCAGTGAAATCGTTGATACCAATGGAGCAGGTGATACCGTCGCCGCTACGTTCACGCTCGCCCTTACCGCAGGCGCAACAAAAGTCGAAGCGGCCTATCTTGCGAATGCAGCCGCGTCCCTTGTAGTACGGCGTCTCGGCGCGGCAAGCAACACGCCAGAGGAATTGCTGCGAATTTTGACGGAAAATAATTAACGTGTTGATGATCGAACGTCTGTAGGGGTCTAATTCTATTCCACCCTGTTGGCAATAGATGATGTTCGAGGCTGTTGAAACGTTTGCAATGTTCTCCGGCATTCGTATATACCAACAGAGTGTAATAGAATTAGACCCCTACAGGTGTTTCGCATTACAAAAAGAAAAATATATTCATGAATAACACATCTCCAAAATATTATACTCGGAACGAACTCGCTACCGTTGTCCTCCATAGGCAGCAAGCTGGCGAACATGGTGTCTTCACTAATGGCTGTTTCGATCTGATACATCTAGGGCATGTGCGCTATTTACAGGAGGCGCGCACACGCGGCGATTTTCTTGTACTCGGCCTCAATAGCGATGCGAGCACGCGTAGGCTCAAGGGACCTGGACGCCCATATGTGCCGGAGTTGGAACGCGCAGAGATTTTGGCGGCACTATCCTGTATTGATTATGTGACTATTTTTGATGAGCCGACAGCAAGTCCACTCGTGGCCCTGCTACAACCAGTTATCTACATTAAAGGTGGCGACTATGCCAGCAACACACAGGATGGCACACCGGATTTGAGCCGTTTACCAGAGGCGCGAGTGGTGCAGGAGTATGGAGGCAGTGTGCAATTGATTCCCTACCTGCCGGGACATTCGACAACGGCACTGATTGCAAAGATACGCGGAGAATAAAATATAATGGCAAAAGATGCAATAGAAAAACCTGAACAGAATACTGAACCCGTCGTGACGACAAGCGTTACCACATCGGAACAAACAGCAATGCCTGAACCTATGGTTGAGATAACGCCAGCGATACAATCGCAGTCGAGTGAGAGACGCGAGATTGTAAAATCGGCGGGCTTCGTGATGCTGGGCAATCTTGGTAGTAGTGTGCTGGGCATGGTACGCCAAATAGTAGTTACATCTCTCGGCACACAGTTTGCTGGACCGTTCAATTCAGCACTTTTGCCTGCTCAGACATTCAACGACTTCCTGGTAAATGGTTCTGTACCAGGAGCACTCATTCCTACATTTAGCGATTATGCTGCCCCTGAAAAACGCGCCGAGTTGCGCCGTTTGGTATTTACGCTGGTCAACCTGATCGGCATCATCATGCTTATCGCGGCACTATGCTTTCTGTTCTTCATTTCTCCTTGGTTCGTTCAGGACTTTATGGTATCAGGCTTTAAGACACCTGGAAAGCTATTGACGCTCCAGTATTCACAAATTATCTTCTTTTCGCTGATCGCACTTGGTCCCTTCGCTGTTTTGCTCGCTGCACTCTATTCCTTAAAAGAGTTCGGCTGGCCTGCGTTCGCCACGGCTTCATATCATGTCGGCATCATTATAGGAGCAGTTGTTGGAAGTTTACTTGGAGAGCGATACTTCGGACATCTTGGGCTAGCTTTTGGCGTGTTACTTGGTGCGGCTGGCGAAATCGCGTTGCTCATTCCAGGGCTGCGTAAGCAACGCTTTGGCTATATGTTTGTGCTTGACCTCAAGCATCCCGCAATACGCCGTATTCTTAGATTGTATGCACCCGTTGCATTGAGTTTTCTTGTGAGTACAGCACTTATTTTCTTTGATCTACATCTTGCGTCAAAGACAAAGTGCTTAACATTCGCAACACATGTTGTTGACTGCGGTGCAGCGAATATCACAGCGTTACGTGCCGCAACAACACTGATACAATTTCCCATTGGCCTGGTTGCTGCTGCGCTCTCGTTCGCGGTGTTGCCTACACTTTCACAGCATATGCGCGATGGCAATAACGAACGCTTCAAGGAAACACTCTCACTGGGCATTCGACTCGGTTTACTGCTGATGATACCAGCCGCCGCAGGTCTCATTGTGCTGCAAAATCCTATCGTTGATCTGGTGTTTCACCACCACAACTATACAACTGAAAATGCTCATATGACTGCTATCGCGTTACAAAACTACGCCTATCAGTTGCCGTTTGTCGCACTTGATCAGTTGTTGATCGCTGCCTTCTATGCACGCAAAAATACGGTCATTCCCGTTGTGGTACAATTTGTAAGCATTCTGGGCTATCTCGCCGTTGCGCTTCCGTTTAGTGGAACAGTGATGGGGATGCCGATGTTGGCCCTTGCCAATACGGTGCAGAACTCGATGCATGGTATCATTCTGTTGTTCCTGTTACGCTTCACCATCGGCTCGATTCGAGTGCGCGAAACAATTCCTACCGTCCTCAAAATTCTTGTCGTGACAGCGGCAATGGTTGCGGTAGCGTGGGGCGCACAAGTGTTGCTCTCGCATGTGCATCTGTTCTCGTTGGATACATTGCTAGGGTCATTGCTGACGGTGATTGTAGCGGGTGGCTTTGCCGTGGTAGTATTCATTGGTGGTGTGTTATTGCTCAAGGTTGAAGAAATCGGGATGTTGAAGAGTGCTGTCTTGGCGAAATTGGGACGGAAATAAATCGAGGCATGTATGCCGGAAGAGAACGAACAAACACTTTCTAAAAAACTTATCGACTCGGTGAAGGCGAAGGGCTTCATTCGTTCATCACGTGTTGAATCTGCCTTTCGTGCGGTACCGCGCCACATTTTCTTGCCACATTTGCCACGACAAGAGGTGTATCAGGATAAGGCGATTGTGACAAAATCGGTGAATGAACGCACGGTAAGTTCTTCATCACAGCCAACAATTATGGCGATTATGCTGGAACAACTGGACCTGCATGAGGGGCAACGCGTGCTAGAAATCGGCGCGGGTACGGGCTATAACGCGGCACTCATGGCGCATATTGTCGGCGAAACGGGTCATGTTGTGACTATCGACATCGACGAAGATATCGTCGAGGATGCACGTACTCATCTTGCTTCAGCAGGCTACGAGCGTGTACAGGTAGTGTGTGCCGACGGTGGGCTGGGCTTCCCTGACGCCGCTCCCTATGATCGCATCATTTTGACAGTGAACGCTGGCGATATCACTCCTGCATGGTATGAGCAACTCGCACCCGACGGGCGTATTCTGCTTCCTCTAAGTGTCAGGGGACCACAAATAGCAGTCGCGTTCAAGCGTGTCGGCGACCATTTCGAGAGCATCTCAGTACAGCCCTGTGGCTTTGTGGGCTTACGAGGTGCCTTTGCGGAACAAGGCTTACAGGTACAACTCGAACCTGAACCCGGACAACTCTATCTCACACTTGGCGAAGCCATGTCCGTTGACGCAACGACAATTAGACAGTGGTTTAATGAACCAACACAGGATTTACAAACGACGGTCAAAGCGACGCTACAGGAAATGGTGTATAATCTGAATTTCTGGCTAGCATTGCGCGAACCGCGCTACTGTAATCTAACTGCCCAACGTTCTGCTATAGAGCGTGGGCTTATTCCTCATCTTGCTTCTTTGTCTGGCATTATCCCGACCTATACCGCCACAGGTGTCCTCAGTCAGCATGCGCTATGCGTATTAAAATATAGAGTAGATGAAAAAATTCAACCTCCTATGACAGCAGGGACAACTCCGTCGCTGCCGCCTATGCAACTGATTGTGTGTACCTTTGGGCATGATGATGAACTAGCACAAACACTCGTTGCGCTAGTTGAAGCGTGGGACACATCGGGTCGCCTGAGTGAGCAAAAATTACACGTGTATGCGTACCCAACCACACAAGAGATTGTACTTGCTACACAGGATATTATATTAAAAAGACAATGGACGAGCTTTGTGTTTCGCTGGTAATAGTTTGTCAAACGTCATTTGGCAGGAGCAAGGGCACCCGCTGCCCTGATGACTAATCAATAAGAGAAAGAAGTGGATGATGCAATATACTACGGGGCAAGCAGCCAATAAACAATTTTTACGATCTATCGCTGAAAATAACTATGAACTTCCTCGGAATATCGACAGCTATGACTTCGCAAAGGCACTTCTTGCCAATCTGAGTTCGCCCGATGGCGAACTGCGTGATGAGCTAAGCTATATGCTTCTCGCAAGTGGCATCATCGACAAAGGCATGCTGACAGAAGAGCAGATGAACGAGCTGCTAACTATCACTCTGGACACACAGCACCTGTTTTATGCGATAGGAGAGGTCAATACCGACTCAGTATTTATGCGCAGTTTCTCTAACCTGATCATTGCCGCTATTCTCTATACTGATGCGAGAAACCCGGTGATAACAGAGCAAGTAGTACAGCATACAAAAAACGCCTTGCTTACGTATGCTGAACAGGAGAAGGATTGGCGCGGTTATGTTGAGGGCAAAGGTTGGGCGCATGCAATGGCTCATCTCGCCGACGCATTCGATGAGTGCGCGCAAAACGCTTATATGATGCCCGAAGACCGACAGGATATTCTGCAAGCGATTCGGCGGCTCGCACAGTTACCAGAACCGCTCTATCACGAAGAAGACATGCGCCTCGCCACCAGTGCTCAACATATCATCATCGGTAAAGAGGTTCCTGATACCTTTGTTGATGACTGGTTAGAGTTATGTTTTGTGGATCGTGGCTCCGATGTGAGTGCGTGGATGAGCGCGTCAAACGTCAAAAACTTCTTACGCAGTCTCTACTTCCTCCTGATATGGGATAATATGTTGCCCCCAGTTTCCGCGCAAATATCCGAAATCCTGAAACGTCTCGACGATGTGTATATCCAGATCGCTGATGGTCGGTAGAGATACAACAATACAATGTAATAAATGATATATAAAGGATAAAAAATATATGTCTACGAAATATCAGCCAGTTTTGGCGACGTTGGGCTATATTTTGTCGCCCGATGGCAAGCAGGTATTGATGATACACCGCAACAAGCGACCCGATGACATACATTATGGCAAATATAATGGCTTAGGTGGGAAATTAGAACTCAATGAGGATATTGTAAGCAGCTTACGCCGTGAGGTTATGGAGGAGTCAGGTTTGATTGTGGATCATGCGCTTTTACGTGGTACGATCTCCTGGCCCGGCTTTGGCAAGAATGACGAGGATTGGTTTGGCTTTATCTTTCGTATTGAGCGTTGGCATGGCGAGATGTTGTCAGGGAATCACGAGGGCACACTTGAATGGGTGTCGCTGGACGCTCTTTTGAGTCTTCCCATGTGGCCCAGCGACCGCAATTTCCTGCCAATGGTCTTCGACGACGATCCACGCCCCTTTCACGGGAGTATGCCCTTCCACAACGGCGAGATGGTCAGTTGGAACTATCAACGTATATAAAAAGAGAGTGGGGGGTGGTGGTGGGGGCCCC
>CAXUHF010000020.1:23456-43814 GCA_964250765.1 uncultured Ktedonobacteraceae bacterium | reverse complement strand
ATATAATATTAAAATATGTGGGGGGTTTTCGGACACCCCCCCCACCACTCTCTTTTTATATACCCTTGACAAACCTCTCCATTCAGTGTATATTATTTTCTTAAGTTAGTTAGCGTTAACAAATATAAAAAGTGGGGGCGGATGTCTATGGATAATACAGAGACGACGAAGAAACGCACACGAATGAGTGGGGAGGAGCGACGCGAATTTATCCTGGCTCATGCCAAAGAAGTTTTTGCACAATACGGCTATCTTGATGCAAGTACAGGAGAGTTGGCGCGTGCTAGCGAGATCACAGAACCAATGTTGTACAAACACTTCGGTAACAAAAAAGGTTTGTTTCTCGAAGTGATGAGACAATGTAGCACAAACTTTATGACTGTATGGGAAGAACGGGTCGAGCAAAGAGCAGAGAAGAATATTCTCGATGCACTCAAACATGTGCTGATGGATTATAACGATGCTATATCGGCCGACCTTGATACACAGAAGGTGCTTTTTCATGCCGTTGCGCAAACGGGTAGCGATAGTGATATTGCCAGTGGTTTGCGTAAGCATAATCAACGTGTGCGGAAGACTATAAATAGTCTTCTCATTCAGGCAAAGAAGCAGGGACTGCTCGCTCCTGCTGTTGACCTTGATGCGGCAGTGGGGGGGTATGTAGGCATGTTTTTTGCAATGCAATATAGCATTGTGCTTGACGTAAGAAGTGAGCTAGATGCGTCGATGCTAGAAAAGATAAATCAACTGTGGTTTTGTGCCGTCACAGGAAAGAGTGTTTAGTTGTACGGACTGATTATATAAATGTAACGTTGCCCGTAGGGACCGATTTATCGCGTCCTCGGTGGGGTTGGGGAGGGAGCACACGTTGAGTGGAGAGGATTATCGCCGACGTGTGCCCCACCCCACCCTCAGGACACGATAAATCGGTCCCTACAAAATATGAGGAGTCCTTATGGAAATTCCAACTCAAATGCAAGCAGTACAGCAAGAGGAGCATGTGACGCGAGGGGTGGGGCTGGAATATAAATGGATTGTAGCGATAGTGGTGGTGTTCGGCGCGTTTATGAGCGTGCTGGACCAAACGATTGTAAATATTGCTATTCCGCGTTTCCAAAGTGCCTTTGGTGCTGATCTCAATAGTGTGCAATGGGTACTCACAGCATACATTTTGACGCAGGGTGTAGTGACACCAACCACAGCTTTCTTCGCGGACCGTCTGGGAACCAAACGGTTTTATTTGATTGCTCTGGTGATTTTTACTGTTGGCTCGGCCTTGTGTGGTCTCGCGTGGAACCTGCCAGTCCTCATCGTCTTTCGTATTCTGCAAGGTATAGGAGGCGCATTCCTATTTCCACTAGGGATCACCTTGTTGTTTAACGAGTTTCCGATAGAGCAGCGTGGCATCGCATCTGGTTTGTTTGGTATCGCCGCTCTCCTCGCTCCTGCGGTCGGTCCCACGCTTGGTGGCTATATCGTGACCTATGCTGATTGGCCTCTGATTTTTTTAGTCAACGTGCCGATAGGGATTGTCGCAATCATTATGGCCTTCTTTCTGTTACGCAACGTTCGTACGACTTTGCGTACACGTTTTGATGTCCCTGGTTTCGTGCTGGTAGCTACGGGGTTGGCCTCCGTCCTCTATGCGCTTTCAGATGCTAGCACCGATGGTTGGGGATCGGCAAAGGTTGAGGGTTTCCTGATTGGAGGCATTCTTCTCCTTTGTGCATTTGTGGTGGTGGAACTACTTATCATACGGCGTGGTGGGCAACCTTTGGTGAATCTCACCTTGTTTGCTAATGGCCCGTTCCTGACCAGTAATATTGCGAATGTGCTGATTACGTTCGCGTTCTTTGGGGGCCTGTTCATTTTTCCAATTTACCTGCAAAATTTACGCGGTTTAAGTGCCTTCCAAACTGGTCTATTGTTCTTGCCACAAGCGTTCGCATCAATTCTGACAGCAGTTATTGGTGGGCGTTTTGTAGATCGCCTTGGGGCGCGACTGGTTGTTTTACCGGGGTTGATCCTGCTTGCGTTTGCGGCCTGGCAGTTTACGTACTTTACATTGCAGACGCCCTACTGGTGGATACAGGTTCTCTTCCTGATACGCGGTTTAGCACTTGGCTTAATTATTCAACCGTTAACCGTTGCCGCGCTGACTGATGTGCAACCGCGCCAATTTGCCCAGGCATCATCGCTCAATACGGTCGTGCGTTTCATCTCGACCTCGCTTGGTATCGCAGTGCTTGCGACGTTAGTACAGACGCAGGCAAAAGTACATTACACTCATCTCGCGGAACAAGCAATTCCTGGTTCGCCACTTGAGCGCGTACTCAATGGTATACGTTCGCTCTTCTTACTACAGGGTTATGGACCTGTACAGGCCAGTGCAGCCGCTACTCAAGAGGTCATAGGTCTGCTACAGCGTCAGGGCTACATGTTGGCCTTAATCGACTCTTTCTGGGTCACATTAGTGTTCGTCCTTGCCGCAATTGTTGCGACATGCTTTATTCGGTCACGCAGACGCGCTACACCCACGACATCTGAGGGAGTGAGCGCGGAGGAAGATGCATCCCGCCGTGAGGCTATGCTCGTAGGTTAAACTAAAATTATGAGGATTTTCTACACAGAAAGGTTCAGATTATCATGCGTCGAGCAATTTTAATTCCGGTTCTCGTTGTACTTGCCATTCTCGCTATCGCGGGTGGCATCGGCTACTACATCTACAACAGCTACACGTTCTATACAACCGACGATGCTCAGGTCAATGGACAGATCGTCAATATCAGTGCCCCCGGCAATGGACAGCTTGCCGCACTTAGCGTCAAGCAAGGCGATAGAGTCACCGCTGGACAAACCATTGGCAGCGTCACGGTTGCAGGGACAGGTGCCAATGCTCAGAGCAATACGGTGAATGTCACCAGCCCCATCAGTGGTACCATTGTACAGCTTCCTGCCGTACAAGGTCAGAGCGTGGCAGCTGGTCTTACCGTGGCTCAAGTCACCGACCTAAGCAATGTCAATATCGTCGCCTATGTCGATGAAAACACGATCAACAACGTCTCGGTTGGACAGCAGGTCGATGTCAAGGTTGATGCCTTTAGTGGCACCACCTACACCGGTCATGTGCAACAGATTGTACAAGCGACGGCAGGGTCCTTCTCGCTCTTGCCAACACAGGACAACGCGAGCGGCAACTTTACGAAAGTGGGCCAGCGTGTGCCCGTTATCGTCTCGCTTAATGGCAACGGTGGCAATGATCTGGTTCCTGGACTAAGTGCTAACGTGACTATACACTTGCACTAACTGCTATTGGAAACTTAATGATCGAATGGGGACAAGGGTGTCCGCAAGGGGAAAGATATTCCTCAAAGCCCAAAAAAGGAGATCCATGCAATGGGGCATGGATCTGCACAGAAGAAGGGTAGACATCAACACGTACTTCGTTTGGATGTATAGCAGCATAGACATAGACAAGAAGCACTTCCATATCATCGGGCACAAGAAAAAGTTGCTCAAAGCCGAGAGAATGAACAAGCTGGTAGAAATCTTCAGCCAACGTCTGACTGCGTGTAACTTTTCTTACTGCTATTCATGCTACCTCTCCTATCAAAAGGCACTAGCTCATTGATCAGTAAATGTTCTTGGCAATGGGACTGCGCTTCCGGCGATTGCAGAGGAACTGTCGACCCAGACATAATAGTAGCGTCTCGCTACGAATAACCAGTTTCCATTTCTACGCTCAAGTTCATCTTGATAGAGACCAACGTTATTGTAGCCATGTCCATCATGTCTGCGAGCATACTCCGTTGTAGGCGTTCTGACAGACGCTCGGTCTCCATTCAACGTAATCACTCCTCGTAGGGTCGTGCGAAAGAAAAACTCATTCGTAGTGTTGAACTGTTGTAGCAGTGCCACAATTTGGTCTATGCCATGAACTTGTATAGGGTACACATCTTTCGCCTGCGTTGGATTAAACTGACCGATTTCCCATACGCCGTCCTCTACCCAAAGCTGACGGAAGGTCTCCATATCCTGGCGGATAACAACGTCATCGAAGCGAGCCAGCAGCGTTAAAATGGCATTCTCATCCAACAAACGGCGTATCGCGCTCTCAAGTTCCTGTGGGAAGGGGGAATGTTGCGTCATAAACTACTCCTTAATAACCGATTTGTAATACGTCTGCATCCGACGAGCAAGCGCAAGGATGATTGGTACATTGTGTGAGCATGTTCTGATTGGGAAGACACATGTGCTCTTTGCGTGCGCCGTCTTTGGGAAAGTCATCCACACATCTTTCCTATTGGATAGGCACATTGATCTCTATCCGGTCAATGGACGTATCGGCTACATCCATGATACCAGAAAACAGGGGCACCTTCTTGCGTGTTCTTGCTCTTGTTTGTTCTAAACGTGCTCATGTCGATACTGCGCAGGGGTGATGCCTCGTCGCTGTTTGAAGACTCTGGAGAAGTGGCTCTGGTTCGGAAACCCAACCTCTACGGCGATCTGAGCCAAGGGGAGATCAGCGGTTTTCAGCAACTGTTGTGCTGCCTCGATGCGTTTGCTCACCACAAATTGGTGCGGACTTTCTCCTGTGGTCTCTCGAAAGAGTCGAGCAAAGTGATAGGGGCTGAACCCAAGCTGCCGGGCAAGGGCATCGAGGGAAAGGTCCTGGTCGAGGTCAGCGACAATATACTCGACGGTCTGCTTGAGTTGCTGGCGAGAGAGTCTGTGAGAAGCATCTGCGATGGAGAGATTGGTGGTCAGATAGTGCCGCAACAGGTGAACCGCAAACATCTGCGCTGCAGTTTCAGCGTAGAGTTTGCCCACCGAGCTTGGGACGAACAGTTCCCGTTGCAATGCAAGCCCCATTTGGGTCAACAGAGGGTCCTGAAAACCCGCGCGATCCGCCAGTTCGATGTGTGCAGGAAGATGATCAGCAAGCTGTTCTGCTGCATGATGGAGCAAGGTGGTATCCAGATAGAGGTTGAGAATATGTGGGTCTTCCACAGAGGTCTTGTGCCAGCGTAGTTCGTAGGGTGCTCCGCCTCCGGGTGTTAAAAACCAGTCCCCTACACCCACATGAAGCCCTTCCCAGCTCTCCCCGAGATATCTGCTTTCGAGCCACAAGGCACCTTGCGTGACCATCACCAGTGAGACATCGGGAACGGCAGGAAGAATCATGCTCTCCACCTCTGCAGGACTTCGGTACGTTCGCGCCACCACCCCTTCCCAGCCTGCCTGAATGCTTGAATAGAACGGAGGAAGAGTCAGAATATAGGGATCAAGCTCATAGGCTGATGCGGAAGACGGAATACGACGTTTCTCAGACATACACATACCCACGCTTTCTCACAAGAAGCCTGGATATTCCATCTCACCCAGTCCTTTTTTGTGTCTCATTTTTGCCTGCTTCAGTATACCACAAACAATTTGGAGCGTATCTTATAAGCCAATGAACTCCATCTGGTAATGAAAGGGGTTGTCGAGGTGCCAGGGAAAGTCTTGTTATTTGTCAACTCTAGAAAAGAAGAGTGCCATCGTTTGTGATGAAAAAGTGACCGTTAATTGTGAAGAGTGACACGTATTTTATCACCACTTTTGGTATTGACTTACAATCCTTACCTTGTTACGCTTGCAGTATCCTATAAAGCGAAAGAAGATAACAAACAAATGGCAACCTACACAGTTTTACAAGTCTCTGAGTTTATCAACACCTGCGCTACCGCAACGAAGTTTTTTCAGGCGTAAGTACGTGTATCCCTTCTTCATATGAATGAATATGCCGACTTCCCTTATGTATCCTCCTGCTGTTAGCCACGCGATTGCACCATCCATACGCATGCGTGGTATTTTTATGCTCAGAGTATTCTCTACATTTGCATATTTCAACATAGGAGTCTATAGATACGGAAAATATTTGGAATAGTTGCCCCACACAAAGATGTTTCTCTATGAGAGAAACACTTGTAAATATACTTACATTTTGAGTTTTCAATATTTTAAAGAGGAGATTTAATTGATGACTACATGGGACGAACGCAACAAAGCGGTTATCGAGGAATTTCGTACACACGGAGGACAGGTAAAAGGTTGGGCTCCGTTAATCCTGCTCACAACAACAGGGGCTAAAACTGGGCAACCGCGCATTGCACCTTTGATGCTTGTGACTGATGGAGATCGCATACTTGCAGTAGCCTCTAAAGGAGGTTATCCGAAACATCCTGACTGGTATCTCAATTTGCTGGCTCATCCCGAAGTGACGGTTGAGGTGGGAAGCGAAAAATTTGAGACCACCGCTCGCATTCTCACTAGCAATGAGCGTGAACAAGCATTCAAGAGAGCAGTAGAGGTATTCCCTCCTTATGCCGAATATCAAAAGAAGACTGCACGCGAGATTCCTGTCATTGCACTCGACCGACCGACCAAGTAATAGTGCTTTCCTTTGCTCATATATTGGCTACTGATATGTGGAAAAAGTACTAAGGATGAATACAGCAGGGAGACCTTGGCAGTCTCCCTGTTTTTGACCAGAAATATCATTGACAAAATTGATCGGTTCGAGTATGCTCTGCATAATGTTAGTTGTTGAATAGAAATTCTGGCCCGTCCAGTAAAAGAGAGGTGTCTATATGGGAAAGCACATCACTACATCAATTGTGCTTGTATGCACCTTGTCTACCCTGCCTAAGAGCTATCGGGAAACTAACTAAGCAACCTACAAACCCCACATGTTTCCCTTCCTAGCACGGTAGACAACAAGAAAAAAAGATTGTTATGAACCGTGTTTTTTTATTCCTCTGGAGGGGAACACATTGACGAACGAGACAAAAACACTGATCGGTGTTGTGCTGAATGGCGCACACGGCATTTACGATGTTCACACCGATGAAGGTATTCTGCGTTGTACTCTACGCGGCAAACTTAAAAAAGCCTTCGCACAAGCACAATCCGTGAAATCTGTCGGTAATACACGTGTACGCCACGATAAGTTGTTGCTCGACCCAACCTATGCGAAGCGCATGGAACGTATGCACAATCATGATAGTAGTGAGACACCTCCACCTACACGCCTCTCAGTTGGCGATCACGTGAAGTTGCGACGTTTAGACGATGAAAATGGTCTGATTGAAGAAATATTGCCACGTCAAAGTTCGCTTTCACGTAGGGATGCAGGGTCAACGCAGAAAAAAGTTATTCAACAAACGATGCTTGCCAATCTCGATCAGGTTGTACTCGTCTTTGCCATAGCACACCCTGAACCACATTTCGGTATGGTTGACCGCTATCTCACCATCTGCGAGTCGGCGAACTTGCAGGCTCTTCTCTGCCTCAACAAGTCCGACCTTCCACATAGTAGCGAGGTCGAGGATGCGAGCGAACTCTACAGCAAACTTGGCTATACCGTCATCTGGACGAGTACGCACACAGGGCAAGGCATAGACGCCCTACGCGCACTGCTCAAAGACCATACCACTCTCTTTACAGGTCCATCCGGTGTCGGCAAATCCTCTCTGGTAAACGCCATCGAACCAGGAATGGCGATACGTACAGGCTTACTTAGCGACGTAACAGGCAAGGGTAAGCATACAACGACAGGTTCCCAGCTGTATCCACTCTCGATTGGTGGCTGGCTTGCCGACTCTGCCGGTATTCGCGCACTTGCCGCATGGAATGTCGCGCCTGAAGAACTTGCCTCCTGCTTTATCGAGTTCCGTCCCTATCTCGGCGAATGCGAGTATGTAGACTGTACACACATCGACGAAGAAGGCTGCGCCATTCGACAAGCCGTTGACGATGAGCATATCGACGAGCGACGCTACAGGAGTTATGTGAAGATTTATAGCGGGGAAGAGAGATAGAAACGGGATGACTCGTTTTCATACTAAACTATCTCAAGGTTTGCTATAATGAACTCACCATCCCACTTACTTGCCTGGGAAGTGTAACTCATCAAGATATTGAGAAGGAAATGAGCGCAATGCCCTACACGTCTATACGCGAAGCTGCCGAAGAGATACATTCTGGTTTGATTACACCAACGGAACTCGTTTTAGAGATGTTTGAACGCATAGATGAACAGGAGAGCGAGATTCAGGCATACGTCACGGTTATGCGCGAACAAGCACTTGAAGCCGCCGATAAAGCGGAAAACGAACTGCGTACCGGTCTCTACCGCAGTCAACTACATGGCATTCCTATCGCCATTAAAGATTTGATCGCTGTCAAAGATGTACGTACCACAGCAAGCTCGAAGGTGCTCGAACAGCATATCTCACATGAGGACGCGATGGTAGTTGAGCAGTTGCACAAAAGCGGAGCAATTTTAATAGGAAAAACTAATACCTTTGAATTTGCGTATGGGCCTTATGCACCACCAACGCGTAATCCGTGGAGTCACCAACATACAACAGGTGGCTCAAGTGGCGGCTCGGCAGCAGCAGTGGCAGCGGGTATGTGCCTTGGGGCCATCGGGACAGATACAGGTGGCTCTATCCGTATTCCCTCGTCGTGCTGTGGTGTGACTGGACTCAAGCCAACGTATGGACGTGTTAGTTGCTACGGAGTTATTCCGCTTAGCTGGTCACTTGACCATGTTGGACCAATGGGACGGAGTGCCGAGGATTGTGCTATTTTGTTTGACGCAATTGCGAAGTATGACCCACGCGATCCCAATAGCGTACCTGGACCACCAACCGCACCGAGTCGTTCCGTGACGACGCTCATTGGTGGTGCTGAAGGACGCGGCCCGATGTCGCTACAAGGCATCAAGCTTGGTGTTCCACAAGAATCATTTTACGCGCCACTTGATCCAGAAGTCCGAACACTGTGGCGAGCTGCACTTCATGTCTTAGAGGAAGAGGGGGCCGAACTTGTCGATGTGGAACTACCACACACGACGATGGACCAGTATCGCACAATCCAGATGCCAGAGGCGACGCTGGCACATGTACAAAAGGGCTGGCTCACCGAACATCCCGAACTCTATACCGAGACTGTGCGCTCACGTCTCGTGCAAGGGCAAACCGTTTCTGCAGTTGACTACCTACGTGCGCAATACGACCGCCGGATGCTCGCAAGCAGTTTCCGTGCAGTCATGCAGCGTGTCGATGCGTTTGTGCTGCCAACACTGCCCCTTCCCGCTATTCCTGTAGAGCAAATGGGCCAGGACATCGAGATAGACGGAATAACTGAGAATGCCACCGTCGCGCTACTGCGCTTGACCATGCCCTTCAACCTCACAGGTCTACCTGCGGTCTCGTTCCCTTGTGGCTTCTCAAGCGATGGCCTTCCAATCGGCATACAGGTTGCTGGCAAACCATTTGAAGAGGCAACGGTGTTACGTATTGCCCACGCTTATCAGCAATTGACTGACTGGCATCGTAGGGAGTTGCAGTGACAATTTGACAACATCTCTCCACAAGGGCTATCATGCTAGGTACAGATACTGTGCCTGCTTTGTGCAGGTCAGCCACGCCGTAAGCACATAGAGGAGCAGCTACATGTCGGAAACCACCACAGCCAACGAAACTGTGTTTTATACGCATCGTTTGAAAAATGGCCTACAGATCGTGGGGCAACCAATGCCCGATTTTGAGTCGGTTGCAATCTCGTATAACGTGAGTACAGGTTCACGCGATGAGCAAGACCCAAGTATCGCGGGAGTTTCGCACTTCCTGGAACATATGGTGTTCAAAGGAACGAAGACGCTTGATTGGCAAGAGATCACACTTGAGTTCAACAAGATAGGGGCCGAACTGAACGCCTTCACCTCGCACGAGTCTACCGTCTATTATGCCCGTGTCCTGGGTGAATACCTGGACCGTGCGATGGCGCTGCTGAGTGATATGATGTATCCACGCTTGGCGGAGAGCGACTTCGAGATGGAAAAAGAGGTTATCGTTAACGAGATTGCGCGTTCGGAGGACCAACCTTACAACATGACCTACCGCCGCCTTATGCAGACCTATTTCGGCGATCATCCACTAGGACATGATGTGCTTGGGTCTCGTGAGAGTATCCGTGGCATGCATATTCAGCAGATGCGTGACTACTGGCAGCGTCGTTATGCCGCCAATAATCTGATTCTCTCAGTCGCAGGTAAGTTTGACTGGAATCATATCATCGAGCTTGCGGAAAAGCATTGTAGCGATTGGCGTACAGGTGATGCTGGTCGTGATCTATCGCGCTACGAACCAACGAAATCTATCAACAATGTCATGATTGACAAAAAGCTGAAGCAGCAGATCATGATTATCGCCATGCCAGCCGTTGATGTGCAGGACCCGGACTACTATGCCGCCGTGCTCGCAGGCAGCATCCTGGGTGATGGCGATGGTTCGCGTCTCTTCTGGAACGTATATCAGAAGGGTTTGGCAGAGTCCGCCAGCGCAGGCATCTGGGCTATGGAGGGAACGGGCATCATGCTCATGGAGGCCAATTCGACACCGGAAGAGGCTCCACGCGTCCTCAAACTGCTTCGAGAAGAATTGGACAGCTTGCTAAATGAAGGCGTCTACGAAGATGAGTTACGGCGTGCGAAAGACAAGTTGATTAGCGGCATGGTACTCAGCAGCGAGTCAACCTTCTCACGTATGCGCTCACTGGCAAACGATTGGATGACGGAGGGCCGCCTTGTCAGCGTTGAGGAAGAGATTGCGCGTGTCGAGAAAGTGACCAGCGAAGATGTAATGCGTGCGCTCCATCGCTTCCCCATGCGTGAGAAGCAGGTCTTGACCACACTTGGTCCACTCAGCGAAGCAGAATTGTTAGGATAAGTAAATAACAAGATGACTCGAAAAGCAGTGCTTTTCGAGTCATCTTGTTATTTACTTAGCTTAGAGGAGATATCTCAATATAGGTACTTTTCCTTCTCGTCAGAAAACCGAGCACGTCAAACATTCTGTACATGAGTTTGTACTTATGCAATAATACAGTGTTGGCATGAGCGTATTCTGCTTCTGGTAGCACACGTCCTTTCCCTTCAACCTCTTTACCATCCCCAATAATCCTACCCCGTGAATCACAAGGTGTCAGGGTTGCATGTCCATTGTTCTTGACGCGTTTCACCTTACCAGCGGTGCTGCCGGTTGTGATGTACAATATCCCGTTTTCGTTAGCAAACCAAACAGGTGTTGCCACAGCGTCACCATTCTTACGAAACGTTTTGAGTAATGCGTACTGATGTGAGTAAAGAGACGCAAACGGATCGCTTTCCGTTGAATGCTCTATGGAAGTCTTGTCAACAGTCATAAGTGGCTGTCCTCCTCTTGTGCTAGTTCTTCATTAGAACCGATATATCTTATTCTATGACACTACAACACAAGGAAATGAGTATTCTATTTCCTCTCGACTTATTATTAATAAGTAGAGTGACTAGAACCTATATACCATGTTCTAACAATGAAGAGCTTATTAGCATATTTTATACAGTGTTGCTGTATAAGCAAAGAGGGGGAAATAGCATGGAACTGGTGAAACCGAGACAGAATCACAAGGCAATTGGGGAGCTAAGTGAGGCTGTTATCATTGCGAAACTCATAGAGGTAGGCTACGGTGTATTAAAACCATTTGGTGACAACTTACGATATGACTTGGTGATGGAGGATGCTGATGGAAATTTCTATCGCATTCAATGTAAAACGGGGTGGATGGATGAGGAGAAGACCGTAATTAAATTTGCCACGGCAAGCAGTTATAACCATACAATGAAGAATAAGGGTTGGAAAAATTATCGAGGACAAATAGACTATTTCGCTGTATTTTGCCCTGAGAGCAGAGGAACATACTTGATACCTATTGACCACACGGGAGTAACCCAAATGAACTTACGTATTGTTGAGACAAAGAATAAGCAGGAGAAAAATGTGAGATGGGCAAAGGATTACGCGTTGTAAATGACCGCGGTGGGAGTCGAACCCACGACCATCGCATTAAAAGTGCGTTGCTCTACCACTGAGCTACGCGATCACTCTTGTGTCGCACCAATGCATCGCATAGGCACATTCTTACTATACCATGTTCTGTCAAGAGTTACGGGAAACGTGTTGAGGGCATAACTTTAAATGTGAGTAGTAGCAATGAAAGTTTATCTGTATCCTCTTATGGATGTGCACACGTATCACGTTATGTACACAAGAAAATAGTGTGCGAATATGCTTGTTGAATGACGCATGACGTGATACACTACTCACGAAACTCAAGCGGCAAAATGTGCAGGTTGTGTCTTCTTTTATTATAGGTATATCGTGTATGGGCATGATGCACATAATGACGACTCAAGGGAAAACAGGAGGCGGTGTTCCTCGACGGACGTGCAATGGAAATATCTCTATGAGGAAATAGCACCGATAGGGACGTGACAAAACGAATACTTGTTGTTGACGACAGAAACGATCTTCTGCATCTGATGCGTAGAGTTCTGGAAGATGAAGAGTATCAGGTCTCGATTCTTCAAGATGGTAGAGGTGCGTTTGAGCGTGTCAAAAGTATGTTGCCCGATCTGCTCATTCTTGACTTAAAGCTTGGAGAAGCGTCGGGACAGGATATTCTGAAGCAAATAAAAGACGACGAGATCACCGCCGATGTGCCTGTGATCGTCTACACGGCTGCGGTCCTTGAGGCCGAGGAAGTGTCCCGATTGATACAGGAGCAGCCACAATACTATCACGGAGTATACCTGTTACAAAAACCTTTTGAACTTGATGTCTTGCTCACTACCGTTGAGCAACTTTTGGACAAAGCAGTACGGTAAATATTCTTTTTTATATGTAGTAGTCTGACCATCGTCATTTGAACCTTTTTGGATGCTATAGCGCAAAGAACGCAACGGTTCAAGGCTCTCCAAAGGTATCAAATCAAGATGGGTGGACTAGTAGGGACCGATTTATCGCGTCCTCATCGGTACTCGGAATGCCTGAAGGACGCGATAAATTGGTTCCTACAAAACAATGTAAGGAGTTAGAAACTTATGAGATTTCTTTTTGGACTATTACTGGGTATGGGCATTGGAGCGGCCGCGGCCCTAATTTTTGCTCCACAATCTGGCGAGGCCACACGTGCACAATTACAAGAACGCGGTATCATGCTTCGTTCAAGTGATCTCAATGATGATGTTCGCACTCGTGCGAATGCGGCTTTAGAGCAGGGGCGCGAACTCTACAATCGTACAAAAATTGAGTTGGCTGATCGCTACAACCAGACCAAAAATGGCAATCTTTAAGAGCAAAAATGGTATGACACGCTTTATTGCGGTGCAATAAAGCGTGTCATACCATTTTTGCTCTTATTCGTATTGTTTGAGCATTTTATCCACTAAGTTGCCGATTTCGTGCCACAGATTGTGCTGGTAGTCCAGCATACGCGATTGGTTTAGGTCAAATTCTCTATTGGAAGCATCCTTCTTAGCATGTTCCTCAAATTGCTTTGAAAGAGCAAGCGTCTTATCGCCACGTCCATGCAGATAGGTCGTTAGCTCTCGTAGGTCCTTTAAGAGGGCATCTAATTTCTCTTCATTGCCAGGCATCGTCTGTTATTCCTTCTTTGTTGTCGTCGGCGGATAGATATGTAATGCGTCCGCGAAACGGTTGAAAAAGTTGAAAAGACCAATCACGGTTGATAGTTCGACCAGTTCCCCATCGTCAAAGTATGACTGTAGCTCGTCCCAGAGTTCCTCGTCAACATCACGCGCACTCGTTGTCATAATTTCCGCATAGCGTAGTGCCGCTAGTTCTCGTGCCATAAACGCGTCTCTATGCTCGTCTATGTGATAGAGTGCGTCTAGCAGGTCTTCACTCACACCAATCTGCCTTGCCAAGGCAGTATGTACCTCCATTCAGTAGAAGCAGGCATTGACCTGTGAGACGCGTATCGCCAATAGCTCTTTCAGTTGTGGATCGACTGTGCCGCTCCGCATCGTAGACTCCAGCAACTGTGCTGCTTGCTGCATCAGGACTGGACGATGGCCCATTACGCGAAACAGCGTAGACATGTCGGCAACTCCTGTCAACTCTGTCTGTGTTGGTAGTTGCACTGTCTCATTGGGTGGAATACGTGGTTGAGGTATAGATTCTGACATGTTTCTTATTTTCTTATATCTTCTATCTCAAAATACAGGGTGCATACTGCGCCACGCACTGGGCTGAGCAACAAGAACCGCAGGCTCCCATCCCTCTTCACCATACAAAATAGTTTCTTTCCACTTTGGGTTCTTGCGCAGAAAGTTGTAGCGCACCTGCCAGAACTGCCCAACTTTCTGTTTCTCGTGATAGGCCGTCTCTAGCCCTAGTTGGAAAGTAAGCAGTTGCGCATAGTATGGTTGTAACCGATATTCCATATCGTCTGTATTTAACTCATGATCTGTGAAAGACATCTGTAAGTCAAAACAATAGGGATAATGCATCACTTCTGGGTCTCGATCCTCTTCGTCAGCATGATGAATGAGGATAAACATACCTAACATATCAAATTGGCAATATGGCTCGCCGGAAAACGCATGCTCTTTAAATTGTGGCAAAGAGAAAAGATTACGGATTTCCGTAGCAAGTTGCTGTAACGATTTTTCCGTCTTAATACAGATTTGAAACGACATACGAACGGCTCCTTAGCGGATGCGGGAGGTGTGTCTGTTAGTGCTTAACCCATCTTACGATTGTTATAAAGCGGTGTCAAGTAATATATCGGCGGGGTCCCAACGTTGCTTCAATCGTTTCATCACCTCTAACGCTTGTGGTCGATAGCCTCGCAGTTCAACATTCTGCAAGTCTTCCACGTGACGCATAATAATGGCATATCCATCTTGGACGAGCGCGGGTTGGCGAAGTGCCGTGACCCATGTACGTGTTGCTTCGGAATCTCCAAGCGTTTTTATAGCATAGAGACACCCACTACTCATATCCGCTAGAAATTCTCCCTCGTTGATAACTTCACTGTTTTCTTGTATATACGCCGCCAAGTCCTTCGCAGCAACGCCCACACGTACAACTGTTCCCTCAGCTAACATACGAGTCCACACGTCGATGCCAGACATCTCAACCTCCTGCACACTAGGTGCTCCTACCACTCTCAATACATCACGCACCTGACTGAGTTCGGCTTGTACATCTTCGACCAGACCCTCTGCCGTGTAGTATATGGTGTAGGTGTCGGCTGTATTATTATCTTTGCATAGCAGAATAGCCGACGCAGTGAGCGCGAGAGGTAGCAGTGCTTTGGCCCAATTGAGGGCATCAGCGAGATGTTCAGTTGTAACGCGCAGAGTATGTCGGGCGCGTGGTCGGGCGAAAAACTTGAGCGTGATATCAGTCAATAGTCCGAGGGTTCCATGCGAACCAATAAAAACTTTTGTCAGGTCATAGCCCGCAACATTTTTGACGATGGGGCGTCCTGTACGAATAACGCGTCCATCAGCTAATGCAACCGTTGTGTAGAGTACAAGATCACGCATTGCTCCATAACGCATACGCAACGGAGCATTTATGTTTGCTGCAACAAGTCCACCGATTGTGGCATCGGGCCACGGCGAGGCAAGCGGAAGATATTTTCCCTTTTCGGCGAGAAAGGTGTGTATCTCTGCCAGAGGCGTACCAGCCCCAACCGTGATGTAGAGGTCATCGGGCGCATATTTTTTAATACCTCGTAATCCATGCGTGTTAAGAATCGTATCGGTTGTTTCATGAACCGCATTACTAATACATACACGTCGTTGTACCTGTGAGAACGCAAGTAGCCCCTGAGCAGCCTCTTCTGCCGTAGTTGGTGCAAAAGGAGAATCAGGGAGTGTTCTCCGCTCTGTTGTCATATCTTGCGTACTATAGCCAGCAAAAGGCGTGGCACTATCTGTTGGAACTGGAAAAACTTTACCTGGATTAAGAATAATATTGGGATCAAAGGCTTGTTTGATATCCCACATAGCAAGGAGTTCGGCGGCATTGTGCATGAGCGTCATATATTCGCGCTTCTCGATGCCAACTCCATGCTCTCCTGTGAGGCTTCCACCCATCTCGACGCAGCACTTGACCATCTCCCATCCTGCTGCATGCACACGTTCCATCAGTTCGGTATCGCGTGGATTCGGCACGAGTATCATCGGATGCAGGTTGCCATCACCAGCATGCATCAGGTGTCCCACACGCAGATCATATTTATCACAAATAGGGTCAACCTCACGAAGAATTTCGCGTAAACGGCTACGCGGCACGGTGATATCGACGGTGTAGTAGGCTGGCGTCAGACGCGTAATGGCACCCGCTACGCTTTTGCGTGCTAGCCAGATTTTGTAGCGTTCCTCCTCGTTACGAGCAATGCGTATTTCGCGTACTCCCTGCACCTGAAGGATTTGCTCAATTTCACGAATTTGTAAGTCAAGACTCGTGGGATAGCCATCGACCTCGATAATCAGGATCGCACCCGCATCTAAAGGGAGTCCTGCATGTGCATAAGGTTCAGCCATATTCGTGATTTTTTGATCCATCATCTCCATTGTCGCGGGTATCAGGCCAGCAGAGATAATGGCGGAAACCGCATCAGCCGCCTGCTCGACACTATCGAAAATAGCTAACATCGTCCTGACCCCAGGTGGATTGCGCAACAGACGTGCCGAAATTGAGGTAATCAGTGCAAGCATACCCTCACTACCTGTAATAAGGCCACATAGGTCATATTCGGGGTAGTCCAGCGCACGCCCACCAACGCGTACCCGACGCCCATCAGCTAACACAACGTCGAGACCAGTAATATAGTTTGTTGTCACGCCATACTTAAAGCAATGAGGACCACCAGAATTTTCGGAAACGTTGCCGCCAATTGTCGAAGCGCGTTGACTGGCGGGGTCAGGTGGAAAGTAGAGACCGTGCGTCTTTGCTTGCTCATCCAAACGCAGATTGATCACCGCAGGTTCCGTGACAACACTCCGTCCAAGCGTGTCAATCTCAAGAACACGGTTCATCCTGGCAAATTCTACAATGACACCACCACGATCAGCAACCGCACCACCAGACAAGCCTGTCCCTGCACCACGTGCCACTAAAGGGACATTGTGATTCACAGCCCATTGCACAATACGAGCCACCTCTTCGGCTGTGCGAGGAAACACCACTCCTTCGGGCCACCCCTTGTCGAGACCCGCATCAACCTCGTAAGTAAGTAACGTGGCCTCATCAGTGAATACCTGCCCTTGAGGTAACAAAGACTTGAGCGAGTGAAGGAGAGTATCTTGTAGCATCGGAAGTGGCCTTTCTTTCTAAAAAAGATTTGGACTATATCACTGTGTACTATACAATATGCAGAAAGGGATTTTCTCTATGAACTCTACAAATCAAAAAGGCATATTACAGACACGGAAAGAATACTCTGGTATAATGATTAGCAATAACAGACCAATGTCTAGCATCTAATAAAGGCTATGAAATGTTTTCTGTATGAAAGGGAGGGTCAATATGACAACATATGAGAGTGAGCCAATGGTCATGCTTGCTGATGGAGTTCCTGGACCAAAGCAAGGTGAGTGGACCTATAGCGAATACGCGGCCCTCACGGACGATGGACAGTGGTACGAAATTGTAAATGGAGTACTCGTTATGGCACCTTCTCCTGATATACCACATCAATCTGCTGTAGCACGGTTCACTTATTATCTCTTAGCTTATGTTGAGTTTGCTGGTTTAGGTAAGATAGTTCCTGCGCCTGCTGATGTCGTACTTTCTCCTAATAATGTATATCAACCGGATGTTTTTGTTGTACTAAAGGCGCATCTCGATAGAGTGCAAGAGAAAAGAGTTGTTGGACCTCCTGACCTTGTGATTGAACTTGCCTCTCCTAGTACCGCTATTTATGATAGACTCACAAAATACGATATCTATGCCCGTTTTGGGGTACCAGAATACTGGATTGCGAAAACAGCTACACGAACAATTGAGGTGCTTATACTTGAGGAAGGAATGTACCGTTCGCTTGGTGTCTTCAGTGGACAAGAAAAACTACCCTCACGAATTGTGCCTGAACTGCCTGTTGCCGTTGACTCATTCTTTGCATGATTGACCTCCAAAGCACTAAAAAGGCTTACCATGCAGCAGCACGGCAAGCCTTTTTAGTGCTTTCTCCTATCCTACACGTCCTGAGCCTGTCAAAATAGCAACTTTGCCATTCAGCATACCCATATTAGGTGTTCTCCTTATGACCGTTTGGGAAGGATGGCGGTGAAGGTGCCAGCAACCTTGACGTCGCCATTCTGGTCGGTGGCTTGTACCTTGCCTGCGATACGTGCCTCGCCATCGGCCTCGGTCTTCTCGGTGACGGTACCTGTGCATGTGATGGTATCGTCGAGATGAGTCATACCTTTGAAGCGCACGTTGAATTTTCGTAGTGCGCTAGGACCAACATAGTCACTAAGCAGTTGTCCCACAAAGCCCATGATGAGCATACCGTGCGCGATAACGCCTCCGGTCCCGATCATTTCGCCAACCTTCGGGTCAGTGTGAAGCGGGTTGAAGTCACCCGATGCACCCGAATAGCGTACTAGCTGGTTCAGAGTGACAGGATTCTTGACCAATTTTGGCAACTCGTCGCCAACCTGTACATCATCATAATACTGCACCGTTGGAGTATGCGGATTTGTCGTTGTCATATGGATATCTCCTTGCGATGGGGAAAAGGGTGTGCTGAAGCAGACCCGTACATGTATTATTCACGTACAACAATCGTGGTGCGTGCGTTAAGAACAGGCTGGTTATGCTGGTTCGTATAGCGTGTCTCGGTGGTAACGATGTCCATTGAGGAACCATCTTTGCCCTGGCGATTCTTGCCATCAAGAATGCTGGTAACGCCAGTGATCGTATCACCTGGATAGATGGGGGCGAGATACTCGTATTCCTCTTCGCCATGCAGAATACGCATCACGTTGATGCCCACACTTGACAGGTTGTTGCCTCCCTTTCGGTTGCCCCAGAAGTTAAATGTAGTTGGGCTGGTGGGATAAAGAGGTGTGTCTTTGTAGCCTGCGGCTAGCGCGGCCTCACGACTATGATAAATAGGGTTTGGGTCGCCAATGGCGAGAGCCAGTTCACGGATTTTTGCGCGTTCAACCTCAATGGTGAACGGGGGAAAGCTTTGACCGACCTTGCTCTTATCAAACATGACAATGGTGCTCCTTCGCAAGTTTCAGTGTTTATAGGAAAGCGTGTCGTGCCATCAGTATGTGATGGAGAGAAGCCTGTTGTCAAGCCGAAGAAGACTTTACAAATTCTTTAAAGCTTTCTCACGCTTTCCAGAGTGTACGCAGATACAATGCTAACAGTACGACAAATAATTTTGTTAAAAATACGTTGCTCTTCGTTTCATAGTATGAGATGAAGAGCAAAAAATATTATTGTTCCTTGGAGAATGTGTTTTGATTGACGCGCCCAATATTCAGCATGCTGTATCAGCATCTATTTTCACTATCCTGATGTTTAATTCAAAGGAGCAGACCATACTATGATATATGAGGGTTCTGCTATCAGCAAACTTAGTCTCTCTGTTGTCCTCCCTGCTTATAATGAAGAGCAGGTGATCGCTCAAACACTCTCTGATGTTCTTGATGTTGTGCCTGTCTGGACGAAAGATTTCGAGGTAATCGTTGTCGATGATGGAAGCAAGGACCAGACAGCGGCTCTTGTTGCCTCATTTAGTGAGCGCGACTTCCGGGTGCGGCTTGTCAAACATGAAGTCAATCAAGGCTATGGCGCAGCTCTCGTGAGCGGTTTTGCGGCGACAACAAAAGAGTACACCTTTTTTATGGACTCGGATGGACAATTCGATATACGTGATCTTGCACCATTTTTTCTTTTCCTGCCCACTTATGACGCGGTGATTGGTTATCGAATGGAACGGCAAGACACATGGATACGAAAGTTGAATGCGTGGGGCTGGAAACAGGCGGTAAGGCTGGCACTTGGCGTACAGGTGCGAGATCTCGATTGCGCCTTTAAACTCTTGCCAACAGAATTTCTACATGCGCATCCACTGCAAACACGCGGAGCCATGATCAATGCAGAACTTTTGTATAGACTAAATACGGCTGGCTGTACGTATAAAGAAGTAGGCGTGCGTCACTTACCACGTCGTGCAGGTCGGGCAACGGGCGCTAATCCAGCCGTGATTATACGAGCCTTCCGAGAATTATTCGTTGCGGCTCGCACATGGAAGCAACCAGTAGGGACCGATGTAACGCGTCCGGTTAGCCATTATCAACCGATAAAGACACGATAAATCGGTTTCTACACGTGTCTATAGGATAATCTTATTTCAGAGGATACAAGAGAAGAGGGGGGCGGCGCCCCCCGGCGCTCGCCGCCGGGGCCCGCGTGGTCGATCGCCCCC
>CAXUHF010000020.1:12671-23446 GCA_964250765.1 uncultured Ktedonobacteraceae bacterium | reverse complement strand
GGCTAGCGGCGAGCCGCTAGCCTCTTCTCTTGTATCCTCTGAAATTTATGAAATCTTGTCAGGTACTGTCAGTGAACCGGACTTGATCTGGTTAGCGAAATCATCGGCTTTGGCCTTGACATCAGCAGGCAAACTACTGATGAGCGGGGCGTAGCCAACACCGTCATGCGCCAAGTCGAATGGCGCGGGGTTGTTGGAATACTTGCCATCCTCGGTATTCTTGATTGTGTCATAAACGGCGGTATCAACACGCTTGAGAGCACTTGTAATCACGCTTGGATAGAGCGAACCCTGGTCTGCATCAACACCAATACCATAAACGCCTTTTGAGTTAGCAGCATCAAGTGAGCCGACACCACAACCACCAGCCACTTGGAAGACGATATCGGCCTTGTCGCTATTGATACGGCTATTGGCGATATCCTTGCACTTTGCGGTATCCGTAAAGCTCTGAGAGAAGTTCACTAATACTTTGACTGAAGGCGAAACTTTTTGCGCACAATACTTGTAGCCCGCAATATAGTGGTCAACAGGTGGAATATCAAGACCACCTACGGCAAGAATAGTATTTGCACCGAGCAGCTTTGAAATCTTCGCTTTGCCATCGACTTCCATCTGCCCTGCAACAGCACCAACGAGACAGCCAGCCTCTTGCTCTTTAAAAAGAAGTGGCGCGACATTTGGCAGCGTATCGCAGTTGCCTTTGGCATCGGTAGCACATCCATCAATGATGCCAAATTTCTTATTTGGGAACTGCTTCGCAATTTTGTCGAGTGGTTGCTGCATCAAAAAGCCAACAGCTATAACAAGATCGGCGACTTGAGCTGCCTGTGTCAGATTCGTCACATAATCATTTTGCGAGGTTGTTTGAATAACCTTTTCTTTGAAGCCATATTGTGCTTCGGCCTTCTGATAGCCTACATAGGCAAGATGGTTGAAACCATTGTCGTTCAGGCCGCCAATGTCTGTGACGAGAGCAACTTTTAGAGTTGATGTAGGTGTTGTACCACCACCACTACTGCCACTGGTCGTCCCCCCCGTGCTACTGCTGCCACAAGCAACAAGTAGGAGAGATAATAACATGAGGAGTGACGCGACTTTCGCAAGATTGCGCATAGAAGATAGGTCCTTTCTTCTCTCTACAAGAAGAGAATACATGGGTAAAGCGGGGCATGACAGGGGCAGAGCACCTGTCACTACTATACACGAAACACGACACAAGCCGCGAAGCGGCAGTATAGTAGTGACAGGTGCTCTGCCCCTGTCATGCCTCCCCGCCCTACAAATTTAGCAAGTGCTTAGCAGAAGTAGAAGACCCAAAATAGCTTATTTAGTAGGCGAGAGGTTCTACTACGATGCTAATGCATGTGATTGGGTACCACCTCACCTGGGCAAGATGCAGTGAGATACCCTTCTACTAAGACATACGTCTTTAGATGAGCATTTCTCACACAACAGATAAACACACTGGGCCGGAAGCATTGCTTCCAGCCCAGTGTGTTTATCTGTTGTGTATAAAACTGTTATGCGCGGATTTCTTCGAGCATAGACAAATTCACGAACAGGTCACAGCTTTGGCGCAGAGTCGCCGACATTGCCTCATCAAAGGCGGCAACTTCGACGCGCACACCATGATCAGAACAATAGTCGAGCATGGGCATGAAGTCGCTGTCACCGCTAACAAGGACGATACAATCGACCGCCCCACCATCGACGATACGCACAACATCCATACACAGGTCGAGGTCGAGGTCGGCCTTCTTTGCACCACTGGCGAAGGTCTTATAGTTCTTCGTTGTGATACGATAGCCGAGTCCCTTGACCGCCGTCAAGAACATCTGCTCATCGCCCGGTTGTGGACTGGTTGGGCAGTACGCATGTGCACGTATCAGGCGACGATTGCCACGTAAGAAGTCAAGCAGCTTGCCAAAGTCAATGGCAATACGCTGCGTACGTGCTGAATAAAGCAAGTTAGCAACATCAACAAACACACCGACTCGCTCCGTTGAAGGGAACGGCGGCAATGAGACCGAGACATTTGTTGGTGCTTGGTTCGCGCGTCGTAGTTCAGCGACCATGCGGTCCGATTGTGTCTGAATTGCCTGCGATACAATATTGGCGAAGTGGTTCATTGCCGCTGCTGGCAGCATGCCCTCAACGGCCCGCGTCTGATAGGGTGCTGAACGTTGTGGTTGTGACTCTACACGCACAGTACGTCCATCACGTGTTGTGTTGACACTACCACGTGCCGGTGATGGCTCCGGTCCCATGAAAGGACCACTTTCCTCGTTACCCTGATTCATCTGCCCAACGGTATAGCCAGATGTGATCGTGTATGGAGGAGTAGTCGCTGTAGGCGCAGTATATGGATTTGTTACAGGTGTAGCAGGTGCTGACGGTTTCACTGCAGTGCCGTTCTGCGCGACTGCTGTTATTGGCGTTATCGGTGCGACAGGTGCCAGTGGCGCACTCGCAAGAGTACCATTTGTACTTGTGACCGTCTCTTTTGCTGCTGGTGTGCCAGGAGCGGCGGTACGATGGCGACGACGACGACGCGACGAATTTGCCTTTTGCAATTCTGCGTATTCCAATGGAGGCATATCCTCCGGCGCAACATCATCTGCTTTGCTCTCGCTTCCAAGTGCTGTTGCGATATCTGCTACCGATGCGGGTGCCACTATAGGAGACGTGCCACTTTGCTCTTTTTCGCGTTCCTGGCGTGGGTGTCGCTCCTGACGCTCCGAACTATGCCGACGACGCACCTGCTCTGTCGGTGAGGAAATGGTACTTTCCATGCTTGCTGGCTCTCCGCTCTGTTGCTCTGTCGTTCCTACAACACTCGTTGCGGGAGTACTTACCGTAGGAGTCTTCAATGCTGTTGCTTGACTTTCCTCCACACGCGCAAATGTTGGTGTTGGTTGCGTCGCGGGCGGTGGTGTCAAAACAACGTTATTGTTTACCGACGTAGGTGTCGGAGGCACAGGTTTGCTCACTGGTGCTGCCGCTTGTGTCTGTGATGCTTGGGCCACCTGTGGTGCTGGACGGTCAAAACGATAGCGACGCGGTGGTTTCGCAGTCTCCTTTGGCTCCTCAGGAGCAGTAGAGGCTTCCTGTGCTGATTGTGTTGTTACTGCTGTCTCCACGGTTGCCGTAGGAGCAGGGGCAGAGACGGCAGGCTCGTCTCGATGACGTGTTACTCCATGTCGTGCTGGTCGTGGACGCAGAGCAGGACGGAGCAAAGGTGAGACAGGACGTTCTGGACGTTGTGTCTCAGGAAGTGCTTCCTCTGCTTGATTTGTCTCCGTAACAGCACCAACTCTCTGATTCTCCTCAGAGGCGGCAGCTTCGACGATTAATTGTGTGTTTTCATCAGTAGCGTTTACAGTTGGTGGACCCTCACTATCAGGTACAAACGCAGACCCTTCTCCGAAGTCAACGGGAGGCAGAGCCTCTTCGAGCGAGATTGGCTGGTCTACAGCGGTTGCATCCATTTCGGGTGTAGCAAATTCTGAAAACCCTTCAGCCTGTGGGCTTTGTAGTGAGGCAGTCAAGTGTGCTTCCGCTTGAGCTTCTGCTTCTGCTTCTGCCTGATGAAATTCTTCAATAAAGGCGGTGAAGGGACGTACAGCTTCCTCACTTGTCTCGGCGGCAGGCATAACCTCGGCGACGACGGTTTCACTCTCTACCATAAACACTGGAGCTGCGACTACATCAACTGTTTCAAAAGCGTCCTGTTCTGTTTGTGCTACAAGTGGCTCTTGCGCTGGCTCAGTCTTCTCAGGTGAAGTCACTTCTGTATTTTGTACGTCCGATGACGCTGTATCTGAAGTGGATAATGTTTCTTCTTGTGCAACCGAAGTTTGTATATCCTCCGTTGTGGTGGAGGGTGCGGCCTCTTGTACAGGCATGTGTATATCATCGGCTGACGCTGTAGATGCGTTATCCTGCTCAGAGATACTAGAAGCTTCTTCTTGTGTCACAGGTGTTTGTGGGTCCTCAACGTTTACAAAGGCAGAGAGTTCTGGAATAGTATTACCGGTCTCTTCAGCAAATGCGGCTGCTGCTAGAGAATCAGTCTCTTCTGTAGAAGATGGAGGCTCAGTAGCAGATGCATTGTCATTATGTTCAGCGTGTGTCGGGGAGGTATCATTATGAAAAACATCGTTTTCGGACGAAGTGTCATCAGAAGAGGATGCAGTATCGTCTGTCACAGATGTATTGGGAGTATCTTGATGAGTCACAACGGTTTCATCAACGCTGTTCGCGTCATGTTCCTCGTTGTGTTCATATTCTGTATGCTGTGTTGTCACTCATAATCTCCAGTCTCAGTCAGTACGGACCGGAGCGCGTTGTAATGTACGTCCTGTGAGGGCCTGATTATCACACCCTTGGTAGTTGAAGATATGCAGGGCAAACCACCACTGGTGGTCTCACCTCTTGATTGCTTTCAAGGCACGCAACGGGTTTTCGGATGAGGAGAGGTTACACTTACTCTGCAAACGCACGCGTTCTCAATACATTGTGCGTCTACTTGCTTCTCTCTTACTTATGCCGATCCGCGTTGTCAACGAGCAGAGAACAAGCGAGCGAGTCGCTCATTTGTCTTCTCCACTCCTCTCTTCTCCCGGTCAGTAGTCTTACACTACGCTCTGCTTGTGAGCTGGTCCGATCTTAATCTTTATCTACGCCGTTATTTTCATAGAATCAGGTACCGTACATACTCACCGAACGGCGGAACGGGGTATGTACAGGACGGACATCTAATCGTCCGTCTCTACCACAAGAGGTACAGTACGCGTATCGGCGACACGTCTATCGTTCTCGTGTGCTCCGATGGACTGACCTGGCATAAAGTGCTTTCCGTGCAAGTGTTGCGTTCTCTGTGTAGCCCGCCACACAGCGACGATACGCTCCACGGCAGTCATATTTGAAAAGACCGCGAGTATTGCCAGTATCCAGATACTGACACCGAATAACAGACCAATAGCGAGAAGAACGACACGTTCTGGGCGAGCGAGAAAGCCAACTTTGCACTCGATCCCCAACCCTTCAGCGCGAGCTTTGGTATAGCTGACCATCAAGGAGCCGACAATGGCGATATAGATGAAGAGAATCATCCACGTTTGCTCATGCGACGTAGGCCATAACATATCTCGGAAGTTCGTGGGCCGCTGCAATGTGTACCAGAGCAGCCCAAACAGAATAACACTTTCCGAATAGCGGTCTAACGTCGAGTCGAAGAAGGCCCCAAAGGGAGTGGCAGTATGTTGCACACGAGCCATCGCCCCATCAAACATGTCAAACACGCCAGCAAGCAGCACCAGCACGCCACCAGTAAACAAGAACCCTTGAGCAATAACCACTGCTGTCAGTAGGCTCAGCAGTAACCCTATTCCGGTTAACATATTTGGGGTAATACCTAAGCGAGCCATCGGTCGTATAAGTTGTGTGACCAGATGCCTACCCCACTGCTGGATGCGTCTGCTAAACATATCTCTATTGTACCATACTTTGTATAGAGGATACTATAGTTTCTTTTTGGAAATTAGTAAAAAGCTACAAGTCTATCGCGGTGTGCCGCGATAGACTTGTAGCTTTTTACTAATTTCCGAAGAAGTTATGCGACAGCGATAGACGCACGGCGGCGGCTCATCGCTCGCCCGTCTTTGCTGACACGATATTTCGCCCAGTGCAGATAGTCCTGCACATCCCAAAGTCTACCACCAGGGGCACTAATGCCCGACTCGATACTAGCCCGCACATCCTGTGCGTTTTTGCCCTCGAACCATGTGCGCCCACGTCCAATGCCATTCAATGTGTGAGCATCACTATTACCCACTTCAGGCAGACCATAGATTCGACGGTTAGTCCGCATAGCTTGCTGGTTGGCGTAGATGCCACAGAAGCTCGCGTTCCAGGTCTCGACTGCATCAAACCACACATCGTGTGTGTTGTGAATACGGTCCATCGTTTCACGAGAGCAACTGTGCTTGAAGAGTGGATGCAGTGGGTGCGCGATAATCGCCAGACCACCCTGCTCATGAATGAGATCAATACTGTGTTCCATACTTAGGCCTTGTGGCACACGTTTCTCGATAAAAAGTCCAAGTAGATGGCCTTCTTTCGTACTCACCTCTTCGCCAACCACAAAATCAAAGCGGTAGTTGCCCTTCTCCCAAAGGTCACGCGTTCGTAGCGACCCCTCGATGACATCGTGGTCGGTGACAGCAATAACGTCAAGGTCGGTTTTATGCTGAACATGGTCAAGAATTTGTTCTATCGTACCTACGCCGTCGCTATACGTGCTATGCATATGCAAATCTGCTTTGCCCAGTTTCCCTGCCACATACGCCTGCTGAGGCGTCATCTGACGTGACTTCTTCAACGTAGCGGTTCCTGCAATTCTTGGTTCTGAAACAATAGTCATGTGTTCGCTTGTCCTCATGCGGCTCCTTTTTTACCTGTGAGTCGATAATGAATGATGAATAATTTCTGTTGCGTGTTGTAAGGACCGATAATTCTAATACATCTTTGGTCCATACATATAATGATAATCCTCGTGCATAGCCTACCATAGCTGCGTTAAAAATCAGGCTTAAATGAATGTTATGTCATGTTAAAAGTGTGTTGTCCTTCATCTTCTCCCAATACATCGGACTCAACAAGGGCCTCTCCTTTAGGAGGAGCCATAGCAAGAGTAGGGTCAACCAGTTGTTCCAACGCTTGCAGACATAGCTGATACTTTTGAGAGTCGAGCGAACAGTAGACTTGCCGACCAGAGCGGCGCATAGAGATGAGTCCGGCTCGGCGCAGTTTACGCAAATGCCATGAGACAAGCGGCTGACTCAGGTGGAGCAGGTCTGTGAGGGCTGTTACCGTCGTCTCGTGCTGCCGCGCCAAGTGATAGATGAGCGTGAGACGCGCTACATCGGCTAATGCTTTCGTCATAAGTTTGAGTTCGCGCCATTCATCCATGAGGATGATCCTCTTCTCGCCATGTTCTTCTTGTATAAACATTTCTTTCATAAATTTCTATTTATATTTTATGCTTTGCGGAGATGTTTGTCAAGTACCTTTTCTTTTTGTGGCAACAAAAAAAGAGCCAGTAGTCTGACTCTTTTTAGAAGATGTTGTGGGAATTAAAGCTCGAACGCAATTTGCTCTATCTTAGATTTTTCTGACCAGGTAGGAAGTTCTTTGTTTGTATTATTTTCCTGGTGATTAGAGGAAGCGTGTTGCGCCGTCATATTTGATAAATTATGACCGTTAGAAGCAGTATCTTTTGCATGTTCATGTTCTCTAAAAACATCGGCAAGGTAAGAGCTTTTTGTCTTCAGGCGTTCTTTTCCGCCATCCATTGACAATGGACCGTCTTCTAAAGTATCCCATAAAATACCAGGACGAGCTACTTTGTAATATTTATCTGTTGAACCATTATTACTTCGTTGAGGTGTATGAGTGTCTTTAGCAGTGTTAGTGAAGCGACCTAAAGCACCTTGCAAAGGCTCTTCCATGATTTCGGTACACATCCAACGGCGTTCAAGACGTTCACATACTTCTCCGGTAACACAACTGCCCGCAAAGGGGTCTATAACGAAATCTCCTGCATCAGTAAGCATTCTAACGAAATATTCTGGAAGTTCTGCTGGAAATCGTGCAGGATGAGGTGTGAGATTATGTTCCTTGCAATAACGTAGGTAGAGACTATTGCTCTCTGTGTTTGCTAACGCTATAAGGTTCGGTGGAATAGCTGCTCCGTTATTCGTTGCAAATTTTTTACTAATATCATGCCCAGAGGGACGTTTTTGAGCTTTGTACCCATTTTTTAGGAGAGTTTCCATACTATCACTATAGGGCTGTAACACCCTTCTGTTCGAGGCTTTAGGCCAAGGTGAAGGAGAAAGCCACCATACGCAATTTACTGCATCTTTTACTCTGATGCGACGTACTGTTACCCATTCTGCAGGAGTTGGTAGCTTTGAAGGATTCCACCAATAAAATTCCTGCGCAAGATGAAAGCCAAATTCCTCACACAGCATAATGAGTAGCTTAAAATGATAGAGACTTCGCGTCGGTTGTCCTGGTACCCATGCACCACCAATATCAATGACCAGACTTCCATGTTCTTTTAGTACACGCTTAAACTCTTTTGCAAAGGGCTTAAACCATTCGACATATTCCTCTGCATCTACATTCCCGTAACTTTTTTTCCTCACTAATCCAAAGGGAGGACTTGTCATAATAAGATCAGCAGAATGATTCTCAACTGTGCTACTTAGCATATCTAATGAGTCTCCTAGGTATATCTGACCTCGCTGTGTCTCATAAAAAAGTGGAGAGTCAAGGGTTTCCGCTGAATACATTGTTTCTGCCCCTCTAAATATCTAATGCTTTAAGTTTCATTGTACGTTTAGCTTCTCGGTTAAGAATATCAATAATTGATGACGGATTATTTTCGATGTTTTGGATGTCTATTCGATCTATCATAATTATACACAAATTTGAGTCTTGCATGACTTTGTTGGCATATTTCCGAGCTTCTGCTCCAATATTCCCTGTACTCACAATGACGATAACATTGCTTTTAAGTGAGTGTGTGAGTCCCACTTCTTTTGCCACGTCATCAAGAGAGACACGATCGGTATTCTTACACTGAATTTGCCAGCGAGAATACACGAGACGATCAGACTCAAAAAGTAAATCTACCTCTGCTCCTCCTGTCACACTACCACGGAGGCGCGTATAGAGATAGCTTAAGTCTATAAGACGCATAAGCTTAAATGCAAGAGCTTCCAAGGCAAGGCCACGATTATAGGTGTCTGTAACTTTCATTTTCTCAAGAATATCGGTTAATGATTGCCGTTGCAGACTTGCAAGTTCGGCTCCTACTTGCATTTCAATCTGTGCAAGTAGAGGCACAATAAGTGTTTTATCTAGTTTTTCCGTTATGCTAATCAAAGACGGCTTTGCGCCTCTACCTTCTCCCCGTACTAATGTTATATATCCGGTTTCTTCGAGTGGATATAAAATCTTTCTTGCAAAAGCCTTTTCATCAAATTTAATGCCATATGTATTAGCTGCCAGCTTCTCAACGTCATTAGACAGGTATGGACCTGTACCACCCATATTTGCCAATGTTTTGAGAAATGCCTGCTGAGCAGAAGTAAAGCTAGCTAATACCTCTACGTTTTTTATAGATGTTCCTAATATTTGCTGTAGTCGGTCCTCATCTATAACCCAATCATGGACAAATACACCGGCTTTTTCTAACCAGAGTCGCATCATACTCGGATGTTTCCCACCACGAGGAAAGTGTATACCTCGTTGCTCAAGCCACTCACGTAATACAGTGAGCGTAACTGTTTCACCAGATGCTTGTATGTCTTGAACACATTGTACTAATGTTACACCGTGAAGGTTGAGAAGTATGTGTTTTGCAAAGTTATAGTACAGTTGGGTCTTATCACCTCTTATTGTATAGAGGTACTCTCCAAGCTCTGTTAAATTGATATCACGATTAATCAAGCCGTATGCGATCATTCCTAATTTTGCATTCATTGCTAGCTTGTGTTTATTCTCATCACTCGTTTTATAGTCTACAAAATATGTTAAGCGAATAGCGTCTTCAAACGCTTTTATATCATTACTATGTCCTTTGGCTAGTTCTAAGACAGTGACGAGATTTATCTGAGAAGGTGAAAACTCGCTACCAAACGGCAAATCGCTCTTTTGCACATTAACCTCCTACCCTGTAACCGCTTGTTGCAACTACTAACAATCGCTTGTACCAGGCCATTAGGATATCACAAGTTCGTACTAGATAATAGAGGGTAGGTACTTATTTTCATCAATGAGGGGAAGCTTCCGCATGTGGTATACTCAAACATCGCATTGTTATATTTGTAAAGCAACAAGGAGAAGCGATTCATGGGACGACTCGATGGACGAGTGGCGTTTGTGACTGGTGCAGGTCGCGGCATTGGAGCCGCCACCGCCCTACGCATGGCGGAAGAAGGAGCACGCGTCACGCTCGCCGATATCGACGAGGAGGGCTGCAAGCAGGTTGCCGCCGAACTTGATAGTATTGGTTCCGAGGGCCTTGTGGTACGGTGCAATGTCGCCGATAGCGCAATGGTCACGGCTGCAATTGAGGAGACGATCACACACTTTGGACGGCTTGATATCCTCGTCAATAACGCTGGCGTCTTGCGCGACAACCTCCTATTTAAGATGTCGGAAGAGGATTGGGACACGGTAATGAATGTGCATCTCAAAGGTGCATTCCTCTGTAGTCGTGCGGCGCAGGCTCAAATGGTAAAGCAAAAATATGGGCGTATCGTCTCGCTCTCCTCGACCTCCGCTTTGGGCAATCGTGGACAATCAAACTATTCGGCGGCAAAGGCTGGTTTGCAAGGCTTGACGCGCACTCTTTCAATTGAATTGGGCAAGTTCGGCATCACCGCCAACGCAGTCGCACCAGGCTTTATTGATACCGAAATGACTCGTGCCACTGCACGTCGTCAGGGTCTTGATCCACAAGCACAAATCGAGGCAGGCGCGAAAATGATTCCCGTCGGGCGCGTTGGACAACCGCGCGACATCGCCAACGTCATCACCTTCCTCGCATCAGAAGAGGCAGGCTTTGTAAGCGGTCAAATTATCTATGTCGCGGGTGGCCCACGCGTGTAGTTTAAAAATGTGAGATTGTTGTGTTAAAGGGTTTTTTTTGGGGCGATTAATTTAGGGGGTCAAAAAACAGGAGAAAAAAAAAAAGA
>CAXUHF010000020.1:9987-12661 GCA_964250765.1 uncultured Ktedonobacteraceae bacterium | reverse complement strand
GATATAACCAACACACATGCTGTAGGAGCGCAATTCATTGCGCTCCTACATCACCTGTACACAACAATCTCACATAAATAGATTTTAGGAAAGGACGCACATGCATCTCCAGGAACGCCGACAGGCGATTATTGTTCTCGACTTTGGTTCGCAGTATAGTCGGCTGATTACCCGTCGTGTGCGCGAGTGTTCTGTCTATAGCGAGTTGCTCCCTGCGACAACAACGCTGGCCTTTCTGCAACAACAGGCACATCTTGATATCAAGGGCTTTATTCTCTCAGGTGGACCAGCGAGCGTGTATGACGCGAATGCACCTCTCTGTGATCCCGCGATTCTTACCAGTGGCATTCCCGTATTGGGTATCTGTTATGGTATGCAACTACTGGCAACACAGCTCGGCGGACATGTCGAGTTGACACACGAGCTGCGCGAGTATGGCCCCGCCACTATCGAAGTACTCGCCAGTACTCCCAATGACCCAGCCTTCCGTATCTTTGAAGGTATCACCGCTTCACCTGCACAAACCGAACAACTTATACCTATCGAGACCGCGTTACGCCTGCCCGTTTGGATGAGTCATGGCGATAGCGTGGATATTCTGCCACAGGGCTTTCGCGGAATCGCGACAACCGAAAGCAATCCGGTTGCCGCGATTGCTGATGAGCAGGGCAGAGTTGGCTTACAATTCCATCCAGAAGTATCACATACACCGCAAGGCAAGGAGCTTATCCACAATTTCCTGTTTCGCATTTGTGGCTGTGATGGTACGTGGACCGCAAGTTCTGTGATTGAAGAGGCGGTTGAGCAGATACGACAACATGTTGGCAATGAGCGCGTTCTGTGTGGGCTTTCCGGTGGTGTTGATTCGGCGGTTGCTGCACTGTTGGTGCATCGTGCCATTGGGGAGCAATTGACATGTGTATTTGTCGATACGGGCTGTTTACGGGCTGGTGAACGTGAGCAGGTGATTGACACCTTTGGGACGCATATGCACATTCCGCTTGTCGTGGTTGATGCACAAAAACGCTTCCTGGCTCGTCTCGCTGATGTAATTGACCCGGAGCAGAAGCGACGAATTATCGGCGAGGAGTTTATTCGCGTCTTCGAGGCCGAGGCCGAACGCTTAGAGGAGCAACAAGGTCCTATTACGTTCCTCGCTCAGGGAACCCTCTATCCTGACGTAATCGAGAGTACCAGTCACGACACCGCCTCTACCGCGACACGTATCAAGACGCATCATAATGTCGGTGGCTTACCCGAAGAAATGTCACTCAAGCTGGTCGAGCCGTTGCGTGTGTTGTTCAAAGACGAGGTACGCGAAATAGGACTAGCACTCGGCCTGCCCGAAGAGTGGGTCTGGCGTCATCCCTTCCCTGGACCAGGACTGGCAATTCGTATCATTGGAGCCGTTGACGAGACACGGCTGGCGATTCTGCGAGCGGCGGATACCATCGTGATTGACGAGATACGTCGTGCGGGTATCTATCGAGAATTAGGGCAAGCATTCGCCGTTTTGACTCCACTGCAAAGTGTCGGCGTGATGGGCGATAATCGCACATATGCTAATGTCGTTGCGGTACGAGCGGTGACAACGGGCGATTTTATGACGGCGGACTGGGCGCGTATCTCGCCGGATGTCCTGGGACGTATCGCAAATCGTATTGTCAATGAGGTGTCGGGAGTGAACCGTGTCGTGTATGACATTACTTCTAAGCCACCCGCCACTATTGAATGGGAATAATTGTATGCTTGATTTCGAGTTCCTGGTACGCGGCTGCTATACTTCTGAGCAGCTTGTCGTTGACTATAACTCAACACATCATGTGTCATTTACAACAGAGATGCAGGCTACGATGGAGCATATCTGGCATGACAAGCTTGCTCTAGCAAAGGAACAGAACGTTCAACTCTACGACGGACAATTGTTTCGCTTGATGTATGCCGAAGAACGAGAGAACTCGACGCTACGCCTCAAATTAGGGAATACCAGTTATAAAGAGTACGTAGCAACACGGTCCCCCGAATTTTCACAGCAGTTGACGCGTGACGAGTTGAGCAATCCACTCTCCGTATGTTCGGTTATTGAGACGCTCGATGGCTATATCTTGCTCGAAAGACGGCAAGGCACCGACGTGCATGACGGACGCATTCATGTCATCGGTGGCTTTATGGAGAGAGGCAAAGACAACGAGAGACATACGCCCGATCCGTTTGGAGCAATGAACCGCGAGATGCGCGAAGAGACGGGGATACAAGAGAAGGATATTCGGAATCAATATTGCCTCGGCGTGGTCTATGACACACTTGTACCACATCCCGAACTGTGCTTTGTGACACGGCTAAATATTCCTCTGACTATACTGTCGAAGCGCAAGCCAGAGGACAACGAAGTCAAGGAGTTACGCATGTTACGTGTGAACGCCACAACGCTCAAAGAAAGCATTCAGAGCAATCATGGGAACATCTCACCTACAGGCGAGGCAGCACTTATTCTCTACGGCACCTGGAAATTCGGCGCGGGCTGGTTTGAGGACGTGATGGTCGGTATCCTCATGCAGGCCGACGAACGTATCCCTGGATAAAAAATAGTCATAATACGTCATCAACGTGCAATGGTGAAGTTGGGGCCCCGGGGGGGCAAAGCCCAATGGACGTGTGTTGAGATTTTTTTTTT
>CAXUHF010000020.1:4900-9977 GCA_964250765.1 uncultured Ktedonobacteraceae bacterium | reverse complement strand
GCGTTCTTTTTGTCTTTTTCGCGGTTGGTGGTAATAATCATAATTTCAAGGTTGATGACGTATTATTGTGCTAGCACCATGAGCCGCCACCCACCGAAGATGCGTACAGCGAGGTCTTGATTGATGGCGTAGACGATGTTGCCGGGTAAGCGTTGTAGCCCACGTTTCGCCATTTTGAGCAATTTGATGGCAAGTTTGCGCGGGTTGTTGCGCACACTCCTCCACGGCGTTGTCTCTAATGGTGGCAGCGTATAAAACACATCGAGTATTTCATAGCCATTTGCCTGTAGCACCTCAAGAATAATATCTTTTGTAAAGAAGTGCAGGTGTCCCGTTGCATGGCGAAAATCGACGAGTTCGTTCCGAAGTACAGAGAGCACAAAAATATCCAGGGGAATTTGAAAGAGCTTGTATTCGCTCCTCGTTTTGATTGTACGCAGAAAGTGAAAGCAGTCCTCAAAGTGTTCAAGCACATCAACAATCAAAAGGAGGTCAAAGAAGGCATCACGTTCTTGCTCGAAGTCTGCTAGCTTAAAATGAAGTTTCTCGTTTTCGCGTGTCTTGGCGAGTTCTATCGCATGTGGAGCAATATCGTAACCGAAAAAATCGCACTCCTCACTCAGGTGTTGCTGCATGATCTTGAGTATTTCGCCTGCTCCACATCCCACCTCTCCGACAGTTGTTGGTTGAAGCTGGTTACGCTGCATCATTTCCAGAACACTACTAGCTTTCCACGGTGCAGCATCAACATGCCAATCAGGATTATTCTTGATATATTCATCACTTGTATAGAAGTGTTCTACTACCATTGAAAATATGTCTCCCTGTGCTTTCCTTCATTTGTCAATAAACATACAATTATTTATAGATATACGTATATCTACACAATCCAGTATGTAAAATATACAGATGTTTGCAAAAGAGTATCATCGTATACATATGAATAGAGTGCTTAAATCGGTTGAGAATTCGTAATTATTAGCTATACAGGTAAAAAGAATGGTACTTATGATTTCAGAATAGTTTAATGAGACTATGCTATGTAGGGTCAGTACTTCATAAATTGTGAAGTACTGACCCTACATAGCATAGTCTCATTTTACTCCCACTACTCTTGCGGTGGCTTAAACTTTAGTGCTAACTGACCCCATTGGCCTTGTTCATCATGAAAGACTTTTTCTACATCTTTGATGTATACATCTACACGTTGAGTAAACTGTCCTTCGTCAAGACTTGCTAGAAGGCCAGGTTCTAAATTGTCTCTAGCTTCAATCAGATTATCAATGCTATCTTGATAGAGTTTTGCCTGTTGCTCAAAACCATACAAACTATTGTACGCCGCAATAGCTGTGGAAAGGATGGGAAAGAGTGCGGCTGCAAGTTGGCACACCAATTTTGACCACGGGGGAATACCAGTAAAAGCTCCTACGCTTCCCACTAAAGCCGTTAATATCAGCAAAATAATGCTAATCATGATGGCTTGGTTATGGGCCTGCTCAAATTCCTCAACACGACTAGTGTAAAATCCGATCTGGTCTTTGTAACGGTGTTCTTGATAGAGCGAGAAGAATTCGCGTATATTCTGTTGGCTCAATGTCTTACCTTCCGTTTAATAGCATCAACCTCTCGTTGGAGATGGTCTTTACGAGTTTGTTCATCCTCAAAAGGAGAATAGCGTCGTAGGAAAAGAAAATACATACTCCGTAATTGCTCTGCCGCTAGTCGGGTATCAAGATAGCGTTCGTGATTGTTAAAGGAGCGTGTGATAGCGGTGTTACCAACAAGCATGGCTGCAATGATAGCTTCAACATAACCAGGCCACTCAATACTTTGAAACGCCAGTTGAACAATGGCGAAAATAGTTGCTAGCGAACCGCCAAAGATTAAGATAATATAAATCCAACGATAGCTATTTTGTTGTTTGGTAGCTTCGTTGTCCAAGCTACGGAATACTGGCATCAATATTTCGTCGAGTATGACGAAATCTGCGGTAAAAGAAGGATAGTTGTTTCTCTTGTCGAGTGGAACAATATGTTGATTTTGCTGTAACAAAAGATGGATCTTCGGAAAGCGTTTGAATACTACCACTAAATCCTCCATACATTCAACTATGCATTATACAAATATATAATATCACTTTATAAATAGTTTGAAAAACTCATGAACATTTGTTTTCGATTAATTTCTTCATCTTACCGCATTTCAGGTATCGGCACTATCTCCAGGTGTTCGTCATCTCCCTCCTCCTCCTCTGCGCTCTTCATTTCAGGTTCACGAGGCTTTGGCTCGCCTGTCATAAACTCCATAATCGTTCCTAGTGCATAAAGGACAACTGCAAAGAAAAGCGTTGGAACAATGATGAGGAATAGCGAGGAAATGACTCCTGTCAACGAGGTATATGTATAACCGCCTAAGCCTGGATACTGCCTGAGATATGGAATAAGAGGGAGAAGCGTAGAGATATAAATTCCTACTGCCCCAATTCCTATCGCTGTGATAACCCATGTGCCGAGTTTACATATCCTGCTCGCCGTTCGCATTTTAGAGACTGATTTAGGTGTTGCCATGCGTGTGTTCCATTTCTAAAACTGTTTCGTGTTGACTTTTCCTTACAGATTATACCGAGTTGCTTCATAGCGTCAAGGTTGTTAACAAACGTAATTCAACAATTTGAACGAAATGCATGTAGGGGTCTAATTCCATTACACCCTGTTGGCGATTGATTCTGTCTACAGGATTAGTGATACGTTTCAATATTCCTCCAAGCATGGTCTATGGGCGAGAGGGTGTAATGGAATTAGACCCCTACAATTGATGTATTCCCGTTCATTTGTCGAAACATCCGTATTGTGTACACAAAAATTTATCGTTATAACAAATGCTGCTGTTCGTCTATGTATATGCGATATACATTCTAGGTAGATGTGGATAGAAATGGCGGACTTCATGCAACTTACCCCTCTTTTTGTATCTTCTCATTCTGTTACAACCATCTCAAGCACACCATATGAACCCCAAAATCAAACTAGTATTACTAAGCCTTCTGACTCGCATACACGTTTAACACGTTGGGAAGTGCTCCGAGAGGCACAAAAATTGCTGCCAGATGAGCGCGTTGCGTTTTGTATGCGTCGTACCAAAGCTAGTACCGTTGATATTCTGTATCATCCTACGCATCAATCGGCGCATTATGGTGGTCTTATGGTCTGCGGTTCTGTCTGGGTCTGTCCAATCTGTGCCGCGAAAATCTCAGAGCGTCGGCGCGTCGAATTAGAGCAAGCAATTAAAACGTGTATAAATAACGGTGGTGTTGTCTACCTTGCGACCTACACCATCTCGCATAAACGCTTTGATGATCTATTGACGCTGCTACAATCTTTTTTAGCAGCTAGAAAACGCGCGAAGCAAGGGCGTAAGGCACAAGAACTCCGCAAGCAATTTGGCGTTCTAGGCACAGTCAGTGTACGCGAAGTCACATGGTCAGAGCAAAACGGCTGGCACCCTCATTGTCACGAATTAGTCTTCTTTGAGAAAGATATTGACTCTGAGGCATATGCACAAGTCACTCGTGAACAATGGCAAAGAAGTGCAGAACACGAAGGTTTGAGTATGAACGAACATGGTTTCAAACTGGACAGAACCTACGGAGCAGTAGCAGATTACGTGGCAAAGTTTGGACGCGAACCCGCGAGAACACCGTGGAGTGCCGCAACCGAAATGACAAAAGGTCATCTAAAACGAGGTCACGGTGATGAGCATCTAACGCCATTCGCAATGCTCTGGTACGTCTCACAAGGACACACCGAGCTAAAACCAATATTTAGAGAGTACGCACGCTGGTTTAAAGGGAAGCATCAACTCGTATGGTCAAGCGGTTTACGTGCCTTGCTTTTAAATAACGAGGAAGAGAAGTCAGACTTAGAACTGGTCGAGGAAGCAGAGGAAGAGGCCGTGTTGCTAGGTCAATTAGATCGTGAGCAATGGCATGAAGTTGTTGTAAATAATGCGCAAGGGAAGTTATTGGAAGTAGCAAGGAGTGGAGATTGGCGATTGGTGATAAAGTTTTTAGCAGATATAGGTATTTTTTGCAACTCAGATACTCTTGGTGAGATTACCAGATTAGTTTCCAGAGGCAGTCAGGTTAGCGGATAATATGAATATCAAACATGAATGTAATACCCAACTTTGCATGGTGGGCAGCCTTCCGCCGCTTTTTTGGGTTACGAGGTGTTTGAATATGCAAAGTGCTTTTGGTAGTACGAAATTTATCAACAACAGTAATAGCAATGCTGATTAGCTCACAGAGTGTTTGTATGATCTGAAGCCAATTTTGAGCGCAAAAATCAATGATTTGATGTGCCATGATTCGTTCCTCCTAATAATGCTTTTTGGTAGATTAGTGAATGCAAATGAACAATTCTCCGTCGGGGAGTGCGTGCCCGCCGTCCGTTCCTTTTCTTTGTTGGTGAGTACTCATGTCCCTCGATTGTAGAAGCATCCCGACGGTCTGTTGATACTTGCTTCTTGTTGGTATCGGGTGCGCGTCTGCCGTCCGTTCCTTTGCTCTGTCGGCAGCTGATTACTTGGCGAGGACTTATCGAGCTTGCCTGTGCTTATTTTGTGAGCAAGTAGACACTCTGCGACATTGAGGAGTGTCCAACCTGCCAACATAACTTACTAGCGTTTTCGGTAGCGAGAAGATGTTGAGACGAAACGGAGCATTCTGCAGATTGTGGGTAGAGTTTGTAACGTTTGGAACAAGCATTTCATCATTGTTATCTCCTAGTAGAAAGTTGAATCGGAGTCATCGGGAAGATACACATCCGCTCTTCACTCCGAAAAACCCGAAGGCGTTCCTGCGCTTATAAAGCTTAGGGTGTGTCGATTTTGGGGTTGAATAAAAGCTTGGTACAGGTGCGAAAAAAGTTTCTGAGGGAGGTATTTGGAACAGACTATTAATCACATCAAGACAAATATGGTATTATCCTAGTAGCGAAACTCATGCACGAAAGGTGGCAAAAAATGACAACGACAAGCGAACAACCGACGGTGGTAACTCCAGCAGATTGGGTGTTGG
>CAXUHF010000020.1:0-4800 GCA_964250765.1 uncultured Ktedonobacteraceae bacterium | reverse complement strand
ATGACAACGACAAGCGAACAACCGACGGTGGTAACTCCAGCAGATTGGGTGTTGGGTTCAACACAAGGTGAATGGACCTATGATGCTTATGCTGCTCTACCTGATGATGGGCAACGCTACGAAATTATTGATGGCGTGCTTTTGCTTACGATGTCCGCTCATAGCCCACAACATCAGCGTATTGTTGGACGCATTTCCCGTTACCTTTCGGCTTGTGTTGAAAATGTTGATTTAGGTAAGGTTTTCATAGGTCCTCTTGACGTAGAACTTGCACCCAAAACTGTTGTACAGCCCGATATACTTGTTATTTTGAGGACAGGTCCCGCAAAAATTACTTCCACATATATTAAGGGTACACCCGACCTCGCAATTGAAGTCTCTTCGCCGGGGACTGTTGGGCATGATCGTTCCACCAAACAAAAAGCTTACGAGCGTGCGGGTGTACGCGAATACTGGTTTGTGGACCCATTGGCACATACTATAGAGATACTCGTTTTGAAGGAAAAAACATATACTTCTTTAGGCGTGTTTAGTGGAGAGCTTACCCTGCCTTCTCTCGTTGTGCCTGCATTGGAAGAGGTGCCAGCCGAGAATTTTTTTGCGTAGGACATTAAGCAACAGTAGGTTTATTAAGAGATAAGCCGTGCTGTAGAGGCCATAATTCATTACGCCCTGTAAGCGATATACCAGCTAAACGAGAGCGTCAATGCCAGCATTTCCGCTTGGAGCACATTAAGTGTGATAGAAGGAAAGTGGAAGTTACTCATCCTGAATAACCTATTGTCAAAACTTGTAGAGGTGTGCTATACTTGCATTGAGCAGGGTAGATAAATTCCTACCGTGTTCGTAGGATAGGTTCAGTGAGTTTTTTTGCACGGAATCGTCAAACCGGGGTGTAGCGCAGTCGGCTAGCGCGCAGCGTTCGGGACGCTGAGGTCGGAGGTTCAAGTCCTCTCACCCCGACCAGGATGGCATATCCAACGTGCCACACTCTCTCCCTACTAGGGAAATAAAGGAGTCTCAGGAATGCAGGGATATCAGATACACGTAACAGCCCTCACGGGATGTACTGCCCTGATATCGCTATCGGCTTCACGCCTCGACGCGAGTACATCCTGTATATCGCAGTCGAGAGGAGTGTGCTTTGCTGCCCCTGACTCACCTGGACGTGCAAAACGCCTCCCACCTTATCCACTCAGTCGTCGTAGCAGGCGGCAGTAGGAACAGGCTTGTGAGGTATTCTTCCTCACATAGTGCCTCAGTTCTCGCCCTCGCTGTCTGCATGTGGTATCGGCTCTGACAGAGAGGAAGGAACGCTATTCATATGCCAGTTCTTGTATTGAATTCCTCACTACAGCCTCTCTCGGTCATTCCAGAACGTCGTCTCATTGTATTGCTTTCAAAGCAGAAAGTGACCTTTGTAGATGATCGTGTGCGTAGAGTGATCGAAGAGAGTATCTCGGCCCGCCGTCTTGAGTTAGAGCGTCCGGTTATCGTACAGTTGCTCGCCAATGTGCGTGTGCCGCGTGTCGCGCTCCAACCGACGCGTGCCAATATTCTTCTACGTGATGACGAAACGTGCCAGTATTGCGGCAAACGAGGCCGTGATCTGACACTTGACCATATCATCCCGCGCTCCCGTGGCGGGCAAAGTACCTGGGAAAATCTTGTGGCCTCATGCAAATCATGTAACGGCAAAAAAGGTAGTCATCTCCTTAAAGAGGTCAACATGCGTCTTTTGCGCCAGCCACGCGCGTTGTCTCAAGAGTACGCGGGCTTCTTCCTGCTACGCTATCCCAAACTACGCGAAGCATACGAAGAATTTATCAACACCTCGCAAGGCTATACCTATAGCACATACGAAGACGGTTTCCAAACCGCGTAATATCGGTAATCATAGGAATGTCGGTAATTCATGTAACATTGTAGGGGTCTAATTCTATTACACCCTGCTGGCAATTGACCATCCTGGAGGTACGTCGAAACGTTTCATCGCCCTTGTGGACAGGATTAATCGCCAGCAGGGTGTAATAGAATTAGACCCCTACAGCGTGGTAATACTACAGTAAGCAAGCACACAGCTATTTTTTCTCTGGAACGGCTCTTTTGACATTTTCACTGTTGGGCTTGTAGTGTATACTGTATGAAGAGGCTTGTTCTCCGTTCTGGTAGGCGCAGTGCTGATTTTGTTGCTCAATACCAGTGAGGTGGTTGCATGATTGATTCAACATTACCCGACGATGCTACTGAAGTTACACTTCCATCATTATCACATCCAGCAGAGACGACAGGAGGCGCGTATCTCTGTCTCTATGGACATTTCTATCAACCTCCGCGCGAAAATCCCTTTACAGGTGACCTTCCCGTCGAAGCAGGTGCCACTCCCTTTGCTAACTACAATGAGAAGATTACCGCCGAATGCTACAAACCAAACGCTGAGGAAGGCAACTTTGACTACATCAGCTACGATCTTGGCCCCACACTTGCCGCATGGTTAGAGCAACAGCATCCCGATGTGTATCAGCGTATTATCAGTGCGGACCAGCAACACATGCAACGCTATGGCGTCGGCAATGCACTCGCACAGGTCTACAACCATACAATCCTGCCACTTGCAACTCTCCAGGACAAGCGAACGCAAATACGCTGGGGGCTGCAAGACTTTCGACATCGCTATGGTCATGATGCACATGGTGTCTGGCTCGCGGAAACGGCAGTCGATACCGAAACGCTCGACCTCTTGGCGCAGGAGGGTGTCACCTATACGGTTCTCGCCCCCTGGCAGGCCGCCAGTTCCATAGACGCAACAGAGCCTTACCTTGTGCCGTTGCGTGATGGTCGCAGCATTACCGTTTTTTTCTATAACGCTCCGCTCTCCGGTGGCGTCTCCTTTGATTGGAATACCACTAACGACGCAAACATCTTCGCCGCCTCCTACCTACCGTGGCATCTCGTCGAGTCCAAACGGTTCAAGGGCGAGGCACAACTTATCACGATTGCGACTGACGGTGAACTCTATGGACATCACAAACCGTGGCGTGACAAATTCCTGGCCTACCTTGTACGCAATGGTGCCCCCAGTTATGGCTTCGAGGTTTGTACGCTGGAACGTTACATGTTGTTACATCCCGCGACGCAAGAGGTCAAGTTACACGAACCGAGCGCGTGGAGTTGTGGTCATGGTGTTGCACGTTGGAATGCTGGTTGCGAGTGTACTGAAGGCGATAGTAGTTGGAAGAGCGCACTACGGCACGCGCTCAACAAGCTCGCGGAACGCAACAACGCTCTTTTCGAGCAGCATGTGAGCACCGTTTTCACCGACCCCTACGCCTCGCGGAGCGACTATCTCGCGCTACGCAACGGCTGGGAATCGCTGACAAGTTTCTGGACACGCCATAGCAAAATGCATCACTTCCCAACTGACATGAAGGAAGTTGACCTCGTGAAGCTACTTTTAGAGTCACAGTACTACCAGCAATACAGTTTCACCAGTTGCGGCTTTTTCTTTGAAGACCTTGACCGCATCGAGCCACGCAACAACATCGCCTTCGCTCGTCGCGCCATCAGCCTGACATGGCAAGCCCTCGGCATCGACCTGCAAAGCGACTTCGTACAAGACCTGAGAAAAGCAAGAAGCTGGCGTACAGGTCTCACAGGAACCGATTTGTATCAGCAGTTGCCCGTGGTGAAAAGAGGATTGTTGCCTCGTTTATAGGAAATTTGACAATCGAATACGGACACATCGGTGGGGCAGCAATTCATTGCTACCCCACCGATGTGTCCGTATTCGATTATCTCCTGCCTTTTGACGCATAATCAACCAATGCCATGAACACGTAGAAGTTAGGGATACGTGCCACACCCACGGTTGACCAGTTAAACCACTTGCCCTCTTTTTTGACCGACACGATGCCTTTCCTGACCTGCAAATCTTTGACCGCACTCCACGGCAACATCTCTTTGCTGTTGCTTATCCCCTGCTGATTGATGCTCAACGGGCCAAAAGTTACTGTGCTCCCTGCATTGTAAGCGTAAATAAATCTGGGTAACAGAACGCGCGTTACCTCACGTTGAAGCGTGTTCCCCAATGTCTCAACCTTGTTAATTGTGTCATTAAACTTGAATACGGCTCCATCAGAGCGGCGGAGCGTATAGATATGTGTCGTACCCGTATAGATACCATTCGTATAGCGTTTTGTCACTGCTTGCCAGAACGCATCAACATGTTCCCAGCGCACAACGTCGGTCTGTCCTCTCTTAGTACGCACTACCCCCTGCTCACAGACAATAACACGTAAATCAAAATTCAGAAAGAGATTGATCCATGACCATACGCCACATGCGAGTAGAACGAGTCCTACAATCACAAATAACCAGAAATCTCCACCCGTATCAACAGCAGAAAAATCCATCGTTGCAAACGATAGATGCTCAGAGATAAAAATAAATGCGATAGCACCAACGCCCAATGCGAGCAAGAGCAATCCTCCTAAAAGGGTGCGCACAATTTTGAAGCGGTATTCCTCCCGTGGTGCGCCAAGCTGATATGCTCCCGCTAGTTGATACATTTCGGTAGTGGTTTGAGCCATGAAAAATTCCCTCCTTTATTTCTCACACGTGCATACTATAATCTAGGAAGTCCTTGTGTACAATAAGAAAGGACTTTTTGATGTAGGGCCAACCTATCATTTTGTAGGGACCAGGTTATATGATGTAACAAAATAACGTGGATACGTCGCTTGTAGGGGTCTCATTCTATGACACCCTGTTGGCGATTGACCATGTTTGCAAGATTGATGA
>CAXUHF010000019.1:43225-58929 GCA_964250765.1 uncultured Ktedonobacteraceae bacterium | reverse complement strand
GGGGTCTAATTCTATTACACCCTGTGAGCGATTGACCATGTTGAGAGGTTTGATGAAACGTTCCATCACGTAGAAATTAGCAGCGTTGTACAATACAAGCGGGAGAGAAACATAATGACAGTGCAGCCACGTCTGGCTTCGACGGTGATGTTAGTACGCGACATTCCAACTGGACAGAGTGCTAGTGGGATAGAGGTATTCATGGTGAGGCGCGTTGTGCAGAGTGAGTTCATGCCGGATATTTTCGTGTTTCCTGGTGGCTCTGTCTCGGCTGATGATCGGCTGGCAGAACGTACTGAGGGCGTCTATGAAGTCGTTTTGCCTTCAGGAGCGGACCCGGAGGGAAGGACCGCCTTGGGAAGTGGAGCACGCGCCGCCGCTATCCGCGAATTATTTGAAGAGGCGAATGTCCTGTTAGCACATCGTGAGGGCACGGTACTTGCTGTCAACGAGGACATGGTGACGCGCTTTGCCAACTACCGTCAGGCATTCAACGAGCGCAAGGGATCGTTGGTTGAAATGGCTCGTGCGGAACATCTTGTGCTAGCGATGAACAGCCTGGCGTATTTCGCACATTGGATCACGCCCGAAGGCATGACAAAACGCTTCGATACGCATTTCTTTCTCGCAAGTGCTCCTGCTCAACAAGAGGCGGTTTACGATAACCTTGAGACCAGCGATGGTCTATGGATTCGTCCAACGGATGCGATAGAGCGTTCTCGGCAGGGTACATTTCCTATGGCGTTTCCTACATTTCATCAATTGCGCGATCTTTCTGCTTTTCATACAGTACAAGAGGCGATAGAAGCAACCGCGACACGCTATGTACCTACACATACTCCAACATTGAATAGACAAGATGGTGTCGCACAGGTATCTCTACCGGAAGACCCGGAGTTTGTGTGGAAGCAATAATAAAGGAGTTTGTTGTAGTATGACCCATCCACCTTATAGCATTATTCTTGCCCCAAATCCTTCTATGATGACAGGGCCGGGCACAAATACGATTGTGTTAGGAGGAGGTATCGAGGGGGCAACCGTGATCGATCCCGCCGATGATAACAGAGACCACTTAGAGGCAATTATTCGAGAAGGTGCAGAACGTGGTGGCATTCGGCGTATCCTCATCACACATGGGCATCCCGATCATGTTGGAGGCGCAAAAATACTAAGTGAAGAACTGCGCATCTCTATTTATGCATTCAGTCGTGCTGGCACTCCTGATGTCGATGAAGAGGTGCCCGACGCCATGACTTTTCCGGCAGGCGATGATACACTACGTGCTGTACACACTCCTGGACATCGCTTTGATCATCTATGCTATTACTTAGAGCAACAGCATACACTCTTTGCTGGCGATCTCGTTGCTGGCGTTGGGACTGTGGTTATCGCTCCACCTGAAGGCGATATGCTCGACTATTTCAATTCTCTTAAGCGTTTACAAGGCATGGACCTAGCCGAAATGGTGCCAGCACACGGCCCCGTGATTACAGACCCACAGGCGAAGCTTGCTGAATACATTACTCATCGTCTACAACGTGAGCAGCAAGTACTCGCTGTACTTCATTCCTTCCCCTCCGGTGCAACCATTGCCACAATGGTGCAGAGCATCTATAACGACGTAGACCCACGCCTGCATCCCGTTGCCGCCAAATCCGTTGAAGCCCATCTTCTCAAGTTGCAGCGTGAAGGCAAAGTGCAACACGAAGACACCGATATGTGGGTATTAATATAATAGAACGAGTAGAAACGGCTGTAGGGGTCTAATTCTATTACACCCTGTTGGCATTCCACAATGTTGGAAGACATATTGAAACATTGCATCAATCTTGTGAACAGAATTGATTGCCAACAGGATGTACTAGAATTAGACCCCTACAATTACGCCAATCGTGCTACCGTCATGACCAAGTTTGCAACATTTGGTGTACCCCAGCCCGTGATGGCATCCCAGCCTTTTGTGGCTGTGAAGCCTTCTATGGTTACTACTGCTCCGTTTGCGTTTTTCGCAGCAAAGGTGTTTGCTCCTTTTGTAATATCATGCAAATTTCGTGGATTTGCATTCATACCAATGCGATACAGTATGGGATTGAGGAAACCTACACGCTTGCCGAGTACCTCGTTCATCAAAACTGTGATGCCTGCCCATTGTGGTGAGCCTGCACTGGTCCCACCGAAGACAACGGCAAGGTCTTTGCCTTGTCCCGACGAACTCCATACGACAAGCACACCGCTTTTGGGGTCGCCATTATACGCGATATCAGGCACTCCACGTCGATTCCCTACAATACCCTGTATGACTTGCTGAAATGTCGGACGTGGGTAAACTGCACTGAGGCCACCACCGCTTCCTTTCCATGCTGCTTCTGCGGTATAAGCTCCTGTTGTTGCGTTAGCGTTGAGAGTTGTTCCACCAACGGCGGTCACAAGCGGATCACTGGCAGGAGTCGAGACGCTTTTTGTAAACGATGTAGACGCACAATTGATTTCTGCCGCGCCACTATCACCAGAGGCGGCAAGCATTGTTATACCCTTCGCCATCGCAGCTTGAAACACTTTATGCTGTGCTTGTAGTGCTTGTGTGCTGGCGCAGGTTTCGTTTCCACCAAAGCTCTGCGAAATAACGTCACCGAGATTGTGTGTTACAGCAAATGATGTTGCACGCAAGATGTTCAGCAAGAAGCCCGATAGTGTGTTTGCCTTTGGGTCTTTCATGGGATTTGCCAGTACAAGATCAATTGCCGCCCCTGGTGCGATTGCATGTGCCCATTCCACATCAAGCGTAATTTCTGCTGCCCAACTCACTTGAGTCGCATCTTGCACGTTAAACGGTGCTAGACCGTCGGGTGCTAGAATAGTGAGCTTTGGAGCTTTGAGACCAAATAATGTATCGAATAACGCGAGATCATGTCGAAGTGTTGGACTCTGGAAAGCATCTACAATCACGATTGTGTGACCTAAACCAGTAGTGTGAGCGGCTAAAAGTGGCGCGATGTTATAGGCCCTTTGGATTTGCTGTGGGGTATAACAACGGTTCGTAGCGGTTTGTGCTTGACAGGAAAGTTGCTTCCCCTTTACTGCAGGTCCAGCCATCCAGTAGTGTGGACGAGCTAAACGAAGAGTACCATTATGTACTGTATGCTCTGCATTCTCAGCATGGACAAAGCTCCCGTTTTGTTGAAGATACAGTGTACTGACGATCATACCAATAACGGTAAGAGCAATAGCAAAAGAAATGCCGTAGTACCGTGGACGTGTAAATCCGCGTTTCTTCATGAAAGAACGCTCCTATTTCTCAACTATACAACAGTAACGTATAATCGTTGCTTCGATTAAGCAATTGGTAGGAACCGATGTATCGTGTCCTCTTGGCGTCTTATTTGCCGACAAGGACGCGATACATCGGTCCCTACCAATTGTTCGTTGAGTTGTTTACCCCCACAACGATATAGTGGAGATACTAGTGAGAATAGGAACGTCCATCATGTTGATATGCGATAGGGTAGCAGGAAAGTACCTTTTACGGTTATGATTTTATTATCTTCTTAGAAACAATCCTAGTATCGTGACGCAAGCTAACCCCAGGCAGAACCACGCTGGAACCATGAGATGTGCCGTTGTCAGATAGATACCGCCTGCAAGGGCCGCGATAAACATAAGCGACCAGGACATGCCGCCACTTCCTGATGCGGTACTTCCTCCGCCGCCGTTACGACCAAAGCGGAAGCGAATACGATCTTTCGGTCGGTCACTCGCCAATTTGACCTCGATCTGGCCCGTCTCGATCTTTGTGATGACTTGTTCGAGTGCGCGTGGTAGAGCTAGCAGTGTACGTCCAGTATCAAGTGCCTGATTTAAAAGGTCCTGCGCTGTCTGACCTATGCCCTCGCCGTCGAGTCCCAGAAACTTCCGTGCATAAGGCGTTGCCACCTCAACAAAGTTGAAATCAGGTGCAAGACCAGTTGAGACGCCACCGAGTGTACTGATGGCACGACCTGTGAATGCAAATTGAGCAGGTATCTGGAAGGGCTGTCCGTAGAGCAAACGCTCTACATCCTGTGCCACTTCGGGGATGTCGAGTTCGCGTGCCGCGCCAAGCGTCATACCATAGTATTGTTCCATCATCATCGCCATGCCGCGCTCGATAACGATCATATTCGCTCCTTGTCCGATGAAGCCGAGTTTGTTGAGCGCGTTGACGAGGGAATGTGAGTTACGTGACAAGAAGCTAATGAACAAATCTTTCAATGATTGTTTCATGCTTTTGGTTAACGAGCCAACCATACCGAAGTCAATGAAGGTAATGACAGGACCGCCATCGGTAGTCGTGACGCCCTTTTTGACAAAGATGTTGCCAGGATGTGGGTCCGCATGGAAAAATCCTTCAACAAAGAACTGGTAAAAGTAGGCACTTACCGTGCGTTTGGCAACTTCGAGCCGACTGATACCTAATGCTTCGAGTGCAACATAATCATTGACCTTGATACCATCAATCCATTCTATGACGAGCATGTGCGGTGTGATGTATTGATCGTACATGCGCGGAATATAGATGGTTGAGTCGTCCTTGAACATCTCTTTGAAGCGTTTGGCGTTTGCCGCTTCTAACGCATAGTCAATCTCTTCGTAGGTTGTGCGTTTGAACTCGCGGTAAATGCCCATGAGGTCGATAAAGCCTGTTGTATCGACAAAGAGATTGATAACACGGATCACAAATTTCAGTGTGCTCAGGTCCATGCGTACAAGTTGATCGGTGTTTGGGCGTTGAATTTTAACGGCGACTGTTTCACCAGTGGCGAGTAGTGTTGCTTTATGTACTTGACCTAACGATGCGGCTGCGGTACATTTGCGCTCCAGGATGCTAAAAATCTCCTCCACGCGTTTGCCCGTTTCGGATTCAATAATGCTCACCACATGCTCAAACGGTGCTGGTGGTACTTCGTCTTGCAGCGAGGTAAGCACTGCTATCGCCTCATCAGGAAGCAAGTCCGCACGTGAACTGAGAAATTGCCCTAGCTTAATCATCAAGACGCCTAGCTTGACGGCGGCAACACGAAAAGCGACGAGCACTTTGATCAGCACTTCAATGTTTGGTTGAACTTCATAATTGCCACGTTCACGTGCGCGAATGACGCGCCGACGCTCACGATAAATGACCCAAATCGTCCACAAAAGTAGACGCGAGACACGAACAAAGCGTACAGTCTGCGAGAACCGATTGATACGAGGAATTGTTGTACGCATAATAGCCCTTTCTTGGACAGGTAAGTCTGCTATGTATACCATAGCATATTACGGGAAGGGCGATGTAGAGGAATAAAAACATAGGTGTCTATTGCCTTCATCATCCGAGAGATGATGAAGGCAATAGACACCTATGTTTTTATTCCTCTAATACCACACGAACCTTTCGCGTAAGCTCGTCTAAGTCAAAAGGCTTTTGCAGAAAATGTGTCTCAGTGTCCAAATGGAAGTCTTGACCTAAATGGTCTGCGAGATAACCACTCATGAACAAAAATTTGGTTGTGGAACCAGATTGTGCAAGCATCTTGTAAAGGTCTTTGCCACCCAACTTTGGTGTCATCATGTCTGAGACGATAAGTTCTATCCTCGTATCACCGCTTTCAACTAGGTGTAGTGCATCTTCTCCGTTGCTTACGCTTATAACCGTATAGCCATACTCTTGTAGCACTTCTTGCATGAGTTCACGTAAGTCCTGATCGTCCTCTACGAGCAAAATCGTCTCGGTTCCTTTCTGCGTTCCAAGTTCGACTTCTGGCTCTTTTTGTGGTGTAAGGGGAGCATGATCGACGGCGGGTAAATAGATGTGGAAGTTCGTACCAGTACCGAGTGTACTTTCGACGTTGATAAAGCCTTTATGCTGCCCAATAATGCCATGTACTGTCGAAAGACCAAGACCAGTACCCTTTCCCACCTCTTTAGTTGTAAAGAACGGTTCAAAGATGCGACTCCGTGTCTGTTCGTCCATTCCAGTACCTGTATCGCGTACTGTTACCTCTACATATGTTCCAGCTTGTTCCGCCGTCTGCATCTGTCTGGGTGATTTGTTGAGCATCGTGTTTTGGACTGTAATAAATAGCTGACCTCCGTTGGGCATGGCGTCACGCGCGTTAATGCACAAGTTTAGCACAACTTGCTCTATCTGTACTTTATCTGCGAAGACAGTTTGTATGTCTGCGGCAGGCGTAAATACTATCTCGATATGCTCATCAATAACTTTTTTGATGAAATCCAGTAGGTTTGCCACAATATCATTGACATCAACATATGCCGGTTCAAGGACTTGATGCCGCGAGAATGCTAGCAATTGACGTACCATTTGCGCGGCCCGCAGCGTACTTTCACGCGTTCGCCGTAGTCCTTCGTATACAGGATGAGCGGTATCAACCTTTGACAAACTCTGATCGGTATAGCCCAGAATGCCCGCAAGAATATTGTTGAAGTCATGCGCGATTCCGCTCACGAGTTGTCCCAAACTCTCCATCTTCTGAGCTTGTCGAACTTGCTCTTCCAAGTGTTTGCGCTCTGAGATTAATCTTGTTTTCTCAAGACTTTCCTTAATGGCAAGAGGTAGGCGGTGCAGTTCTCGCTTCAGCACGTAATCGCTGAGGCCCGACTTCATACCCTCAGTCGCAATTTCTTCACTACCAGTATCTGTCACCATGATAACAGGAAGCAGAGGCAAATGTGCTTTAATTGTCTGCAATAACCAGAGGCCGTCGGTCCATTGCAGGCGGTAGTCCGTCAGTGCAAGATCAAAATTCTGTTGTGTGAGTGCCTCATCCAGATCGCTGCGACGGATAACCTCGACGAACTCGACATCTTGAAATTCTTTTTGTACTCTTCTCTGAATGAGCGCACGATCATAGGGGCTATCATCAATCATCAGAATTTTCATCATACGTTTGGTCTCCTTAGTTCAAACCAGAATGTGCTTCCCTGTCCTGGAAGAGATGTAATACCTACAGAACCACCCATAATGTCTATCGCCTTGCGTACCGTTGCCAGTCCGAGACCTACACCCGGAAATTCTTCGACTCCATGTAGGCGCACAAATGGTGTGAAAAGACGTTGTTGATTTTCAGGAGTGATGCCGACACCGTTATCCCGAACTTGTACACGGCAATTGTGATGTATTATGTTGGCAGAGATGGTCACGATAGGAGTGGTCTCGATAGGCACAAACTTAAGGGCATTAGAGAGAAGATTGGTCAATACCATTTTTAGCAAGATAGGATTGGCTTCGACAGCTGGCAAACTGTCTTCGATATGTATCTGAGCATGACGTTCTTTCATTTGTTGTTGTAGAGTACGTAAACAACTTTCAAGGACAAGATGCATATCTACTGGTAGTATCTCGATTTCCTCGCGCCCTATACGTGAGAAACCAAGTAGGGCTGTAATCAGGTGTGACATTTGCTCTGTTGCTGACTGAATTAAGCTAAGGTAATGCTTACCTTGCTCTGTCATAGAAGGTGCCTCATCCTCAGCAATAGCCTCAACAAAGCCTGAGACCGCGCGAATGGGGGCACGTAAGTCGTGTGTCATCGCTTGGATGTACGACTCCAAATCTTCATTACGTAACTTTATATCTAATGAGAGGTTGCGTGTACGTAAAAGCGTCTCGACGCGCATTTGTAGCTCGCGCTTCTCAATAGGAATCTGCATCAGTTCGTCAATATGTTGCCTGAGGACTTCACGTTCCCTTTGCGCTGTAACAAGTAGAAATGGCAAAAATACAGGATGTTCGGCTTGTTTGCGTTGCTGTATACGCTCCCCTACGGAGTGCAGCATTGCCACGTCTATTATACAGAGATCAAAGAGTGCGTCGAGCGAGTCGAAGCTATGTGATTGTACTACCTCATATGTGGCTGCAAGCAGTGTTGCCAGAAGGTCACTATTCTTCTTATTCTGCATAAGAAGAAGTATACGGAGCATGCTGCTTATCCTCCTAGTAGACTGCGTATAGTTGTGAGTAGTTCTTTTATCGCCAGGGGTTTAATAAGAACATTTTTTGCCCCATGCCCTAAGCTTGCTTGCTGTATAGATGCACTCTGTTTAGGCGAAATAATGATGAATGGAATATTAGTTTGCTGTAGTTGCGCACAGCGGCTCCATATATGCTGATCGAAGCCAGTTATGTCGATGAGTGCCATACAAAAAAGAGCTTGTGATGCCAGCGCAGAGTCAAATTCATCGAGGCTTTTGACAGGATATGTTGTATAGTCTTCCTTCGCTAGAAACTGCATCAACAGGTTCAAATTTTGCTGATTATGATTGACCGTCAATATCGGCGGTTCATTGTTCATAACTCAGCAGGCTTTCGCTCTGTGTCTACCCACTCTGGTACGCCGCTCAAGATTTTGCGCAGATCAGACAAAGGTCTTCCTACCTTGATACCATAGCGTGTCACCTCGATCTCACGCAATGTTTTCTCAAAATCTGTCAGACGTTTCTTCAATACGCCGATAGCTTTGTGCATCTCCCCACGAATTTCGAGATAGCGTAGAAAGATGATGTTGTCCGCCATATAGCTAATGCCCGCCTCAGTCACGTGAAAATCGCCTGTGACGCTCTCAACTTCATTAATCAAAAGCACCGCGATGCCTAATGTCTGTAAATACTTGCTCAGTGCATGCAAATGAGGTACGAGATCGTTACCCTGTACAGAGAGACGATAGCCTGCTACACTGTCAATCATCACGATTTTCGCATTCTGCTCAGCCACATCCTGACGCACCATGTAAGCAAACTCGTCAGGCGAAAACTCAAGTGGCTCGACCTGCTTAATAAAGAGTGTGCCACGCTCTAGCATCGCCCGTACTGGAATATTCACGGCTTCACAGCGTTGGAGTAGTGTCTCTTCGCGCTCATCAAAGAGATAGACTAGCGAGTGTTCGCCACGCCCTGCTGCCTCTTTCATAAATTGAAGGCCCAGTGTTGTTTTTCCTACACCACTGGGACCGGTAAAGATTGAGACGGTGCCGCGCTCTAGTCCGCCATGCAACAGCTCATCCAGTGCTGGCACTCCAAAAGAAATGCTTTCAACATTCTGTGTAAGTTTTTGATGGTTGAGCAGCAAATGGGGAAATACTTGCATACCTTTTTCTGTTAAGCGCATTGTATGGTGTCCAGAACGGAACGACGAACCGCGAAACTTGGAAACACTAATTGTGCGACCCTCGCCAGAAAATGCTAACGTGAAAACGCCATCACTCATAAATTGCAAATCATCATCGGGCGCGTCATTGCTGCCTTCTGAGGTGAGAAATACGGTTGCGTGCTGCTCGCTTAGAAAACGCAGAAATGAGAGAACTTGTTTATGAAATTGAAATGCATCGTTTGAAAGATAGCGAAATTGTGTTATTGAGTCAAGAAATACACGCTGTGGTTGAAGCCGTTGTACCTCTTCAATGATTTTCTGCGTGATGGGTTCGCGTTCGACCTCTGCTGGTGAAAAGATATCATAACTTTCCATAAGCGTAAATGCAGAGGCATTGGGACTCAGGTCAAGAAAGTGGACATTCGTGAGGTCTATACCAAGCTGTGTTGCATTTGAGCGTATCTGCTCTACCGCTTCTCCGAGCGTAATAAACAATGTACTTTCGCCTCTAGCTGCACCCGTGGCGAGAATATGTAGTCCGAGCGTTGTCTTGCCAGAGCCGGGTCCTCCACGCAAAAGGTAGGCACGTCCAGGAAGAGAGCCACCATACAATACCTCGTCTAGCCCCTTTACACCTGTAGATAAGCGAGAAGTCGGGGTGCTAGTGAGAGCCAACCGATGGTCTGGGGCTGCAGAGCCATTAGTAGCTTTTTCTTTCTTTGTGTCTTCCACAATACGTTCCTTTTTTAAGTTGATAGAGCACAGCCAAAACTATGCAGACAAAGTATAGCATAGTTGAAGGAATGTGAATAGAGAAGGAAAGAATGTGCGAATAGGCCACATAGATGCTAGAGGAGATGAGATATAATATGTTGCGACGGAACTGAAGCTACAAGGAATACTAGTATGAATTTGATAACTGAGTCATACCTTGTTCAACAAGCGCACTGGCCCCAAACGGGTAAGCATATTCTTGCACAATATGACGAGCATTCAATCATCGTTTATCAAGCTTATCGTCCTGCTATTGGACATTTTGCAGCGATACATAGCTATTTTGGAGGCGAGTTTTCATTTGCAAGAATGTCATGGATTAAACCGAATTTTCTGTGGATGATGTATCGTTCCGGTTGGGGAACTAAAGAGGGACAAGAGATAACACTAGCAATTCGCCTGAAACGCTCGGCATTTGACATACTCCTTACAGAAGCTGTGCATAGCATCTATCAAGCAGAGCTTTATCAAGATACAAACACGTGGAAAAATATGCTAGAGCGATCCTCTGTACGCTTGCAATGGGATCCCGATCATAGTCCTTCTGGTGCGAGGCTTGAACGTCGTGCTATTCAGCTAGGATTGCGAGGGCCAATGTTAGTAAGTTATGCACGCGAATGGATTCTTGATATTCAAGACATCTCATACGTTGTGCAAGAGCAATATGAACATGTTCGGAAAGGACAGTATGAGCAGTTGGTAACGCCACTAGAACGAGAGTACCTTGTTGAGGATAAGTTGGCAAGAAAAGTAGGAATAGATGTGTGAGCAACGATGAGTAAGCCTATTTGCATGTTTGCTTCCTACAGTGATTAGATATACATATCCACACTATTGTAGGAGGTGCCACATGCCTAGTTGTAATCGTATCTATGCTATAGACAATGGGGATGGCTATAGCCTTTTTTCTTTGAATGACGCAAGAGGAGTCCCTGTTCCACATGCGCGTTCGTTTGAACTGCCCGATGACGCGCTCCACTACGCGCCTGATCGACCCGCCGATGTACGCCATGTCAAGCTTGTTGTCGCGCTCGACTTCGAGCAGGAGACGGTGAGTGGGACCGCATATACCACGTTCGCAGTCCTTTATGAAGAGATCAAAACGATCACCTTTGATGCCGTTGAACTTGCGATTGAGCAGGTGACGATAGATGGCAAAACTGTATCCTACACGACCACTGACAAAAAGTTGACGGTGACACTGGACCGCATCTATTTCAACAATGAAGTTTTTACTATCGCAGTAGCGTATCATGCCAAACCACGTACTGGTCTGTACTTCATCAAACCTGCGCCAGAAGACCCAACACGTCCTGTACAGGCGTGGTCTTTTGGACAACCAACCTATCATAGTCATTGGTTTCCTTGTCATGATGCGCCCAATGATCGCGCCACAACAGAGATTTTTGTCACCGTGCCCTCGCAGTTTCTGACCGTCTCGAATGGTAATCTGTTAGGCGTGACGGACAATGGTGCGACGAAAACGCATCATTGGTTACATGATATTCCGCATGCTGTCTATCTGCTCTCGCTCGTTGTGAGCGATTTTGCTGTGCTCGAAGATAGTTATAATGAGAAGCCTGTTACCTATTATGTGCGTAAAGACCGCAAGGACGATGCGCCTCTTTTGATGGGCAAAACGCCACAGATGATGCAGTTCTTTTCGGATTTCACAGGGGTTGAATATCCCTACGACAAATATGCACAAACCGTTGTCGAGATTTATACGGGGGCGATGGAGCATACTACCGCTACTACACATAGCTTTACGTTATTGATGGATAAAAAAGCTGCGTTTGACAATGATACGCTTGTGCCTGTTGTCGCTCATGAACTTGCACACCAGTGGTTTGGCGATCTTGTAACGTGCCGTGACTGGTCGAATGGCTGGCTTAATGAGGGCTTCGCTACCTATTTCGAGCTTATGTGGATCGAGCATGATCTTGGACAAAATATGTTCAAGCAGTCGATGACCGATGTGAAAGAGTGGTATTTGGGTGAGGATAAGCACTACCGTCGTCCAATCGTGTATCATATCTTTCATAGCGATGGTTTTGAGCTATTCGACGCCCATATGTATGGTAAAGGTGCGTGGGTGTTGCACATGCTGCGTCATCAACTCGGCGATGCGGCGTTCAAGCGTGCGATCAAAACGTATCTCGAACGCTATCGTGAAAAAGAGGTTATCACGGCAGACCTCGAACGTACTTTTGAGGAGTCAACAGGTCGCAGCCTCGCGCACTATTTCCAGCAGTGGGTCTACAGTGGTGGCTATCCTGAGTTCACAGTGAACTACTCATGGAATGGCGAGAGTAAACTGGCAAAAATCAAAATCAAGCAGACACAGAAGGTTGACGAGCTAACGCCCTGCTTTGTGACTCCCATTGATCTCGACTTTACTGTGCCAATCTCTGATGAAGCCGCGAAAGATGAGTATACGAAAGAGACGATGACCGTGCCCTTACGCGTCATGGTTGGCGAAGATGGTCAGATCGAGCAAAGTTTTTATGTGCCATTAGCGCGTGAGCCACTCATGGTGCGTTTTGATCCCGAAGGCTGGTTGCTGAAAACCCTGAGTTTTGAGCGTTCAACGAAGATGTTGCGTTACCAACTTGCTCACGATCCCGACACGCTTGGACGAAGTGATGCAGCGCAAGCTCTAGGAGCGAAGAGCGATGATGAGAGTATTGCAGCACTCAAAACTGCTTTGTACAGCGATTCATTCTGGGGCGTGGCTACCTCGGCTGCATCGGCACTTGGCACGATAGGCAGTGAGAAGGCACAAACGATACTCATAGAGGCTCTTGAGCAACTTGACCCAGCACAGTTTTCGCGTGTACGTGCTGCTATTGCCGATGCGCTTGGCACATTCCAGGCACCACAACGCCCAGAATTAGCACAGCGTTCTGCACAAGCGTTGCATACCGTACTTGATAAAGGTGATGTGAGCTATCGTGTAGAGACCGCCGCCGCGTCCGCTTTAGGCAAGACACGTACAGAGGGAAGCGTACCATTCTTGACGGAATTGATTCAGCGTCCGTCGTGGCTCTATACGGTGCAGCGTGGCATCTTTGCTGGTCTTGGTGCTTCAGGTGACAATCAAGTGGTGGATATCATAGCAGGCTATCTTCGTAATCCACAGAGCTATCCAACACTACGCGTTGCTGCTGCTAATGGTCTTTGGACGGTTGGGCGCAACCGTATAGAATATAGTGAGGACGCACGTCAACGCGCTGTGACTGCACTGTGTGACGCGCTAGAGCATGATACGTGGTCGCCAGTCCGTATGGTCGCGGGTATGGCACTGGCAGCGTTTAACGATAAACGTGCTATTGAACCGTTAGAGCGTGTCGCTAGCCGTGAACTTGATCCACCAGCACAACGGCAGATGCGTCTCTCTGCATACGCGCTTCGCTCTAGCGACAAAGACGATGAACAATTCAAGGGCTTACGCAAGGACCTCGACGAGATGCGCGAAGAGAACCGCAAACTCAAAGAGCAACTTGGCGCACTTGAAGCAAGGATAAAATGAGGAATGTGGACATACTCCTGTTCTCTACACCTCGTGTCGAGAACAGGAGTATGTCCACATTCCTCAAAAAGTAGCCAATTTGACGTAAACGCAACAAATCTACCACCTCTCGCGTCTTGTATTATAATAGAAAAATGTGTTACCCACTCTTTTTGTGCCTATTTTTTATCATACTGTATTCGCCACTAGCGAGGAGCGAACCTTGCTCGATACACATACGAAAAATTCTTTATCCGATGAACGCATTACTGATATTACGTGTTGGGAAGAAGTTACTCTTACCGGATTGAATGCACGCCAGAAGCGGCGTTTCCTAAAACATAAAGCTGCCGTAACTGCGTACTTTACCACTGATGCTTCGCTCGACGAGATAACGAAACAGCAGGATATATCCGCGTCTAGCCTACTTGCAATGACTCAAAAGTGCTTAATGCGTCATGCAGACGGACGCGCATGGGGTTTTCGTGCGCTGCTCCCTGGTGCAAACGTTGTTGACCATGTGCGTTCGGTGGGGCAAGAAACACCAACTGTTCAAGAGACCTTGGTAAAGCGCAAACTGCGTCTGGACGATGAGGATACTACGGAACGTCCCGCGCTTGTGCTTACAGAATCAGTGAAGATACCTACTATCCTCAGTTTCCATGAAACGCCAAGTTCTACACCTAATAATAATGAGCCTATTGATGAGAGTGGGAGCATGACCGGGGCAAGCCCTGTCACTACTATAGACCAAACTACATCAAAAAGCCGCCTAGTGGCGGAAGAAAGTATAGTAGTGACAGGGCTTGCCCCTGTCATGCCTTCCAGCCCTGTCGTGCTTTCTCCTAGTACGTTGCCTCTGGAAACAAAAGTTTCTATCCCTATACCTACAATACTCTCATTTCCATTTCCTATGCCAACGGAAGAGGCACCTGTAGGGGCCCATGTTTAGCCTGCGGGGCGGCCATCATTAGGGCAAGCGGACGCGATACATCGGTCCCTACAGGTATCTGATCCATCCCTTAAAGCATATGCGCGTGGGACAGGGAGTGGGAAAACAGGACCGCACAAGATTGTACGCAAGCGGCGCATTCAGGATACGTTGATGCAGACGCGTCAGCGACGAAACTTGTATAGTCTTGTAAGTTCGGTTCTGGTTGCGCTAGTGCTGCTAGGTGTGCTTGTTCCATTAGGCGCAGGGCTTGCTGCCTATAGCGTGTATAGCAATGTGCGTGGCGTGGCACAGGATGGAGTCAATCATCTCTTAAACGTCAAGAATCTGCTTACAATCTCCAAAAGCGATCCAATGGCAGCACTTGATGCGAAGAAACTGCGGCAAGCACACACAGAGTTCAAGCTTGCTGAAGGCGATTTTGTACAGTTGCAAGACCTTACAAACCGCTCGGATATCCTCTCTCTCTTGCAAGAATATTCGCCTGATTACGCGAACAAGTTTCTGATGGCACGACATCTTGTACAAGTTGCCCTTGATGTGTCAAATATGGGGCAGGAGGTGAGTAACGTCGCTATTATGGGTGCGAACCTCATTCATAGCTCGCCGCTTGCCAGTGGTGCAACAAAGCCTCTGGTGAGTAGTGACGATATTGCTGCTATCGATGGCGCGATTATCCATGCTCTCTACTATATAGGTGATATTCGAGTGCAGATGAGTCAGGTGCGTATGAGTGATGTGCCTATTAGCGATAAACAGAAGCAGCAACTTACAAGTCTGCTGACCGAGTTGCCTAAGATACAGGATATGTTGACGCAGGGGCAAGGACTCGTAGGGCTTGTCTCGTGGTTGCTGGGTGTTGGTCATGAGCGCAGATTCCTGGTGCAAACAATGGATCGTGCTGAACTACGTCCGAGCGGCGGCTTTACGGGCCAATATGGAGTGCTGCAAATCCAGGATGGGCGCATGGCACCATTTAGTCTACGTGACGTTGCCTTGCTCGATTATGCTGGTAACGGTGTTGAACTTGGACGACAAGCACCGCCAGTGTATAGCAGTTGGATGAACTTTGGCAACTGGGGTTTGCGTGACTCCAATCTGTCTGGCGACTATCCAACGACAGCACGCATGAGTATGCAAGTCTTTCAAGATGAGGGTGGTGGTCCCGTTGATGGTGATATTTCCTTTACGCCGACATTTATTGGACATATTCTTGACATAACTGGACCTATTCACGTGACAGAATATAACGAGACTATTACGTCCAAAAACTTGGAAGATCGACTGCACTATTATCAGCAGGACTATAGCGCGATTGCGGTAGAGCATCAAAAGAGCAATGA